>DATFQZ010000229.1:0-26579 GCA_035263765.1 Candidatus Angelobacter sp. | reverse complement strand
GATCACTGCCAGGTCCACGCGCGAGCCGGGCTCGCCCAGCATCCGTGCTTTCACGGAAGCCAAGGACATATCATGCGTGCTCTGGTTTTCTACAAACTCGATGATGTCGCCCGCGGAGATCCCGGCTTTATCCGCAGGTCCACCCGGAATCACGGAAACCACCGCCGCGTACCCGAAGCGCTTGGAGACAGTCGCGCCAATGCCGGCTTTGCCGTCAGTTTTGGTGGCCTTGAATACCTTGTATTCTTCCGGGCTCAAGTAACTCGAGTCAGCGTCCAACGATTCCAGCAGACCGTGCAGAGCGCCGCTGGTCACCGAGGTGATGTTCGGTTCCTCCACGTACTCAGTACGGATGCGGTGCATCACTTCACTGAACACCGTCATCTGCTTGTAACTGTCACTGTTATCGCTGGAGGCGTGGACGCCCAGCCCGCCGATCAGGGCAAAAGTGATGATCAACATCGAGCTGGTAAGAAGCAGGACTTGCAACTTTTTGGACATCAGAGACCTTTATTCCTTCTAACTAGACGAGAAGCCACCCAAAATGTGAGTGATTCTCATTATTATAGCCACTTTCTTGGATGCGCTCGGGCTTTTCCCAGCCGCTCACAAATCTTAAGGTCAAAGTCCGGCCGGGCGCTTACCTCCAAGGATACCCAGGATTTCCCTTAGTCCCTGGCGGACCTGACGCAGCTCCGTGCGGTTTGCGGCAGCAGGATTGAAAGGCAACGCGGTCTGCTTGCGGCGGATCTCAGCGCGCATCTGCTGGCGGGCTCCCGCGATGGTAAACCCTTGGTCATACAGGAGTTTCTTGATGCGGAGTACGCTTTCCACATCGCCCTTCCGGTACATGCGCTGGCCGGTGCTGCTTTTCGAAGGCTTAAGCTGGGGAAACTCGGTTTCCCAAAAGCGGAGAACGTAGCCGGGAAGTCCGCAGAGGCGCCCGACTTCGCCGATGCGGAAGTAAATCTTGTCCGGAATGACAACTTCGCTCGAAACAGGCTTGCGCACGTCGCTTTTCGCAGATTTGTGCATCGTCCGGAGATGAAGCGGCTGAGCGGATGGTAAGCCTGTGGCCGCCAAGGCGTCAACCATGAAATGTCCATGGGGTTCCTATCCAAGCAAGGTGACAGGAACTGAGGATCAACTTCCCGGCCTGATTTCCGTCCGCCTGGTTTATGCTGGGCCCAGGGATGGCACACGCTTTTCCGAAAGCCCGCAGTGCGGCTGCACTGGCGGAACTGGACAACTTGCGCCGGCAGTTTAAGAACGAACTGGCCGCCGGACTCAGGCGGTCTCAGTTCTCGTCGCGCATCGGCGTCGTGCTTTCCGGAGGCGGCGCCCGCGGAGCGTACGAAGCCGGCGCGCTCATGGCCTTCCAGGACGCTGAAATCCCCACGCACATCATCACCGCGTCTTCGGTCGGCAGCATTAATGCCGCTTCTTTCGCGGCACAAGCCGAAGGCTTGATAGGCAACGCCGATACGCTGGTCCAGTCCTGGCTTGAACTCACCCCTGCCACCTTGGGCATCGACTGGTCGCGTTACATCCTGCTTCTCGCCGGACTGGTAGCCGCATCCGCGGGCGTTGGCAACCTCATCTGGGAATGGTTGAAGGAGCACGGCATTTTTCTCCACGCCCATCATCCCAAGATCACATGGCTGTCTCTGGCGGCGGCCGGCATCGGAGTTCTTTTTTTCTCTGACAAGCTTTCTTATATCGTGTACGTCGCCCGCGACCGTTTGCGCCGCCGCCGCTGGCAAATCGATCGCAAGAAAGCCTGGATCTCCGTGCTCGGCAACTTGCTGGTTCTTGGATTTCTGATCTTGTTCCTCGGCTTCACGCATCTGCACTTGACGCCGGGTGAAAGCGGGCAACTTGAATTCAGCGCGCCGTTGCCCCTGGCGCTGGTCGCCGTGCTGATTTGGAGTGTCTACCGATTACTGCGCGAACCGCTGAGCCGCCTCAGCCACCGCTTCCTCCGCTTGCCGCTGCGCACCGGCTTGTTTCCCAATTTCGAACGCATCAAGTTTCTGCGAGCGCGCATTCCCCAGGATCGCCTCCGCAACTCCGCCATCCGCGTGATCATGACTGCCACCGACATCCAGCATGGGAAGGGATGTTTTTTTTCCAACGTTCCGGTCGAGGTCCTGGCCGCGGATCCCGGGGCGAACAAGGATTTTGCGCTCAACGAAGTCGAGCAGCCGGCTGATCTGGTGCAGGCTGCGGTTGCGTCGTCTTCTTATACTTTCGCTTACGAAGCCGTGCCCATGAGCGGGCGCCTGTGGACCGACGGCGGTATTATGACCAACCAGCCCATGTTGCCTGCGTTGCGCCTGGGCGCTGATGTGCTGTTCCTGGTACTGCTGGCGCCCCTCGAAGGCGGGGACGTCACCGGTGAAATCAAGACGTTTCTCGACGTCGGTGTTCACGCGGTGGACATTCTTATTTCCAAGAACTTCAAAGCGGACATCACCCTGCTCAACAACATCAATCGCCTGTGCAGCGCTTATGCCGCCGAACTGGGCGTCAAGCCCGAGCAACTGGAGTTGGAAATCGGCAACGCGCGTTACCGCTACGTGAAGTCATTTAGCATCGCGCCCAGCCAGCCGCTGCCGGCTCTTGCCCTGGATTTTGATGGCGAGATCATCGGACCGGTGATCGTGCAGGGATACAAGGACGCAACCCGCGTGCTGCGTGAATTTCTGGACTATGAATCCACCCGCCCCACGCGCGAATCGCGCCGCGTGGTTCGCCTGGCCGTCGAACGTCCCGAAGGCAACTTCCGGGTTATCCAGACCTAGCTCTTTTCGGCCGCGTCGCGCTCCCAGAGTCTTTTCCTGTTCTGTCCCCCGCGGCGGCACTGCACTGGAGAGCATCGATCGGAAGGGTTACAGACATGCATTCTCGTTCTCGGAGAGAATCCCGAAAAAGGGTGAGGAGTGTCGCATGCGGTTAGAAAAGAGCGTTAGGCATCCGTAGCCCCGAGGTCTTTGTTGGCAGCGGCTAAAGCCGGCCACGTGCTGATTTGCGGCTGCCTCCGCTGAATTTAACCGATCGCTGAACGCCGAGTTCTGCATGCTGGGTCCCATTGTGGACTGTGCGCTCTGTGAAGTTTTTTGCAGAGCCGCTGTGGCGGCAAGTAGACGCGACTGCGAGAGCACAACAACGACCTTGTTTTCGAGCGCGCCGCCCCAAAATGAAATCTTCAATGTACGCTGTGAAAGTTTTTGCGGTGCAAGTGGCAATAAGTGTGAGAGTCACGCGCAAAAATCAGCAACGAAAACTCACACTCAGGTGTCCTCGCAACACAAATCGGAAAATTCATGAAATCTTCACTCGAAAAAACAACCAACATCTAACCAGCAGAATCTGATCGCCGACGTTCAGAGTGTTTCGCACGCGTTGAGACACTCGGACGTCAAGAACCACAAGCAGGAAAGGACATGAAATGAAAAAACTGGCCCTCCCCATTGCGTTACTTCTCGTCTCCGGACTCGCCTTTGCCAAGAGCAAGCCGCTGGCCGATAAGCAACTCGACAAAATCAGCGCCGGCTCGGCAATTGCAGACGGCGAATCAACCGCTTCCGACAGCCGCGATTTCTCATTGGACCTTGACGACTCCGCCCTCAAGGATGCAAGCGCGGTGAACATCACGAACGCCGTTGACAGCACCGTTGCCAACGCCACCAACATCTGGTCAGCTGACCATATGAACGACGTGGGCCGCGAGGAAGATGGAAAGGACGAAGACAGGCGGAAGAACGAAGTCAAGCAACTCAACGTCGTCATTCAAAAGGGCGTCCCCTGCGACTGCAAGCCGGGCGCAACGATCTCCAAGACCGAAACGGAAGACGAAGAAGAATTTGATGCTTCCATCGGCAATGCCATCGCCCTCGATGGTTCCAAAGCCGAGAACAAAACCGACATGGACCTGGAGCTCTCCGGATCAGCCGAGGAGAACGCCCATGCGGTAAACATCACCAATGCTGTCGGAAGCCTGGTGGCAAACGCAACCAACATCGCTTCCACCATGAACGGTCATAACCTCGGCAGTCTCTCCCAGGTGAACGTTGTCGTGCAACTGGCGCACTAAACCCTGACGGGGTGGGCGGCTGCCTCGCAGCTGCCTGCCCTGCACAGGTGCTGATGAGCGAAGGAGACTCAATATGCATCGAACTCTAATCACCGGGTGCCTCGCAGTTTTCCTGGCAACGACAGCGGCAGCCCAGCATAAAGCCAAACGGCTGGACGATGCGGCCCTCGATCGAGTTACAGCGGGAGGCTTTGCCCTTACTACTGGAACAGGAAGCTTCGACGTCACCGTGGTGAATCCGGCAACCATCGGATTCCAGGGCAAGGTCGCGACTTCCAAGGGGCCGGTTGAGGCCTTCGGCACCATCACGGCACAAGCTGAGAGTGGCGTTGGGGGCATCAACATCAGCGGCGATGCTTTGAAGGGCTCGCAGTCGATCATGACCATCCTGGCCGTTAACTCCCGAGTTAACGTGCTGCTCAACCTCGTGGTGTTGATGAACCCCACGAACGTAACCATTACTCAAACCAACACGAACCACTGAAGCGAATGCGTCACTTCATCCAAGCCGTCGTGGTCGCCCTGTTCCTGGCTCCTCTCCACGCCCAGGTGGCGATAGATTCGACTGGGACCAGGGCGACCAAGACCGTGCGCACTTTGAAAGATATCCGCAACGCACACGTCGTGCGCCAGCAGTGGGACATGACGTGTGGCGCTGCGGCTCTCAGTACGCTCCTCACCTATGACTTCAAAGACAACACTCCGGAATCAGCCGTCGTGGTCTGGATTCTGCGCCGCACCAGTCCTGTGAAAGTGCGGGCGCTCGGAGGGTTTTCGTTGCTCGACTTGAAGCACTTTGTCCAGGCTCGTGGTTACGGGGCGGAGGGCTTCAGTGAGATGACGCTCGAAGAGCTGGCGGATCTGAAGATCCCTGCCATCGTCCCCATCCATAGTAAAGGCGTGGACCACTTCGTCATCGTGCGCGGTGTCTTCGGTGACCGCGTGGTCTTGGCCGACCCTGCGTTCGGCAACATGACCATGAAGACCGATCAGTTTCAGAGTGTCTGGAAGCAGGGAATTGTCTTCATCGTTCGGCCTCCTGATCCGCGCATGCTCCAGAGCAGTGAGCAAGCAAAGTCACTCCTTTCCGGCGTGGTAACACCGGAAGGCGCGACCGTTTACCGTGCGCTGCAGCAGACCGCGCCCAAGACTCCGCTCCCGGCGGGCCCCTGAAGCAAGCTGAAAAGAAGAAAGTGAAAGGAGACAGACCCAATGTCATTGCGAGGCTTGATTGCGTTTGTCCTTCTGGGCGCGATGTCCCTGGCCGGTCAGACTTCCCCCACTCCCGTCGCTCCTGCAGAAGGAACCGTTCGCGACCGGAATGATGCCCGATACCAGCAATTGCAGCAGGAGCTGCGCGAACGTGACGCTATCATCCGCAATCTGCTGGCCCGGGTTCAGGAGCTGGAAAAGAGGGTCGGCATGCCGTCACAGTTTGGAGTCCGCCCGCCGGATGCAGTGAACTCCATCTTGCCCAACAACTCGGCAACCGCCGCCGCTCCTTCCGAAGCCGGCTACAACGAAGAAGACCGCAAAGCTCGGGCTGCACTCGATCGCGCTTTGATCCAGCGAGGAGGTCTTCTGCTGCCTTCGGGCACGGTCGAAGTTGATACCAGCCTCTCCTATTACAACGCCTCCAACGACGCCATAAGCATCGAAGGCTTCAGCATCCTACCGGTGCTGGTCGTCGGCGACATAGTCTCCAACCGCGTGCGCAGAGAAGTGGCGCTATCTGCCGTGACCACCCGCATGGGCCTTCCCGGGAACTTTCAATTGGACGTGCGGACGCCCTACGGATATGAAATCGTTCGCACCGTTACTGCCGACAACCGGGAGACGACGCAACGCTCCAACGGCTTCGGCGACTTGCAGGTCGGTCTCAGCCGCCAGCTGACCAGGGAACATGGCAACATCCCCGACTTGCTGGCCAGCGTCAGCTTCAAGACCAAGACGGGGAAGGACCCGTTCAGCCTGGGCAACAACGAGATCGCTCTGGGGACAGGATTTTACGGCGCACAAGGCCACATTACCGCTGTAAAGGCCAGCGATCCCATGGTTCTCTTTGGCGGCCTTTCCTATGCCTACAACTTTCCGTCCGGCAAACTGATTCCTGATCCCAACAATGCGGGCCAGAAAATTCTCGCGCAGTTTGAGCCCGGCGACACGGCCGGCTTTCAGTTGGGCTCCATCCTGGCCGTCAACCCCGAGACTTCCCTCAGTCTGGGATGGGACCAGAGCTTCACTCGGGGAACCACTGTGGATGGCATAAAGATTCCCGGGTCCTACCTAGTCGGCGGAACGCTCAGGCTGGGCGCCTCCTATCTCTATGCGCCCGGAAAGAACGTGGACCTCAACTTTGGTATCGGCCTCACGCGCGACGTGCCGAACCTGCAGTTCACCGTCGGGTTTCCGCTACGCTTCACTCTGTGGAAACCGAAGCCGTCGCAGAAGTAAAGAGCGACACAAGCCCTGAGGACTTCAGAAGGCAGCGATCGCTTGCGATAGGCGCCGCGGCTTGGTTCAAAGGTGCCACAAGAGCCAGAGAAACAGCGTAAAAGCCGCCAAGACGATCAAACCGCCCGATGCGAATGCCACCGCTTGCCGGATTTTGTCGTTGGTCTCGATGCAGGTAGTCTATCGCTCGCAGAAACGCCGCGCCAAATAAAATGGTATGGATAGATAAAGTTGTGACGGCCAATACTTGTTCGCTTCCTCAACCTCCCTATCCTGCTCATCTACGCCGGTCCGCCAGCTTTCTTCGATTCAAACGCCAGCGGTCCAACACCAACAGAGTGGCTACCCATACCGCTGCCGCCAGGTATCCGGCCAGGACGTCGCTGGGATAGTGCATGCCCAGGTAGATTCTCGACAGGCCGATCGCGATCACCAGCGCCGCGGCCATCACGCCGACCGCCACGCGCAGAAAGGTAGAGCGCGTACGGGCGGCGATCAGCCCGGCGAGAACAACGTAAAAGCAGAACGAGCACAAAGCATGGCCGCTGGGAAAACTGAACGAATGCGGCGCTGCGCCGAAGAACGGCTGGGGGCGCGGACGGTGAAAAGCATATTTCAGCGAGAGGTCCAGGGCTAGCGCGCCGGCCATGCTCACGGCCAGCCATACCGCAGCCCGCCGCCATCGCAAGTACAAAAACGTGGCCAGCGCGACCACCAGGGCCACAATCAAGAGGTCGTACCCGAGAAGCGAGATCCCAGTCATGGCGCGGGTCATACCCGGCGAAGCGAACCGGTGCACCCAATTGCGGACGGCGAAATCAAACTTGATCGTGTCGCCTTCGCGCATCTCGTTCGCGATCCAACCTAAAAGAAAAAGTGAGAGCACGGCCGCAGCCAGGCTCAAAACCACGCTGGCTTCCATCAATGCGGTGATGCGCGAGGGGCGCTCCGGTTCGGGGATCTCGAGACCAGTGGCGTTCATGGATGTTGAGGATATCTTAAACAGACCTTGCTTCCATATTTCAACGCAGAGACGTGGCACCGCCATGTCTCAATCGTGGCGCTAAGACCGGTGATTCACCGCGGAGGCGCGGAGACGCGGAGTAAGACGAGAATTCGGATCCTGGAGCAGATGACGGGTGACAGATTCTCTCCGCGCCTCTGCGTCTCCGCGTTCATGGCAGGTGCATTGCCGCAAAGGCGGTTTGTTCTTGGGACCCAGTGAGACGCGGCAATGCCTCCACCCCAACCCGGGCAAAACCGGCCCGGTCCGGGGACCCCGGTGCCGCGTCTCTACGGCCTTCTGCGCGGATGGATGTTCGCGATCAATTCATCCAACTTGGCCAACAATGCCGTGTTGCCCTGGCGCGGGTAGGCTCGCAGGTTCTCGGCATACTGAGGAAGGTTGTACAGGAACGAGTCCACCCGCTCTTTGTTCAGTTCCTTCCACCACGCGCCGTAGCCGGTTTTATCGAGATAATAGGCATTGAAGATCTGTTCAAACTGGTTCGCGACGGGGACCGCGAGATACGGTTTACCCAGGTGCAGCGCTTCGCTGACCAGTGAAAACCCGGCGTTGGCGATGATCGCCTGGCAGCTCGCCAGGTCCGCTAAAAAGCCATCCATGCTTGGCGCCTTGAAAAGGATGTTGCCTTCCTGGCCATCTTTGCCGAAACCATACGCGATAAACCTGGCGCGTACGGTCTTGAGCAGCTTTACCAGGTCCGGCGAAGGCGAAGTTACGTATACGAGGACGTATTCGCCGGAGGCCGGCTTCGTCGCCAACACTTCGCTGCGCAGAATCGGCGGGAAGAGAAATGTGTTGCGGCGTTTGACGCGCGCCGGAAAGAATGACGTCACCAGATAAGCCTGCGCGTGCGGTGTCATCAAGCGTGTGACCATTTTGGCCGCGGCGGCATCGCGGCGAAAGTGCCGGGGCAGCGCGACCTCGGCGTTGGTGAGGCAATGCTGGTTGTCGATGGAGATTACGGGCAGGCGCTTGCGCCGGCCGGCGTGGCAGGAAAGCGGCTCGAAATCCGTGATGACCAGCTCGATCCGCCACTCCTTCATCCGCCGCAGCAGGCGGGCCATGCTGCGCGCCGCCTGCGGGGCCTTGATCAGGTTCTTGGCCAGCGTGCGCCGGTAGCGCATGCGGTTGTTGACGTAAGCGAAACGAAAACCAAAGATCTCGGCGACGTCGCAGCTCTCGCTGAGGTTGCGCAGGCCGCGATCAAAGGAAACTACGTGGACGGTATGTCCCTTGTCCTTGAGGTGCGCAATCACTTCTTTAGCGCGGGTGGAGTGGCCGGAACCTTCGCCGTTTACGCCGTAGAGAATGTTGGCCATGGATGAGAAAAGGAGACTTGGTAATTTCGTAACTTGGTAATTGGGTAATTGCTGAAATCAGGTTTAGGCCTCTTCAATTACCAACTTACGAAATTACTAAATTACCAAATTCATTTCACGCGATCTTCACTGCCGCGACTCCCTCCGAGCCCACTTCCCACACGCCTTCGAAATCCACGAAGCAGCAGCGGACGGTCAGTTCAGGAATCTGCGAGAGCAGGAAAGAAGCCGCGCGCTGGAGCTCCTGGTGATGATTCCGGGCTTCTTTCTCCGCGTCTCCGCCGAAGGCAGCCAGGCCGCCGTAAGCGCCGCAATCGGAATGGAGCATCAGGAAGACGGTTTTGGTCTCGTGCAGGCGCATGGAGAGACGGATCTGCTCCAGCACGAATTCGCGGTCGTGCTCGTGCTCTGGCGAAGCCAGGTACTTGGTGCCGCCGGCGATGCGGATGGGGTCGTAATAGTTGAGCCCCAGGCGCTTGACGAGTTTCCTCAGCGCCAGCTCGAAGCGGTTGTCGAAACACCAGACGATGGCTGCGTCGCACTTGTATCTTTCCCGCGGCGACTCGAAATGAAAGAGCTTCTCCATGGCAACACCATGATAAATGGTCAACGTTGAAAGCGAAGCTGGGGATGCCTTAGAACAACAAAGGCTTACCGCGGATCTGCGCGGATGCACTCAAATTCAAAGGAATATACCTATTTCCACTGAGTGTTTTTATCCGCGTTCATCTGCGGTTGATCCGCGGTAAGGTGTTGCCTTTTCTGCCGTAGAGGTCTTGACCCTGGCTCAAGAGGTCAGTTTGAGCGGTTTTGCCAGCAGAGGCAGGCTACGCAAACGGATTCCTGTCGCGCTGAAGATGGCGCCGGCCACGGCCGGGGCCAGGCCCATTAGCGGCGTCTCTCCGGCGCCCATCGAGGGCATATCTTTGCGGTCGACGAGCTCGACCTTGATCTGCGGCAAGTCACGGAAGCGGGGCACGCGATACAGTCCGAAGTGAGGATTCAGGATGCGTCCGTTCTCGAAGTGCACGGCTTCAAAGATCGCACCACCGATGCCTTGCACGATGGCGCCTTCCATCTGGTTGCGCAGGCCGTTGGGATTGATGATTGCGCCGCAATCGAACGACTGGACCACGCGCACGATCTTCACTCCTCCGCTCTTGCGGTCCACGGCGACCTCGGCGCACGTCGCCAGGTAGCCGCCCTTCTCAAAGCCACCGGCGATGCCGAAGCCGCGCGTCGGCGTAGCCGGCTGCTCGCCCCAACCGAAGGCTTGCGCGGCGGCGTTGAAGACGTCGCGAAGACGGGTGTCGGTCATGTTCTTGAGGCGAAACTTGAGCGTGTCCATGGCGGCCAGAGCAGCCAGCTCATCCATAGCGCTCTCGCGGGCGAAGTGGTTGGCCGTGGCCGCCAGGCCGCGATACGATCCCTGGCGCAGCGGCGGGTTCTTCGCGGGATGAAACTCGATCTTCTGGTTGGCGACGCTGTACGGCGTCCCGATGGCCGCCGGCCCGGAGTTGTAGTTGTGAAACTCCCAGGCTGTGAGCGTGCCGTCAGCGGCGATCCCGCTCTTCACGTCGATGACGCCCGCGGGACGGAAATATGCCCAGGTGAACTCCTCTTCGCGCGTCCAGACAAGCTTCACCGGCTTGCCCGCGGCCTTGGCCAGGCGAGCGGCTTCCACGGCGGCGTCGCCGGTGTGCTTGCCTCCGTAGGCCGAGCCGGTGTCAGGGACGATGACGCGCACCTGGTCGAGCGGAATGTGAAACGCTGACGCCAGCTCTTCGCGCACCGCGAACGGGCGCTGCGTCCCGGTCCAAACCGTGAGTTTGTTGTCCTGCCACTCCGCGAGCGCCGCCCGCGGCTCCAGCGGCGCATGTTGGATGTACGCCACCGTGTAGGTCTGCGATAAAGTTTTCGCCGCCGAAGCCATCGCCGTTCCAACCGAGCCGGTCTCGCGATTGCTGCCGCGCCCGGCGCTTCCAGTCTCAGAGCCCTGGCGCAACGAGTCGAACAAAGCTGCTTCAGAGATCTGTTGCGGCGCGTTCCACTGGGCTTTGATCAGGTCGACCGCGCCGGCCGCGATCTCCGGGTCGGGCGCAGTCAGGCCGACGAAATCGCCGTCGCGCACGATCTTGACGTCGGCGAGTTTCTCCGCGTCATTGGCGTCCAATGAGACCAGCTTGGCGTTGAACGCCTTCGGCCGCAGAACTTTGCCGTACAGCATTCCCGGACGCAACAGGTCCGACGTGTACTGGTGCGCCCCAGTGACAAACGCCTTGCCGTCAACCTTGGGCGTGGCCGTGCCGGCAACCTTCCACTGTGTCGCGGGCGTCAGCGCTGGGTCCTTGAGGACCTTCACCAGCTTCTGGCCTTGCGTCAGCTCGCCGTAGCTCAGTTTTTCGCTGTTGCGCGAACTGGTTACGACGCCATCATTCGCGGACAACTGGGTGCGGTCCGCCTTCCAGCGTTCCGCGGCCATGTCCAGAAGGATCTCACGCGCGGCGGCGGCGGCGTTGCGCAGCTGCGTGCCCATCTGCGGCGTGGTGCGGCTACCGAAAGTGCCCATGTCGAACGGGACCAGACTGGTATCGCCCATGATCAGCGCAATGGCGCTGACCGGCGCGCGCAGCTCCTCGGCCACCTGCTGCGTCAGCGAGGTGCGGATGTTTTGCCCCATCTCCACCTTGCCGGTGAAGACGGTGATCTTGCCGTCGGCGCCGATGTGCACCCACGACTCCAGATCCTGCGGAATCTCTTCGTTGCGCGTGCGTCCTGACTCCTGCGTGAGCGCGCTGGGCGCGCATACCCCGACCAACAGCCCCGCGCCCAGAAGCTTGAACAGGTCGCGGCGATTGACCGTGAACAGATGCCCCAGCCGCTCGACCTCATGCTGCTGGTTTTCTAGAGTGGTTTCATCATTGCTGTGTCCCACGTCGGGGTGGAGCAGAGCCTGCCCTGAGCGACTGAGCGAAGCGAGGGAGTCAAAGGGGTCTTTAGGCCTGCGGTGGAAGCCTTCCGATTGCCCGGCTTGAGCCGCTGAGGAAGAGATCATTGGGTCCAGCGGCTTCACGGCGTCTTCTCTTTCTTTTCTGCCTGTACAGCACGACGGATCGCAGCCAGAATGCGCTGGTACGTCCCGCAGCGGCAGATGTTGCCGTTCATCTCATCGACGATCTGTTCGTCGCTGGGATGGGCGTTGGCTTTGAGCAACGAGACCGCGGACATGATCATCCCCGACGTGCAGTAGGCGCACTGAAAAGCTTCTTCTTCGAGAAACGCCTGCTGCACCGGATGCAGGCGGCCGTCCTGCATCAGGCCTTCAACGGTGATGATCTTTTGTCCGGCGCAGCTCTTGGCTGGCGCCAAACAGGATCGGACAGCTTTGCCCTGGAGCAGCACCGTGCAGGCGCCGCAAGCGCCCTCGCCGCAGCCGTATTTGGTCCCGGTCAGCCCCAGGCGGTTGCGGAGGACCGAGAGCAGGGACTCTCCTGATGCGGCGTCCACTTTGTGCTCGCTGCCGTTGATGTTGAGGATGATGGCCGGCATGGTCGTGACACAGCCGGTTTTGGCTGCGCAGATTATCGTAACTCCAGGGGCGGGGGCGGGGCTAGGGGGTTAAAAAAAATCGCTCAGTCCAGGCTGTGCCTCTTTTTGTGCGCCGAATCTTGCTTACTATCCTCGCCGCAGCTTCCGGACGCGCGCTTCCCGACAAAAGATTGGTGGTGCCCGATTAGTTCATTATCGCGATCTGAGTGTAGTCTGGCCGATTTAGGTCAACCAAGTCCGCCTTTTGACCTTCCAAGAGCGCCTCGAACCTGCTCCACCCTTGTCTTCGCACATATGCTGCTTCGAGCTTCGTGATCGGCACCATCCAGGCAAATACCATCCGCTCACCATCTTCGAATGCGTAACTCCTAAACTGTTCCGGCAGAACTACAGGGATCGCAGTATAAAACGCGTAAAACGGCAAGCCGGAGAAAATCGGGTTCCCGAGCTCGACCACCTCCCCAGCCAGATAAGCAGATTTCCTTTCAAGAGCATTTGAACCAAGTTGCTGCAGAACCGCCGGTACGTTGCGCTCACCGAACGAGTCAGGTACTGCCATAAGCAACTCGTGCCGAATGATCTTCTCCGAAACAGCCGAGCGTAAGGGAAAATCACTTAGGCCAAGTGTGGAAAACGCTCGCGCTTTGGGGATCTGTCCGCCCCAGCACTCGATGATTTGGAAGTCCATTGGGTTACCATCGGGCGTTGTTTTCCATCCCCCTTGAATCTTGCCCAGATACTTCTCGATGTGATCAATAAACGCCTTGCGCTCAACAGACATAGAAGACCTCGCAGTCGACTAGCAAGTCAGCGATCGGTTTGATTATTAGCACGTTTACATCACGCACACCGTAACCTCGTGTGCCCTGATAGTTGTGTATCACATCTTTGCGCCTCGTTGTGAAGGCAGAATGCGTACCTGTCGTTGAGTTTACCCAATGCGAGGGCAAGATTTTCGAGCCTGTCATTCTGAGCAAGCGCGAATGCTGCATGGTGAGGACGCCTTGATGTTGCATTTCGCGCCACAGACATTCTCGGGATCCTTCGACTCGCCCTCTCCCGCTCTGCGGGCTCGGACTCGCTCAGGATGACAGGCATTTTTGAATCGTCGGGATTACGCGGACTCGACGAAGATTGGCTTCACACCGTCTCCGCCTGCTCGCTTTGGAGCAGCGCGGCTTTGCGCTTCATGCCCCAGCGGTATCCAGCCAAATTACCGTTCTTACCCACAACACGGTGGCATGGAACGACCACGGCCACAGGGTTGGAAGAGCAAGCGCTGGCCACTGCGCGTACGGCTCTAGGTTTGCCAATGGCTTTAGCTATGTCGGAATAGCTACGGGTCTTGCCGCGAGGTATCTGGCGCAAAGCATTCCATACCAGTTGCTGGAAAGCGGTGCCCTGGATATCGAGAGGTATCTGGGCCGCGTTAACACCGCCTGCAATCACCCCAGCGCGCAAAGCGCGTGCCGGCGATCCCGGCTCGAGCAAGCGCTCAACTTGCTGGGCGATGGCTTCGAGCGCGCGATCGTTCCGCTCGATAGCGGCGGCGCTGAACTCGTGGCGGAGATCGCGGGCCAGAACGGCGTCGCTCTCGCCAAAGCGCACGGAGCACAGCCCGCGCGGCGTGGCCGCGAGCAGCAGTTTGCCCAGTACGGTGGACAGGATCGTGTAACGGATCTGAGCGCCCCGGCCGTTGCCGCGGAATTCTGAGGGCGTCATTCCCAGCTGCGCGGGGACATTTTCATAAGCGCGGCTGCTGGAGCCATAGCCGGCGTCGTAAATGGCGTCCGTGATCCGCGCATCGCTGTGCAGCGCGCTCTTGAATTTGCTGGTGCGCTGCGCTTGCTGGTATTGCCGCGGGCTGATGCCGACAATCTTCTTGAACATCCGCTGGAAATGGAACGGGCTCAGGCCCACGCGTCGCGAGATGGCGTCCAGGCTGAGCGTGGTATCCAGATTCTCGTCGATAAAGCGGCGGGCGGCTTCCACCTTCTGTACTTGCAGGCTGCGCTCCTCGGGCGTGCACCGGCGGCAAGGGCGATATCCTGCCTTGCGGGCCTGTTCCGGCGAGTCAAAGAATTCGACCTTCTCCGGCCGCGGGCGGCGGCTGGGACACGAAGGTCGGCAGAAAATGCCGGTGGATTTGACGGCGTACACGAACTGGCCGTCGGCCTTGATGTCGCGGGACAGAACCTGTGTCCACTTTTCTTCGTTCAAGTTGTTCGAGCTGTTCGAGTTGTTCGAGCTGCTGAAAGTCTGCATTTTGTCGTCTCCGCTGACCATATTAGGAAAGCGCGGAGAGGAGGGCACTCCGTGTCTTGCTCTCAAAGTGGAAAGTGCTCCTTAGACACAATTTTAGCCTGCCGCGATCCTTTCCGAGCGTATTCAAGTTAGTTTTGGGGTTAAGCGTGCGTGCCAGAGTTCCCAATTCTCCAAGGAGCGTCATCCCGACGGCCGTAAAACGAGCACGCGTTTTCATCAGCGTGCGAAGTAGGCCGGAGGGACCTTGTGCTTTTACGAACTTTGACTCCCTTTAAGCAAAAAACGCAAGGTCCCTCGCTCCTATTCGGGCGCTGATTAGTGCGCGCCCTCATCGACGGAGCTCGGGATGACGATTTTGATAAAGGAAAGAACTAAATTCTTGCACACTGGAGACAGTCATAAATCTCTACCCGAACGCGGCCCTGAAGGGCCGCTCTTCCACCGAGAGCCTCTAGCGTACGCGTGTGAACACCTTATTTTTCTGCTAGGCGCGGAGTTCATCACTAAGCAACAATTTAGAACGCTCCATCCGTGCGGGTCCGGGTAAACTGAGCGCAACGTACGACTGTTTGTGCCCTCGGTCAGGAGACAATTGCCAATGCCCGCGCGCCGGATTCGCCCGAGAGGCTTTTCCCTGGTGGAAATGCTGATAGTGGTGGCGGTGATTCTTGTGATCGCGGCCATAGCCGTTCCCAATCTTCTTCGCGCGCGGGCGAGAGCCAGCGAATCGGCTGCCGTTGCCAGCATGCGCACGATCAATACCGCCGAATCCATGTACTACAACGCCTACCCTCAGGTGGGTTATGCCGGCAGCCTGGCGGAGTTGGGGAGCGGTGGCAGCAGCTGTGAGTCCACGAGTCAATCGAACGCCTGCATCATCATGGACAACACGCTGACCAGCGGCCTCAAGAGCGGCTACACCTTTGATCTCGCCAGCGATGGCCAAATTCCCTCCCAGGGGTACATGCTTACGGCATCACCCCAATCCGGCCCGGCTTCAGGCCGCTGCAGCTTTTTCTCAGATCAGACGGGCGCAATTTCCGCTGGGACCAGCGGAGGCCCCCGGCTCCCCCTGGACGGACACAACTGCGAGCAACCCGTGAGTACCGCCACGTTCCGCTGAAGTACCATTCACTTTCGGGTCAACTTTTCTCTTTTCATGAGCGCCTACTACGCATAAAGTAGGTGCATTCCAAGGTCAGCTTAAAACTACTCGCGAGGCCACTTTATGAGAAAGTACGCGTATGTTTTCGCCCTTCTTTTTTGTTTCGCCTTAATACCGGCAGCCGGTCAGAGCCCGGCGCCCGCGGCGACGGGCAGCGTTTCCCGCACAACCAAAGCCGTGAATTACCGCCTCCGCAGTGGAGCTGTGGAGGTGGACCTGCGCGGCACCGAGCTGATGGCCAACGCGGTGGGTCAAGCCAAAGTGGAAGGCAAGAAGAGCAGCGTCGAGATCGACGCGAAGTTTGAGAACCTGGACGATCCCACGCGCTTCGGCCTCGAATTCCTGACCTACGTGCTGTGGGCGGTCTCGCCGCAGGGCAAGGCGGTCAAGATCGGCGAACTGGTACTCGACCACACCAGCAGTCACGTGAAAGCGCCGTTGGAAATGCAGACCTTTGGCATGATTGTGACCGCGGAGCCTTATTTCGCCGTGAACCAGCCCGGCAACGTGGTGGTGATGGAGAACATCGTCCCCGCCGGTTTCCGCCAGGAAAACATTGACGCAACGTATGAACTGCTGGCGCGGGGAACGTATGCCTCCACCCAGACGAAGATTGAGAACGCCATCTTCGGCATTGACAAGAAGACGCCGCGGCCGTTGTTCCAGGCCCGCAACGCTGTGCGGATCGCGCGCAACGCCTCCGCCGACAAGTATGCGGCTCCGATCTTGAGCAAAGCCGAACAACAATTGCAGCAGGCCGAGGCGGCGTACTCGCAGAAGCAAAACAAGAGCGCGGTGGAGACCCCGGCCCGGGAAGCCGTAGAGACCGCCGAAGAGGCCCGGGTGATGGCGGTGAAGAAGAAGGCGGAAGAAGAGGCCGCGGCTGCGGCGGCGGCGCGCGAAGCCCAGGCCAAGGCGCTTGCGGATGCCGAAGCCAAACGTCGCGCCGATGCTGAAGCGGCGCGGGCCCAGGCCGAGGCTGCAAAGGCGGACGCCGAACGTATGAAAGCTGCAGCCGAAAAAGCGGCGCAGGACGCGGCCCAACAGAGAGAGGCTGCGGAGAAAGCCAAACAAGAAGCTGACGCTGCGCGCAATGCCGCGGAAGCCCAGCAGAAAGTGCTTGCGGCGGAAACCGAGAAGGCACGCCGGGCCGCAGAGGAATCAGACCGGCTACGCCAACAGGCAGAAAAAGACAAGGCTGACTTGCGCGCGCGCCTCCTGGCCCAGCTCAACACGATTTTGGCGACGCGCGATAGTGCTCGCGGCCTGATCGCCAACATGTCCGACGTATTGTTCAAGACCGGAAGCTTTGAACTGTTGCCTGGAGCACGCGAACGGCTGGCCAAAGTTTCGGGTATCGTCCTGGCCTATCCGGGCCTGCATCTCGACGTAGAAGGACACACCGACAGCGTGGGCGGCGACGAATACAACCAGCAGCTTTCTGAACGCCGCGCCGGCGCAGTGCGCGACTACCTGGTGCAGCAGGGAATTCCCGATGGCGCGATTGTGTTCCGGGGCTTCGGCAAGACCAAGCCGGTGGCTTCCAACGACACGCCGGAAGGACGTCAGCAGAATCGCCGCGTGGAGCTGGTGATTTCTGGAGACGCCATTGGCGGCGCCAACACCGCAGACCTCGGCGGTAGCGGTGCGGGATCGCCACCGCCGCAACAAAAATAGCTTTCGGGATTCAAAGGGCGGCGGGCGGGATATCGTCGCTATTCAGGATCCTGAACACCGAGCGTAGCACGTCTTCGCGTGAACCACTGGTGACGAAGCAATTTCCGTCAAGGTCGGGCCGGGTCCGGCCGATCTGCAGGATCGGGGCGTTGGGAAGGAAGTGGCGAATCATCAGCCCGATGGCTTTTTTCATTCTTGGCTCGACCGCGTCCGCCACCAAGACCATATCGAATTTCTCCGCATGGCAGGCCTGTTCCACTTCCTTGAGGCTGATGGCCGGACTCACGCGGTATCCGGCGCGTTCCAGCCACTCGCGCTGAATCCGCGCTGTGGCGTCGCTGTCTACAACCAGCAAGAGGGAAGCTGGGGAAGTCGAGGGCATCGAAGGGCGCTTTTCGTCAACTAGGCTTCGCATACTCTAAATGGTATTTCCAGCCTGTTCACACATTTCTTTGGCCTTTTTCCCCAAGCGTTTAGCGGCAAAACGGTCAATCTCAGGCAGACCAGAAAGCAAACCCAGCCTCCCTGAGGCCCGGAACGTGAGCTTGAGGTAAGCTAGGAAAACTATGGCGACGCCGGCGGCCGCAGCACCCCAGTACTCCCTGAAGACCATCCTGAAGCAGCGAGCGTTTCGGACGCTGTGGCTGGCGCAATTCGTCAGCATCTTCGGCGACTTCCTGGCCTTGTTCGGCGTGATCAACATGATCACGTTCACCATGCATGGGAATGCTGTCCAAGTGACGGCAGTGACCATCGCCTACGTGTTGCCCTTAGCTTTCATCGGACCGGTTGCCGGGGTCTTCGTCGACCACTGGAACCCGAAGGTGATCATGATCTCGAGCGATGTGATTCGCGCGGGGCTGATCCTGCTTCTCGTTTTCGTCAGCGATGTCCGTGAGATCTGCGTGGTGTTCGCCGTGCTCAGCACCGTGTCCAGCTTCTTTGCGCCGGCGCAATCGGTCACGGTACGCACGCTAGTGCCGCCCGAGGGCTTGCTGGCAGCCAACGCCATGATCGCCCAGGCATTCTACGTGGTACGGCTGCTGTCGCCGTTGGCGGCCGTGCCCTTGATTGTGCTCTTCACAGAAAAGGCATGCTTCTACCTCGATTCCCTCTCATTCGTGTTTTCCGCCTGCATGATCGCCCGGCTGGCCATAGTTCGCCCGGCGCGCGCCCAGACCGAGAAGACCGTCCGCTCCCTGACTCAGGATTTTCTCGCCGGCAATCGATTCATCTTCACCCATGCCGGATTGGCGTTCGTCTTCATCGCCATGGCCGTGGCCTTCTTTGTGCTGAGTTCATTCAGCCCGTTGGTGTCCATCTATATTCGTGACATGCTGCACGCGGGGACATTCTGGTTTGGCGTGATCAGTTCGATGATTGGCGTGGGGCTGATCGCCGGCACGCTGCTGGTCACGCGCCTGGTGCGCGGACGCTCCAGCCCGAACGTGGTGTTGAGCGGACTGCTGGGCTTGGGCGTGGGCGCGGCCGTACTGGGAACGTTTCGTTACATTCCGACGGCCGCCATCAGCATGTTCACCATGGGTTTTGCCATCGCTTTCGTGCTGGTGCCGGCGCAGACCATGTCGCAGCGGGAGACGCCGCCGCAGATGGTGGGCCGCGTGAGCAGCACGTTCATGTCGTTGATTTCGTTCGCGCAGATTTTGGGGCTTCTGCTCTCCGGCGTTCTCGTCCAGAAACTCGGAATTCGCCCCGTGTTTCTCGCTGCCGCAGGCTTTCTAGCCCTGGTCGCCGCCATCGGGTATTGGATGACTCATCGCAAGCCTCAGGCGGCCGTCGCTGCTGTCTCTTGATCTGAGGAACTCTCAAAAAAACGGAGCCGAACTCTGACCTGCCAGCTGGGCGCAGTTTGATCCGCTGGCCCGCGTTACTTTGGTTACCTTCTAACCAGCTAATTCCCGCATTATGATGCGCTTAGTTCTGCGAACACGCAGCTGCCCCCACCGCTCGTTCCGGGCCGCGCTGCTGAGGAGCGAGAAGGTGACATGGACCAGGCCGAACCCAGCGGGAGTACAACCCAGCCTTGCAGATTTGCGAAACAGAACATTCTGGATCGGGCTCGGATTACTGCTGGCCATCATTGCTCTAGCTTCGTGGTTTCCTCTCTTCGCACAAGACGGGCGCAAAATGAAAAGCGGCGCCCAGCCGGCTTATCCTGAACTCGCGCGCAAGAATAACATCGTGGGTACTGCTCGCCTTGAGATCGTGATCGCTGCGGATGGCTCCGTGAAAGACATCAAGGTCTTGGGCGGAAGTCCGGTGCTGACGCAAGCCGCGGTGGATGCCGTGAAGAAATGGAAGTACGAACCCGCGCAGAGTGAGTCCTCTGCGATTCTGAAGTTCGACTTCAAACCCTAGAGCATTCTCTGTGGCATAGCGCGGCAAGCCGCAAGCTAAAGAAGCAAAACCCTACCGCGGATTCACGCGGATCATCGCGGATAAAAATGAAACCGGCCCCTTAGCGCCCTTGGTTTCCTTATCCCTTATCTGCGCCCATCCGCGAAAATCCGCGGTAAGGTGTTTCTTGTGCTGCCGAAAAATCGTGTGAAACGAAAGAAATGTTGGCCGTAGTAGTACAGAGCCTGCCCTGAGCGAAGTCGAAGGCCACTCCTGCCTGCGCTGAAAATGCCTTCCTGAAACAAAAAAGCACCGGCACGAGTGCCGGTGCCACACAATCGAAAATCACTGCACTTCAACAGACTGTTTCAGCTTGAACGTCAAGGCGGTTTCCGCAGGGAACACGATTTCTTTTTTGCCGGTAAATGCGGCGCCGGCGGTTCCAGCTCCAGCTCCTGCTGCCGCGCCGATAGCCGCACCTTTACCGCCGCCAAAGATTGCGCCCAAGGCCGCACCCACACCGGCGCCGCCGCCAATGGCAATGGCGGACCGCTTGCCTTTGCCCTTGGTCGAGCTGCCGGCGGCTGTGGTTTCAATGTGGTGTTCCTTGCCCTTGATGACCACGGAGTCCAGCCGGACATGCAGCAAGGCCCCGCCTTTGAAGTGGCCCATGGCTTTGGCGTCCACCACTGTGCCGTGGGCCGTGGCGCCTTGCTCGATCACCGTGGTTCCATCCACGGTCACCGGTTCAGCCACGGTGGCTGCAAAGCCCTGGCCTGGCTGACTGTGGTTGGAACTGAGCCCCTCATTCAGGCGAACCGTGATTACCTTTCCGGCCGGAATCACGATCGGCTGTGGGGTAGCTTTGGCCGTCGCACTGGCAGCGCCGCCCGAGGCGCTGCCGCCGGGTGCCGCCGAGTTGTCGCTGGAAGATCCAGACGAGCCGGTTTTGAGGCCGCAGCCCACGGAAAGAGCCAGGGCCAACACCAGCAGGACATGAAGCGAAAGTTTAGATTTCACGCAGCCCTCCAGACTTCTTGAGACAGCCATTTGTAACAGAATGGCTTTGCCCGGGCAATGGTGTGTGCCTCCTAAAAGAGGATCGACCACAACCTTAGAGGGAATCGCCGTGCGCGTTGCGGCGCGTCATTTTTCCTCTTTGACGGTATCGTTGCCAGACGCGGCTTGGAGGTTTTCCAGATACTTTTTGCTGTTGAGCAGAGGCCGTTCCAGACTGGCGTTGTAGGTGGTCCATTCCGAGTCTGGTTCGCGCTGGAAGTGGGCGCGCATGCTTTCCATCTTGGAATCCAGATCGTCCAGGTAATGAAGCATGAGTGCTTCAGGAAACATTGGCATCTTGGGGCTTCCGAACTCGTACCTTCCATGATGGCTGATGATCATGTGCTCGATCAGCGTTTTGTATTGCTCGGGAAAGCCGGGGAGCTGCGCGAGTTTGTCTTTGAGCATCTCCAGCTCGATGATCATGTGGCCCAGGAGCTGGCCGCGCGTGGAGTAGGTGAACGATCGTGCGAAAGCCAGCTCGTGGATCTTGCCGATGTCGTGCATGAAAGCTCCGGTCAGCAGCAAATCGCGGTCGATCAACCCCGGATAGTTGCGGCAGGCCAGGTCGCAAAGCTGGAAGAGTGAAACCACGTGTTCCAGCAGGCCGCCGATGAAAGCATGATGCAAAGATTTGGCAGCAGGGGCGTTCTTGTACGCCTGCTCGATCTGCGGGTCGTTCATGAAGGAATGGATCAGGGCCTTCAGATGCGGGTTCGTCATCCCCGCAACAAACTCGCCGAGGGTGCACCAGAGCGCGTTGACGTCTTTGGTTGTCCGGGGCAGATAATCGTCAAACTGAATTTCCGAATCTTGCAAGGACCGGACTTTGTGCAGTGTGATCTGGAAGCGGCCATTGAACTTGTTCACCAGGCCACGGATCTTGATGAAGTCGTCCTGCTCGAAGCAGCCGATATGGTCGGCTACGTTGTCCCACATTTTGGCTTCCATGTGGCCTGTCCGGTCGGCCAAGATCAGCGCCAGGTACAGTTCGCCGCTCTTTTTGGGTTTAGCTTGCTTCGATACCACGACAAACGAAGAGGTGATCACCTGGTTTTCGAACCGGGAGGCTTCGGCAATGTAGAAGTCTTTCATGAGGCGACTGAGTTTATCTTACTGCAAGTTCTGGGATTCGTTGAACTCGGGCGGAATGCGCGGAGATTTGCCCTAGGCCAGTCGAATGGCCGCAGGTCGGCGCAGAAAAGGCGGATCATAGTAACGAGTGGCAAATCCACGCGACGTAGAGCGAATCAATTGCCGGAATCAGACCGGCTCTCTTGGAGACTCCTGCCATTTCGCGTTCATGAGCGGCCCGGCGCTTCTTCTATCTGCGTTATTCTGCGTGCATCTGCGGCTGTGACACAGCCTTAGCGCCGTGATCCTATGAGCTTCGAACCAACTCGCGCGGGGAAAAAACCTGTACGCAGTTCCGGCCCGTTTCTTTGGCGCGATACAGAGCCTCATCGGCCTGCTGCAAAAGCTGTTGCACCGTGAGATCCAGTTCGTAATTGCTCACGGTCACTCCCATGCTCAAGGTGAGGGAGACACTTCCAAACATGGTGAGGATCGGATCGCTGGAGACTGATACGCGAAGCTGCTCTGCCCGTTGCATGGCCGGAGCCAAATTGCAAGACGGCAAAATGATCAGGAACTCCTCGCCTCCGTAGCGGCCCACCAGATCGTACGGACGCAAATGGGACTTCAGCCTTCGCGCCACGACCTCGAGAACCTCATCGCCGGCGGCGTGCCCGAGGGAATCATTGACGTGCTTGAAGTGATCCAGATCAACCAGGATGATGGCCACCGCCTGGCCTTCCCGTTCGCCTCGTGCGAGTTCGCGCTTCAACCCGGCGAGAATCTCCGCCCGATTCAGGAGTTTGGTCAAGAAGTCGTGAGTCGCTGCAAACTTGAGCGATTGTTGAAGGTCAAGGATCCTTTTTCCGACCATGACGCGCGCCCGCAACTCCTGCGGGGCGACAGGCTTCGCCAGATAATCGTCCGCACCGGCGGCCATGGCGGTCAGCAGGTCCTGTTTTCGGTCTTTCGCGGTAAGCATCACGGTATAGAAATAGGTGCCATCCGCGCTGAGGGTGCGGATTTTGCGGCAAAGCTGGATACCATCGAGTCCGGGAAGCATCCAGTCCAGCAAAACCAAGCCCGGGGCATCCGGCTTCTGGAGCAGCTCCCAAGCGGCAGTGCCATTCCCGACAGCCTGAAAATCGAGGCCCCAATCTTGCAAATAGCCGGAGATCTGATGTCTGTCGATGACTGAGTCTTCAACCAGCAAGATGCTCATGCCTTCTCCCTGTATGCGATGCCGCCGGGGGGAGGCAATGCGGGAACGGCTGACTTGGTACTAAGTTTTGCACAGACTGGGAGATCACAAAAATTACTTCGGTCATAACATGCGACCCGGTAAGCCGTTTCTTTTCAGGCGATTCCAAGCGTTGGGAAGGTTGTTTTTACGGTGGTGGCGGGCCTATGCGCACACGGAACTTCTTGCACGGTGGCCTCGTACTTCTAGCTAGGCTCCTCATCGCGGAGGACGCATGACCTCGCTTAGCAAGAACGCCAGAGTCGCAGGGCTCCTCTACATTGCGGCCTCCGTGGTTGGCATTCTGCGCCTCGGTTACATTCCTAAGACCTTGTTCGTGGAAGGGAACGCGGCAGCGACGTCAACCAACATTGCGGCACACGAGTCACTGTTCCGCCTGGGCTTTCTCAGCGAATTGCTGGGCGCAGTCCTGTGGCTCTTCGTTCCGCTGGCTCTTTACCGGTTGCTGAAGGGAGTGGACCGGGGGCTCGCTGTTCTGATGGTGATCCTGGGCAGCTTGATGCCGGTGCCGCTATTCTTTGTCAACGTGGTGACGGACGCAGCCGCCCTGCTGTTCGCACGCGGCGCCGATTTCCTATCCGTCTTCGACAAGCCGCAGCGCGAGGCCTTCGTCATGCTGTTCCTCAACCTGCATCACCAGCTTCACCTGGCCAACATGATCTTCTGGGGCCTCTGGCTTCTTCCCTTCGGCCTGCTGGTCTACCGCTCGCGCTTCCTCCCGCGCTTCCTCGGCGTCTGGCTGATGGTGGCCTGCTTCGGCTGGTTGGCGTTGAGTTTTACTGGCTTACTGTTCCCAGGGTATCAGGACAGGGTCTATAGCCTCACCCAACCTGTTGTGTTGGGAGAGTTGGCGATGATGCTGTGGCTCGCGATACTGGGCGCCAAGGAGCGGCAATCGGCAGCAACGCCCTGAGAATCAGCTCTTAGCGCCGACGATAACGAAGGTTCTCACTGAGCCTCCGGCCGACAATGGCAGTAAAGACGCGCAGCGGAACAAGCCATCCTGTCTTGGACTCGGCAAAAGTCTCGCGCAAGATGAAGGCTCCCGCCAGCACAGAGACACCGCAAGCGACCAGGAAACGAAGGGCTAAGCCGAAGGGGATGAACCCGCCGTTCGGACGATAACTTTGCGTCCACGCCAGAAGGAAGCCGGTCAGCCCCAAGACGACGAAGAACACTCCTAGCACGATTCCGCTCACCCTGGCAGCCCGGGCAGACAAATGATCGAGACGGCGCCTGGTAGCGTCATCGAGTGGTTCACGGACGGGAGAGTGTGTGCGAAATCCTCCCGCGGCGGCAGTGCCGGGAAGAGGCGTGAGAATCTCTACTGCTTCAGTAGCACGACGCGTGACCATTCCCTGGTAGACCCTGATGCAGGCGCGCAGCAGCGCGTAGGAACCCAAAAGAGCAAACGGACCGAAGAATAGGCCCCAGCTGAGTACCACGGCCACATCGTTGAGACCGGGGTAAGCGTCTGGGGCGGCAACGGAGACGACGAAGTCGCGGCAGAACCCTTTGCCCCAAAAGGCGAAGCCGAAGCAGGCCGAAGCAAAGACCAGGCGTGTAACGACTGGAATACCAAATTTCCGGACGGGCCCTGACTGTTTCAACACCGCATGCTCAATTCAGAATCTCAATCTCTACTGTGGTCTTATGTAACTCATAGTGCCAAAGGGGAGCGGCATCGGAAAGTTACTAATGGTACAAGGGTCCGGCCCGCTTGTGTTTGGCCAACCGCCTAAAGCGGCATTTGCCTGTGCAGCATGGAATGGGTTTTTTGATACGCTTCTCACGCACCCAGCGTTAAGTGATTGCCCGAGAACTTATGACCTTGCTTGCGACAAAACCGCAGTCGTCCCGCACCGACTGGTGGATCAACGCCATGATCGCCGTCGGTTCCGCGATGTTTGTATTCGGCTTGGCAGTTTCGGCAGCATTCGCACCCGAGTGGCGAGTTTTGCATGTTCTGCAGGCGTTCATCTATGTCGCAGTGGTCATGCTGACGCGTCGGAAATATGCAGCGGGATTCGGCGCCGGCCTCGCCGTCGCTGTCTTTTGGAATGTCCTGCTCCTCACGACCGCCGGTCACGATGTCATGCAGGAACTCCAGACCCTGGCCCAAACGGGGCGGCCTCAACGTCCAGATCTGCTGCTCAGCTTGTTCGCGGGTTGCGGACACCTCTTAATCATTGTTGCGTGCATCATTGGATTTGTCCGGATACGGCCGGGCGCGCGTCAGTGGGTACAATGGGGCGTCGGGGGGATTCTCGCTCTCGCTTACCTGATCGCCATTGTGTTCATTTTCGGCCCGCCGCAAGCAGTCGCTTTGATGAAGCACGTATTCGGCCTGAGATAGTCAAACCCGCAAAGTTGTGAAGGAAAGAAACAATGGGACGGGCAGAACCGGGGCCGGAACAGATCTAGGATGGGTGGTTGCAAGTTTCAGGAGATGCTACGTTCTAAACAATGAGACAAAGGCGATTTTTTGATTGCCCGAGCATTGAAAATTGCAACGGATGGCCAATTTGAAAATATTCTGAAACGTAAGGGAAGTTCACATGAAAACTCGTGCTACGTCCTTTCTTTTGATATGCGTGCTGGTTCTTGCGCCAATGGCGTTTTGCCAGACCCCAACGCCAACCCCTGGCGCGAATACTACCCTCAAATCGCCGGATGTGCTATTCGAACAAGCGATACAAGCAGCCAGGAATGCCCATTATGCTGAGGCGCGCACCTTGCTTGAAAAGCTCATTCGAAGCTATCCAAACTCAGATTATGTAGCTCGTGCAAAGTTGTCCATCGGTGACACTTGGTACGCAGAAGGCGTCTGGCAGCGTGCACTCGTGGAATATCAAGACTTCATCACATTCTTTCCCAACAGGCCCGAGGTGACGGAAGCCAGGCAAAAAATCGACGCTATCCAAAAGAAAGCAGAATGAAAGTGAGCTGACAGGCGAAATCCCGATCCCGCAAAGCGGGAGAGGGATCTCTACCACGATGATCTCAAGGAAAAGAATGGTCGGCCCTAGCGGACGATTTTAGAACTTTCATGCAGCAAACCGCGCAAAACCCAACATTTGCGCGCGCGCGCTGCCTGTATTGAGTCTAATGGGGATTCTTGGCCAATAATGCATTTCTTTCCGGATTGCCGACGATACATGCTCGATCAGCAACACTTCGGTCTTGGTGGCTGTTAGTTTGCGGGTCCAGCAAACAGCAGCAGATTGCCATCCGGATCTTTGACGACGAAGTTTTTGGCGCCCCAAGGCTGCCTT
>DATFQZ010000228.1:0-3865 GCA_035263765.1 Candidatus Angelobacter sp. | reverse complement strand
CGCTTGCGCGAATAATTGGGCGCTGGCTCTCCTTTGCGGGAGAGCCGGCAGCCGCGTGACCCTGTCTGAGGTAACTATGGGCATGCTCTCTGCTCCCGCAAAAGAGAGGAACCATGGTTCATAGGATAGCGGGAATTGACGTGCACAAGAAGATGTTGGCGGTAGTAGTAGCAGATGTGGCCAGCGAGGGAGCGTACCCATTCGAGCGCCGGAAATTTGCGACGACACCCGAACAGCTGCGAGGACTAGCGGCTTGGCTGACGGAGCAACAAGTTGAAGAGGTGGTAATCGCTTACGCTTCACACTGCACCTCCGCCGGACGGTGAGATACATTCTCAACGCGCGGTCGCCTTTTGGATAATCTTATACCCCGGGCTTTGCGTGGCGGATGGGGGCCCGGATCTTCGTACAGGTACTCGTTCTTGTCATTGCACAGGTGCGCACGCAAGAGACCGGCCACTCGCCAGAGCTTGACATGCCTAGTGCAAATATCAAGCCGCTCCGCCATCTCCTCGAGAGTCAGCATTCCCTTCGCACGCAACCGATCAAAACGGCTCTTCAGTCCATACTCGATCGTCAGGCGGGCGATCATCCGGCCACGGAAGGGCTTGCCATAGCCGGACACAAAACCGCGCGAGTTCAGGATCTGGGCGATCCCCTCATAGGAATGTTCATCGAGCAACCGATCCACCTCGGAAACGACAGCTTGTGGAGTTACGGTGACCCGCCGCGGAGACGGCAGTGGAATAGTCTTGGTGGCTCCTCCGGGAAACCGCACGTGGATCAAGAGCTGTTCCCGTTTGATCAAGGTCACGTCTTCGACCAGCAGCCGTACCAGCCGTTTGCGTTCCCGATCGGGTGTTGTGGGATCATGCCACAAGCGTTGAAAATCCGTAGTCAGCGTCTGTAGCCGAGCGCGCAGCTCTTCATCGATGGCCACCCGGTCCTGTTGGCGCTGCTGCTCGTACTCTTGTTGGGCTTCCTGCAAAACGCGCAGCTTGCGATTCCAATCGGCTTCCAGCGTATCGGCCACCAGACGGTTGTCCGGGTGCACGCGCATGTAGCGACGCTGGGCCAAGTCCGCCTCACAGCGAGCGCGCTCGACCTGCTGTTGGCGCAAGCGGTCCACCTCTTCCAGGCGAGTCTGCAACTCTTGCTGAACGGCGAGGCTGACTTCGATGGCGACGGGCGTCATAATTTCCAGGAGCAGTTGACCCACGGCGCTGTCTATCTGCGACCCGGATATCCATTGGCATACCGGCTGCGGATCGTCGACGCTGCGCCCGTCACAGAGATAGTCGGGCACGCGGATTCCGGCCCGCACATGATAAACCACCTTCATGCGCTCGCCACAGATGCCGCAAATCGCCAGACCCTGTAGCAGAGCCGGGCCTTCGCGAGGTGGGCTCTTGCGGCGGTCGGGACCGAGCGCGTGCGCGTTCTCCTGCAGCCGCCGTTCGTTCTCCTGGTATTGTTCCCATAAGAGGTAGCCAGGATGCGCGCCCCTCAGCAATGTATGCCATTCCTGCTGCGGCAGTTTCTGTTGGCGGGCTCCCTCCAGCGTCCTGTGGGTGCGGGTGCGTCCAAAGACGAACGCTCCTGCGTAACGAGGATTGTGCAACACGAATAGCGTTTGGGTGATGCTCAACTTCACCCAGATCAACTCTCCGTCCTGCGGTCCGCCTCTGGGCCTGTGTGGGAACAGTAGCTTCGCGTCACGGAAGGCTTTCACGACAGCTCCGGCCGAGCCCAGGCGCCGGAACGAAGCGAACAAAAACCGGATGCTTTTTTGTACCTGTTGGTCGGGATCGAGCAACACCTGCCCCTGCTCGTCGTAAAGAAATCCGACGGGAAGCGGCACTTGCAGTTCGCCGCGGCGCGCTTTGCTAAGCAGGCCGCCACGCATGCGGGCTTGCATCACGTGCAGCTCGGCTTCGCTCATCGTGCCTTTCAGACCCAGCAGAAGCCGATCGTTGAAGTGCGCGGGATCGTAGAGTCCGTCTTCATCGAGGATGCGCGTGTCGGTGAGCGCGCAGATCTCCAACAGCCTGTGCCAGTCGCTCGAGTTACGGGCCAGACGGGAGACTTCCAATCCGATCACCAGTCCGGCATGGCCCATACCCACCTCGGCCACGAGTTTTTGAAAGCCTTCGCGATCGACCGCGGAGGCGCCGGAATGCCCCAGATCGCTATCGATGACGACAATGCGCTCGGCCGGCCAGCCCAGTGCGACGGCTCGTTGCCGTAGGGCGTATTGACGCTTGGTGCTCTCTGCGTTTTCCAGTACCTGCCGCGGCGTGGATTGGCGGACGTAAAGATAGGCATTGCGTTTCAGATGCGCAGCGTTCACCTTTTGCAGGTCAGCAGTCATAGAGTAGTCTCCGGTCGGGAGTGCAGAAGAATGCCCGCCAGAATGACGGCGGCTTGGGAGCGCACATCGGTGGGCAACGGATGGAAAGCATTGGCCGGCGCGACGGGGTCCCTCGTGGGCGGCGAGGTGCCGCACGAGCAGCCTTGCATCCACGCTACCAGCCCTTGGCGAAACAACAGGGTGAGACCCAGGCCTCCGCTGCTGGTTCTGGCCAGCGCATCGCGGCGCAACTGCTCGTAGTGGGTGGCAAAATCCTGATGCGCGATGGCACTGGGCAGAGATGGATTCACCGCAGTTTTTTTTGACTGCGCGCCAGTGCGCGCTCGACACTTCTCGGATGGATGGTAATGCCGTATCTTTGCTGGACGCGTGGGGCCAAGTCGGCCGGACGCCAGGAAGCGTCTTGCTGGCGTAGCTGACGCACAAAGGCGAGCACTTCGGCCGTGAGCTTGTGAGCTTGCTTGGGCCCTCGTTTGTGCGGGATCAGCGCCGGCAGGCCTCCTTGCTGGAAAGTCGCCTGCGCCTGGTAAAAGGAGGGCCGCGAGAACCCGAAGGCGGCAGCCGCGCGGCTTACTGGCTGCCCATCGCTCTGGACGCGGCGCAGCATCTCGTACTTGACCTGAACCAGGTCGCGGGCATCGAAAAACTCGTTGGTCAGGAACAGTTCGTCGGTGACTTGTTCGGGATGGGGATGCAAAGTGCCCTGTTGGCGAAGGGCCAGCTGCTTGCGATCGGGGGTGAGTTTCTTGGGCATGAGAAGATCGCCTCCTGTATGTAAACATAATTATGCTCCAGTTAGCGGCGACCGTCAATCCCAATCTTCGATTCACTGGCGGCCTAATAGCAGTAATTATCAGCAAGCAAAATACTGAAAAACTGCATTATCAATACGCCCCTCCGGCTCCGTCTTGGCGGCATTATTTTCTTAACACATGCGGCGTAGTTTGCTTTACACGCTATGCGGTCCAACAGGTTCATCCCTTCCACTCCTTCAGGCGATCCTGAACGCGGATCAGATCCTCCACGCGAAACCAGGCTCTGCCGGCAGCCGTAACGACAAACGGATCGGGAGCAGCCAGATTGGTCCAGCGGGCCGGCAGAAAGCGCATGCGTCCGTTTCGGTCGCGGTAATAGACACGCTCCTCGCCCCATTCCCGCCCCTGAGCTACCAGATCCAACGTCTGCCCATAGAGCGGATGGAACGGATGGGTTATGCAGAAACGTACAGCCGCATCGCCCGGCTCAAGTGCAATCGCTCGTAGACTCCATGGAATCGACGGGTTTGTACTGGATCCCGCTCTATCAAATGCTCGAAGATCGCGGTGTGCGGGCATGTTTGGTGAATGCGCGACATATGAAAAACGTCCCCGGGCGGCGAACGGACTGGCATGAGTGCCAATGGCTTCAATACTTGCACGCAGCTGGATTGCTGCGAGCCGCATTCCGGCCAGAGCAGGACGTTTGCTGCGTGCGGACGCTACTGCGGCATCGCAA
>DATFQZ010000227.1:0-3328 GCA_035263765.1 Candidatus Angelobacter sp. | reverse complement strand
GACTTTGACAAAGTCAGGCGAATGACCAGGTTCACGAGAAGACGTGCTTGCGTGTTTTTTCATATTTCAGTCCTTTCGGTTTTTCGCCTGCTCCATCGCGGCGCTCTCCAACCGCGAATAATCGCTGTCGGGCAGTGATCTGGTCTCCGCAATCGGCGTAAACGGCCAGCCTGACGACCGAAAGAATTTTGACCGCACGCGTCTGTGCCTTCGCTACCTACTCCAGGCTCACGCCCCACTCAGCGTAGTCGTAGCGTTAGCTGCGTAATCCGGGATCAACGCGGCCGCCTGGCTCCGCGGATCCAACTCCGAACCAGGCCAAACAGGGCGCTCCCGGTTATCATCCCCAGCACATATACGAGAATCACGAGCGTCGACAGCGGCAAGGTGGCGCTCAAGCCCAGTAGCGAAATGGTGACTGAGGTCAAGTTTTGGAACTTGAATATCAGCACGGCCGCCGTGAAGAGAACGATCAAGGCAAGGTCGACGTACCGCATATTGGTGCTTCAGTACACAGCGACGCCGGTTTCAGGCGTTACCTTTGGCGCTGCGATAGTCCCATGCGGGTCGTGTTGGTTCAACGTTTTATCCTAGAAAACGTGGCATAAATCACCGGGACTACGACTAGGGTCACAGCTGCTCCAAACGCCAAACCCGACATCAAAGTGGCTGCCAAGCCGACCCAAAAAACATCCTTCAGCAACGGCAGAACACCGACGACCGTCATGCCCGCAGCCAAGAGCACCGGCGTCATGCGTGAGACGGCGCCATCGATCAGCGAGTCGTTGGGACTTTTGCCGTGCGCGAGATTGTGATGGACCTCCTCAAGTAGCACGATGGAGTTCTTGACCATCATGCCGGCGACGCCCATGGCTCCGAGCAGAGCCAAGAAGCCGAAGGGCACGCCAGTCGCCAACAACCCCAGGCTGGGGCCGATGGCGGCAAACGGAAGGGCGAGAAGGATCGTGAAAAGCGGCCGGAGCGCGTTGAACAACGCCACGATAGTCAAAAGCATGACGGCGGCCATTGGAATAATTCCAGGAAGTAAAGAGGCCTGGGCCTGCACCGTGTCCTCATATTCGCCGCCCCATTCCAGCCGGTAACCCGGCGGCAGTTTGATCTTTTCGAAGTTGGGCAGAACGCTCTGGCGCAGGGTCGGCAGGGTTACGCCGCTGATCGGATTGGCCTGCACGGTAATCGTGCGTCGTCGATCCCTACGCCAGATGAGCGGATCCTCCCATTCAGTGCGCAGTTGGCCGGTGACCTGGGACAACGGAACGGTCTGACGGGAAAAGCCTGGCTGCACTTGGAGAACATCCATCCCGGTAATGTTGCCGCGCTCCTCTTCGACGTTGCGCAAAACGATGGGAATCAGATCGTCGCCTTCGCGGTACGTTCCGACGACCCGACCATCAAATGACCGCTTGGTTGCCTTGGCAATATCGCCGCGGGTTACCCCCGCCCAGCGTGCGCGCTCAAGGCCATATTCAAGCTCGACCTTCGGCACCCTCTGGCGCCAGTCTGTCTGTACCAGACCGGCGAGGGGACTGGCGTGCAAGATGGCTGTGCCCTGATCAGCGAGAGACCGCAGCACACCAGGATCCGCAAGCGCAGGACCGCTGAAGCGGGCCTCGAAGCTCCAGGTATTGCTGGGCCCCACACCGTACTTTCGGATAGGCACCAGGGCTTCCCGCATGCTTTCAGTGATCCAAGGCTTGAGATCCGCGATCAACCCGTCCACGTCCCTGAATGAGTGCATGTTGACGATGAGCTGGGCGTAGGACGGATTCGGCAATTCGGGGCTTACCGGAAGGTAGAAACGCGGCGGTCCGGCGCCGATGAAAGTATTCACGCTCTCCACCCGTTTGTCCGACAGGAGCTTTTGCTCGAGGCGCTTGAGATCCGTTGAGACTTGTTGAATCCGGGTGCCTTCCGGCGCCCAGTAATCGATCATGAATTTCGGCATCGAGGAGTCCGGGAAAAACAGCCGTTCCACTTTGCCGAAAGCAAAAACCGCGACGACCAAAAGCCCCACCATGCTTGCAATGGTAAACCATCGGTAGCGAACGGCTAACTCAAGAAACGCTCTGTAGCGGCGATAGAGACCACCGGCATAGGGATCGCCTGCCGCGCCGCTCTCCTTGGGGGCCGGCAGCATGTCGAAGCACTGTAGCGGCGTCAGCGTCATCGCGAGCAGCCAACTCAAGAGCAGAGAGATAGCGACGACGATAAAAAGCGTACGGCAGTACTCGCCGGCATTGGCCGTGGAAGCAAAAATAGGGTAGAAGGCCATGATCGCCACCACCGTGGCGCCGAGCAATGGCCAGGCCGATAGAGCGGCGCCTTCGAGGACAGCCTGCCCGCGCTCCATGCCTTTCTTGAGCCGCATGGCGGTCCCTTCCGCGACCACGATCGAGTTATCCACGATCTCGCCCAGGACAACGATGAGCGCGCCAAGAGACATGCGCTGAAGATCGATGCCCCAGGCCGCCATCACCACGAAAGTGCCGAGAATGGTGAGCACCAACGCCGAGCCAATCATCAACGCGATGCGCCAGCCCAGGACTACGGTCACGACGACCAGCACAAGCAGCACCGCCTGGTACAGTTTGGTGAAAAAATCTTTCACCGCCTCGGAGATGTAATTCGATTGCCAGTGCACGCGGTGCACCTCTACGCCGGCCGGAAGTTCTCTCACTAATTCCGCCAGCCGGCGCTCCACCGCCCGTCCAACGGCAACCACATTGGCCCCCGAGACATTGGTGACCGCAATGGCGAGCGCCGGTTGGCCGTTGTAGCGCATCATCGTGCGCGGCGGATCAGCATAACCGCGGCTCACGGTGCCGATATCCCGGATGCGAATCAGCTCATCGCCGTCGGCAGATTGGGTCTGTGTGGCGGCGCGATCTTGCAGCCTGTCGGCGATGGATGGGCGGAGCACGAGATCGGCGATATCGGCAGGTGACCTGAACTCTCCCGTAGGCGCGATGCGCAGCCGCTTGTTCTGAACATCCACTTTGCCGGCATCGACCACCACGTTCTGTCGCTGCAGCGCATTCTCTATGCTTTGCTCGCTCAGCCCGAGGTTGGCGAGTTGGGTTTCGGAAACATTGAGGTAAATGACCGGATCCTGCACTCCCCATAGCTGTACCCGCGCCACCCCTTGGACCAGGCTCAACTCTGTCCTCAGGTCCTTGGCGTATTTCTCCAGCTCAGCATAACTGTAACCGTCGCCGGTGATGGCCAGAAGCAAGCCAAAGACGTCGCCGAAGTCGTCGGAAATAACGGGTCTGCCGGCTCCCGGAGGAAGAGTGGTTTCGATATCACG
>DATFQZ010000226.1:0-4550 GCA_035263765.1 Candidatus Angelobacter sp. | reverse complement strand
ACACCAACGCCTCTGCCCGCCGGCGCCTTCATGTTCGCGACGTACAAGGATGTAACCATCAACGCCGATTTCAATACCGGCTTGCAACGCTCAGCGGTCACGGGCACGATCCAACCGGTCACCAGCGTCATGCCCAACTCGACGCTGATCTGGGCTTTCGCCACCGGCACCTGCGGTTCGGAAACCTGGGCCGGCATCACACCCGCGATGGAAAAGGCCAACGTGCAGGCCTTCGTCAACGCCGGCAAGAAATACATCATCAGTACCGGCGGAGCCAATGGAGTATTTGATTGTCCCACCGGACAGGGGCTGATCAACTTCATCAACACCTACAACTCGCCTAACCTGGTCGGCATTGACTTCGACATCGAGGGTGGCCAAAGCCAGCAGGTGATCGACAATCTCATCAACGCCACCATAGCGGCGCAGAAGCAGTTCCCCAACCTGGTATTCAGTTTCACCATCCAGTCTCTCGGATCTCTGTCCGCCAACCCGATCACCGGCGGAAGTATCGGCGGAACGGTGGTCAACGAGATCAAGCGACTGGGCCTGGGAGGCAATTACGTCGTGAATCTGATGGCGATGGACTACGGCTCCACCAACGTCAACAACTGCACGGTCGTGAACAACCTCTGCGACATGGGGCAATCTGCCGTGAACGCTGCGCAAGCGCTCAACCAGCAATCCGGCATACCTTTCAGCCACATTGGATTGACCATCGACCTCGGACAAAATGACACGCAGGACGAGGTCACGAGCCTGCACGACGTCGATACCATATGTGCCTTCGTGAAATCCAACAAGCTGGTGGCCGCGCGGTTCTGGTCTTTCGACCGCGATACTCCGACAGGGAACGGCGCCAGTACCATGAACGGAAATGGCGACCCGGCGCTCGCCTACAACCACGAGTACATCAACGTTTGCGGTGTACCGTAACCAGAATAGAAACACTGAGGCGATGATCGTCTGTCCCGCTAAGCGGGACCCGCGATTCGTCCGCCGCGGCGGAAATCGCTAGACGCTAATACAGGTAGTGGGTCAGTTCGAAACTGACCCACTACCTCAGTTTTGTCACTTACTTCATTCCGGAGCCTCTTCTGCTATCTTTCTCTCAATCATGAAAAAACTCTTGTGCGCGACCTTATGCGTTTGTCTTCTCGCGCTTCCTTGCGCTGCCGGTGAGACTTACCTGCAGCCCGGGCCCATCAAGATGACCGGCGAAGGCCGTAGCTGGGCCAGGAAGACGCTGAAGAAACTTTCGCTCGAAGAAAAAGTCGGCCAGATGCTGAGCCTGCGTTACTACACCGACTTCCAAAACGTGGACAACGACGCGTACAAGCAATTCCGCGATCAGATGCGGAAGTATCACGTCGGCTCGGTCGTGCTGACCGTCCATGTGGACGGCCCAACGCTGCTCAAGAACCCGCCTCTGGAAGTTGCCTCCATGGCCAACCAGTTGCAGCGCGACTCTGCCTTGCCGTTGCTGATCGCCGCGGATTTCGAGCGCGGCTTGGCCTCGCGGGTAAGCGGGGTGCCGGCGTTTCCTGACGCCATGGCGTTTGGCGCCACGGCCAACCCGGAGTACGCGGAAAGATTAGGAGCGATTACAGCCGCCGAAGCGCGAGCGGTGGGTGTTCACTGGGATTTTTCGCCCGTGGCCGATGTCAACAGTAATCCTGACAACCCGATCATTAACACGCGCTCGTTTGGTGAAGATCCGGAGCAGGTAGGCGAGTTCGTGGCGGCATTTGTTCGCGGCGCCCAGGCCCACGGCATGTTGACGACAGCCAAACATTTTCCCGGCCACGGCGATACGGGAACGGATTCTCACCTGGGCGTTGCCAAGGTGACAGGCGACATGGAACGTCTCAACCATGTCGAATTGCAGCCGTTCAAAAAGGCGATCGCTGCCGGAGTCGACGCGGTGATGGTCGCCCACCTGGCCGTGCCGGCGCTCGACCCCGATCCCGACAAAGTGGCGACCGTGTCACCAAGAGTCGTAAACGGCGTTCTCAAAAACCAACTCGGATTCAAGAACCTGGTGGTCACTGATGCCATGGAGATGCGCGGGCTGACCAGCTTGTATCCTCCCGAGCAAGGCAATCCTAGCGGCAAAGCCGCGGTTGACGCGGTGAAAGCAGGGGATGACGTCATCTTGTGGCCCACCGATCTCGACGGCGCCTTCCGAGGAATTGTAGACGCTGTGAAGCGCGGCGAGATTCCTCAATCAAGGATCGACGAAGCGGTGCTAAAAATCCTGGAGATGAAAGCTGCCGTGGGGTTGCACCACGCGCGGCTGGTGGACCTGGAGCAGGTCAGTCATCGCGTCAGCCGCCAGCAAGATCTGGAATTTGCACAGCGAGTGGCGGACGACGCTATCACTCTGGTCCGCGACAATGGCAAAGTGCTGCCCGTCTCTAATCTTCCTGCCCGCCAAAGAGGAGGCGACGCATCGGCGCCCGCGCCTGCCCCGCTGGTCGCCCTCATCCTGACAGACTCAATTCGCGGAGATTCAGGCCACGTCTTTGAGACTGCGCTGAAAGCACGCCGGCCGGATGCTACGGTCTTCTACGTGGATAACGCTCTGGCGGCGACCATGGCAGAAGAAATTCTCCGCGCGGTGCGGCAGGCGGACCGCGTGGTAGTGGCCGCGTATGTTACGCCAGTTGCCGCCAAACAAGTCCTGGTCAACGGCAAGCTCGTCAACAGCGTCGGCTTGGAGCAAGCGTCGCAAGATCTGATGACGCGGGTGCTGGAGACGGCGGGATCCAAGACCGCCGTGCTGGCCATGGGAAATCCTTATATCGCGCAAAGCCTGCCCGGAGTATCGACCTACATCTGCGCATATTCCAGTTCATCGACTTCCGAAATCAGCGCGGTGAAATTATTGTTTGGCGAATTGCAGGCCCATGGGAGACTGCCGGTGACGCTGCCGGGGATCGCGCCGATAGGATTTCCTCCTTCCCGAGAAATGAAGGAAACTGGTATGCCGGCACGTAATTGAAGGCCGAACGTAGAGACGTGGCACCGCCACGTCTCAATGCCTGCGCCACAAATCATGCTTAGCCGCAGCCATCCGTTCTATTGCCCCCTCGACGGATTCGCAACACGCTAATCCGCTTGCCGAAAACCGAATCGTGTGGTCGAGAGTGAGACGCGGCAATGCCGCGTCTCTACAGATAGGACCTTTCTTATCTCTTATCCAAGAACGCGGGTGGATTCGCGGATCACCAGCTCGGCGGGCAGCTTGCGGTGCACCGCGATAAACTTCCGCTCCTCTCCCGCAGCATTGATGGCATCGACCACAATCTTCACGGCTGCTGCTCCCATCGATTCCATGGGTTGACGCACGGTCGTCATTGAGGGAACAAAAATCGACGACGGAGTTATATCGTCGAACCCGATCAGGGAACACTGGTTGGGTACTTTGATTCCTGCCTTGGTGAGAGCGCGGAGAGCTCCGAAGCTGGTCATGTCGTCATAAGCCATGAGGGCGGAAAACGAGCGGCTGCGGCTCAGAAGCTCATTGGTCATTCGGTACGCATCTTCAACGCCGATGTTGGGGCTGAGTTGATCGGGGAGGTCGACAATAAGCTTGGGATCGAGCGTCAAGCCGGTGTCGCGAGCGAAGCGCTGCACACCGCGCCAGCGGTTCTTGCTGCTGGAGAGTGTTTTCGGCCCGCGCACGAAGGCGATCTTGCGGTGCCCGAGCGTGTAGAGATGAGCCGCGGCCGAGTAGCCCCCGCCTTCGTCGTCTACCGTGACGGAGCTGGTGGCGTTGGAATCCAGCTCGCGGCCGATAATGACGGTGGGAATCTGCGGCTTTTCCAGGTCGCCCAGCAAAGTGATATCCAGGTAGAGCCAGTTGGCCAGCACGATCAACGCTTCCACGCGGCGCTCCAGCAGCATCTCCAGGTAACGCTCAAAGCGGCTGCGGTCGTTGTGCGCGTCGGTAAGGATCGGCAGATAGGAAGCCTGGTAGAGGGAGTTCTCAATGCCGCGCAGAATCAGCGTGCAATAGGGATCGGTAACGTCGAACAGCATGACGCCCACAGTATGGTTGCGTTTGCTGCGAAGAGACTTGGCAAAAATGTTGGGACGATAGCCGAGACCCTTAGCCGCTTTCTGAATGCGCGCTTTGGTCGGAGGAGGGATATAGCGCGCCAGTGGAGCATTGTTCAGAACGATGGATACCGTGCTCGCGGAAAAACCGCTGGCCCGCGCGACATCACGGATCGTGATCGTAGATTTCTTGCCGTCCTTGTGCCTCAAGGCTGCCTGTCCCGTGTTCTTGTTGTTTCCCAAGGGCGTAAGCATATCCTGATCCCTCGCTTTTTGCCATGTTGGCCGCCGGTCCCGCCCGCGGCCGGGCCACACTATTTTTTACTAGATTTATTGAAACGATTCATTATAATTTACCCCGCCGGCCCGTTTGCAAGCGATTGAGCACGGGCTTTGGGCTGGCCAGCGACCTCGAGGTGCAATCCAATGCAGGCATTTGCGATTGGTGTCGACTTGGGGGGGACGAACCTGCGAGTCGCCGCGATTGA
>DATFQZ010000225.1:0-2401 GCA_035263765.1 Candidatus Angelobacter sp. | reverse complement strand
AGTTCCTTGAAGCTTCGGCCTTCAACCTCGTGGGCGATAAAGACTTCGCGTTGCGCCTCGGGCAGCTCGTCCAAAGCTTCGTCCAGCTCTTCCAGCAGAACGCCGCGGGCGTAAGCGGCGTCCGGGCCGGCTTCTTGGGATGGGAGAAGGTCCTCTAACAGGAGCTCTTCACCGTCGTAGGCCGTAGCCACGGGATCGTTCAGGGACCCTGGTTTTTTCCTGCGAAAGAGATCAATGATCCGGTTGCGCGCCACGCGAAATAGCCAGCCGCTGACCTGCTCAATGGGCTTCATCAGGCGGTAGGCCTCCACGAACTCGTAGAACACCTCTTGCAAGATGTCCTCGGCGTCACGCTGATCGGCCACCCGCCGCCGGATAAAGCTGCGCAGCCGCGCCTGCTCGCGTTCGACCGTTTCGGAGATCCGCTGGTCTTGCTCGCGCCGCTGGCGTTCCAGGACCAAGGCTTCCTTCATCACTACCTGTAGACGGGAGAGGAACAAGAATATTGTAGGGGATTCGCCATGGAGATGGGCGATTGGCGAATGGTGACTTGGACAGGATCGAGCGGTTGGCAATGGGTGGACTGCATCAAAAATATTGAATCCTTCGTAAGCAACCAGGCAACGTAACGTCAGGGGTTTGAGGCTCTTGGCTCTTGGCCTTTGGTTTTCGGCCTGAGCGTTCCATCACACCCGTTCAGGCACCAGAATTGTGTGGCACAGGCACTCACTCTTGCCTGTGCCAGAGTGTCCTTCTTGGACTGAACCCCTGTTTTGAGACAGAAGAAACTGGCACACTTTGCAGGGAAAGGAGCTGCAAGGTGGCAAGAAAGCATAGCAGAGGATTCCGCGAGATGGCAGTGAAGCGGATGAGGAATGGCGAGAAGGTTCGTGCCCTGGCGGCAGAGTTGGGAGTGCATAGGCGGCTGCTCTATAAGTGGCGTGAGGGCTTGGACCCAGCGTGGCGCGATCGGGTGGGACGGCCGGCACCGAAGAAGGGGGGCCCGCAGCAGGAGATCCGCGAGCTCAAACAGGCCTTAGCCGAGCGGATACTGGAAGTGGATTTTTTCAAAGGTGCCTTGCAAAAAATCGAGGCTCGACGCCAGCGGAGCACAAACTCTGGCGAGACGGCATCTACGAGCAAGTCCGGGCGATGATGTCGATGCAAGGTGGCTTGAGTGTCGAGCGCATGTGTTACCTGGCGCAGGTTAGCCGGGCGGGCCTTTATCGCTCCTTCCAGGAGCCGGCCCCCGCTGAAGAAGAGATGAAGATACGTTCCGCCATCCAGCAAACGGTTCTGCAGCACCGCCGCCGCTACGGTTATCGCAGGGTCACCGCGGAGCTTCGCCGCCAGGGAATCCACATCAACCACAAACGCGTAGCCCGCATGATGCGGGAAGATAACCTGCTGGCCGTGCAGCCACGTGCCTTTTTGGTAACCACCGACTCCCAACACCCCTTGGAGGTTTATTTGAATCTGGCGGCCCGCATGAAGTTAACCGGCCCCAATCAGCTCTGGGTTGCCGATATCACTTACATCCGGCTACGGAGCGAGTTCGTCTATTTGGCCGTGATCCTGGACGCATTCTCCCGCAAGGTGGTGGGATGGGCCTTGGCGGAAACTTTGGCCGCCGATTTGGCGTTAGCGGCTCTCCAGCAAGCGCTAGCTCAGCGCAACCCTCCGCCGGGCTTGGTTCATCATTCCGATCGCGGCCTGCAGTATGCCTCCGCTTCCTACGTCGCGGTGCTGCGCCAGTACCACATGCTACCCAGCATGAGTCGGCCCGCCAATCCCTACGACAATGCTACTTGCGAGAGCTTCATGAGAACCCTCAAGCGAGAAGAAATTCATGCCAACGACTACCACAATCTTGATCAGCTGCGCGCCAACATCGAGGTCTTTATCGAGCAGTACTATAATCGCCAGCGCCTGCATTCGGCGCTTGGCTATCGTTCCCCGGAAGAATTTGAGCGCGATGCGAGCACTTCTTCTTTGGGGGCCACGGTGAGTTTTCTTAGGCATGGGGAAATCTATCGATCCGATGGGAACTCCGCTGAAGGGAAGCCGGCCCAAACCGGCTCCCCGGCCCATCGTCTCGATGAGTCTCCGGCTGGTTATTCCTTGGCAGGTTGGTCTCCACCAGAGCCTACCTCCGCTTCGCCAGCCGCAACCATTTTGAACGGAGAACCAGCTGAATGACAGCTGAATCCATTAAACGGCGAGTGTGCCAACTACCGACTGTCTCAGCAGAGGGGTTCACCCCATTCTGAAGGACGCCAGCACCGGCAGGAGTGCCTGTGCCACATGATCCTTCACGCAAACCAAGACAATTCCGCCAACGTGTTACACGGGTGCCGCTTTTGTTTTATTGACCGGAGTCCGTTGCGACATATCCAACGCT
>DATFQZ010000224.1:0-13346 GCA_035263765.1 Candidatus Angelobacter sp. | reverse complement strand
CGTTGGAACCTCGCTCCGCCGCCAACACCACGCCAACCTCTTTTGAGGATTTTGTTGCCAAGGTTTTTGTTCCAGTGTTCGAAGGCAAGGCTCGCGTAGCGTAACCTTTCCTCTGATTTGCATTGCGTGGACATGGCGGACGGCCCGAGCGGCCAGGGCGAGTCGGAGCTAAGAAACATGAACAATCTCCGGCTATTTACAAACCGCCTGGAACTGGTGGCGGCCACACTTGAGCTAGCGCAAGCAGAAATTAGTGACCTGTCTGCATTCGCCAGCCTCCTGAATGTCCCAAGACCCCGCAAGTGGCCTCCGCCTTTGAATGATGAACATTCCCAACAGGCGTTTTTGGCTTCGCTACAAAAAGCCGGACCACAGGATGCCGGGTGGAATTTATGGTTCTGTATCCTTCGCGAGCCGCGCATCTTGTTGGGCAACGCAGGTTTCAAAGGGCGTCCCCAAGCTGGAACTGTGGAAATCGGATACAGCATGCTGGAGACGCATCAGCGAAATGGATACTGTACTGAGGCCGTCCGCGCCCTTCTCGATTGGGCCTTTGAGAAGCGTGGCGTGCAGACCGTCATCGCCCACACTCTACCTGGACTGACGCCATCGATCCGCGTAACGGAGAAGTGCGGTTTCATCTTTACTGGCGACGGTCCTATGGAAGATGGTATGCCGACGATTCGTTACCAGCTTTCGCGTTAAGTTTTGTCATTCATCGAAAATTAACCAGCCATACATCGTGCAGCAAAGCAGAGCTGCTATCTGTGATCCTCGGCGCGATTGCCGTCTCTTGCTCACTCGCGTGAACTGAAAAACGGCCGCAGCGCGCGCCGCCAATTCTTAGATCTGGAGGCATCAATGTTGCACGTCAGACGTGTCTGCATGTTGGGCACAGTTGCCCTGCTGACTCTATTCGGTACCTTGAACGCCAGCGCGGAAGAAGGCAGAGAGGGCAGAATCAAAACGGTTTTCGTGATCGCGATGGAAAATCACAACTGGACTCAACCGGACAACCAGTTCTCCGGTCCGATCCAACAGATTTTCCAAAACCCCAACGCTCCTTTCATCAACAGCCTGGTGAACGGAACCGCGACTGCGGTCATCAATGGCCACACAGTCAACATCAGCGGGCAGGTGGCCTACGCCACGAACTACCGCAATGCTCTGGCTACGGCGGGCGGGAACAACCCTCACATTCACCCATCTGAGCCCAACTACATCTGGGCGGAAGCTGCCACCAATTTTGGCGTGTTCAACGACAACGATCCCTTCGTCCCCGCGAGCGGCACTGGGCAGCTCAGCAACCAGGACAATCAGCTGCACCTGACGCGTCTTCTGGACCGTTGCGGAGTGAGCTGGAAGTCGTACCAAGAAGATACCGACCTGGTCCCGGACGGCAATTCCTTTGACAACGTTGTTCTGCCGCAGAATCAATGGACCGTGCCGCTGAAGAGGTTCTCCGGAACGTTTGTCAGCGGTACGAATCAATTCAACGGCTCGAACCAGTTTGACTACGCCCCGAAGCACAATCCGCAGGTGTACTTCACTGACAGCAACGGCGGTAACGACCCGACGCCGGCGAATCCGCTGTCCCACAAGTACGCTCCGCTCCAGCAGTTGTTCCCCGATCTGGCCAACAACACCGTAGCGCGATACAACTGGATTACGCCGAACCAGCACAACGATCAGCACACCGCGCTCAATGGCGGGTTCAAAGGCCAGACCGGCGACGCAGCCAACATCCTCCAGGGCGACTTCTTCCTGCAGCAGATCATTCCCGTGATCATGGCTTCAAAGGCTTACAGAGACCATGGCGCGATCATCATCTGGTGGGACGAGTCCGAACGTGACGGCGTAGCCAACGACAATCCGGACGACTTGACCCACACGATTGGTGAGATCGTCATCTCTAGCGAAGCTCATCCCAACGAGGGTGGCCTACCCTTTGCAAGCGATGTCTTTCTCACTCACTCGTCCGATTTACGCACCATGCAGGAAATCTTCCACGTGACCAAGCCGTTTTTCCTGGGTGATGCAATACACGCCAACGATCTCTCCAGCCTGTTCGAGGATGGCGCGATCCCCGATGGCGACCGCGATGACGGCGTCTGTGGACGCGATCGGGACGATCGCTAGAACCACATACGTACGTACCTGTTTCAACCGGCGCAGGGATCCCAAAGAACTTGAGATCTCCGCGCCGTTCCTTTTCAAGTCGCGGAAGTCAGCTTATTTCAACTGGTCGAATCTCACCACAGTTTGCAGCAGCACGTTGGCGCCGTTCTCAATGTCCCCAGGAGTGGAAAACTCCTTCGGCGAGTGGCTGATGCCGCCGATGCTGGGGATGAAGATCATCCCAACCGGCCCGATCACCGCCATTTCCTGAGCATCGTGGCCGGCGCCGCTGGGCATCACTTTGCTGCTAAGCCCGAGTTCCTTGGCGGTTGCGTCGATAAGTTTCTGGAAACCCTGATCCGTCAGCGCAGGGTGCGTGATGATTGGCTCGCTGAATCTGAAAGTAGTGTTGTTCATCGCTCCAATCTGCTTCGCTTCGTCGCGGATGCGACTGAACATAGTCTCCACTTTAGTTGCGTCGAGATCACGCAGTTCCAGCCCAAGCACGGTTTTGCCCGGTACTACGTTGTAAGCGCCCGGCTGAACTCTGATCCATCCCACAGTCCCAACCTGACGTCCGGGAATGCTGGTTACCACTTGATTCACCTTTTCAATGAACCGAGCCGCGGACAGCAACGTGTCGCGCCGCTGGTCCATCGGCGTGGTGCCGGCGTGATTGGAGAAGCCTTCCACCGTCACCTCTGAGTGAAGAATGCCAACGATTCCTTCCACCACGCCGATATTGATCTTCTGCAGCTCGAGCGTGTCACCTTGCTCGATGTGCAATTCGAAATAGCCGGCGATGCTTCCGGGCGCGCGTCGCGCCTCTGCCAGACGGTTGGGGTCGCCACCGCAGACGGTCACGCCCTCCCGGATCGTCTTGCCGCTCTGCGCTTTGAGGTTCAGCAGCTTGTCATCAAGCCCGCTCGTGATGGCTTTGCTGCCGATGGTGCCGCCTTCTTCATTTTGGAAAACGATGACTTGGAGCGGATGGCGCAGCCTGGTGTGCGTCTCTCCCAGTCGTTGCGCGACTTCGATCGCAGACAGCGAGCCAACGTCTCCATCGTAGTTGCCGGCCTCGGGCACGGAGTCGATGTGCGAGCCGATCACCAACGTCTTGAGCGAAGGATCACTTCCCGGGCGTGAGCCTACGATGTTCCCTGCGAGGTCAATGGCCACGTCGAGCCCGGCTTCGCGCATCAGCCGCATGGCATACTCGCGTCCTTGGTGATCGGCTTCGCTGTAAGCCAACCGGCTCACTCCGCCTTGTGGGTTCTTGCCGAACTCAGAGAGCGCTTGCAGGTGCTGATTGATTCTGGCGCCGTTGGCGCGAAGCGAGTCGGGCGCTTGCGCTCGGGCAAGCGAGACACTGAAGATCAGGACGAAGCAAAGGGATTTCATGGCAGGACAGGATACGACAAGGCCGAGCTGTTGCCTACGCTGATTGCATTCTGGCGTTTGTGGCACCGGCACTCTTGCCGGTGCTTGCTTCGTCAGCGGGGATGCGTCAGCACAGGCAGGAGTCCTTGTGCCACACAAGTGCGGAAACGGGCCCGCAGAAGATAAAGACGGATTACCAAAAGGAACCAGGAGTTAAGAAAAGTAAAAAACTAACGTACAGCTGGGCACTTCCATTAAACTTGCGCGTTGCAGATTCCCGTCTGAGGTCGACATCATGCATTCACCACAACGCGTTACATTCCTGTCATTAGTTTTTGCGTTAACTGCCAGCCTGAGCGCAGCTGTCTGGGCTCAAGAGCAGCCTACCGGCCTGAAGGGCTACCAGAAAGCACCGGCGCCGATCTCGGACATTCTCAGCGCGCCGCCCACGCCTCTGATTCTGGTCAGTCCCAAGGCGGATCATCTTTTGGTAGTGGATCGCTTGGCTAACCCTCCGATCGCAGATCTGGCCGCCCCTATGCTGCGGCTGGCAGGACGGCGTATCAATCCCGCGACCAACGGCCTGCATCATCCGCCGCGCCTGGTGGGTCTGAGCCTGGTTGATGTCGCCACCGGCGCTACTCGTAAGGTCACTGGGCTCCCCGCTCATCCCTACTTCAATGTGCCCGAATGGTCACCCAGCGGAGACCGGTTCGCCTTCACCAACACCACGGCCGATGACATCGAGCTGTGGGTAGGCGAGACGGCAACCGCGCATGCAGCCAAGGTGGAGGGATTCAAGCTCAGCGCCATCCTGGGCGATGCGGTACAGTGGATGCCGGATGGACGCACGCTCCTCGTCCAAACCGTCCCCTCGAGCCGCGGCGCCGTTCCCGGTGAACCGAAGGTACCGGAAGGTCCTATCATTCAAGAAAGCGACGGCAAGAAAGCCCCGGTACGGACCTACGAAGACTTGCTCGCCGATGCGCACGATGAAGATCTGTTCGACTACTACGCCACCGTACAGTTGCAACTTGTGCCGCCAGCCCACGCCGGTCACCTCGGCCCGGTCCACGCCAGCATCCAGATGGGCGGAGGCAACATCGGCAAGCCGGCGATCTTTGCACGCGTGGAGCCTTCACCCGATGGACAACACATTCTGGTCAGCCGAATTCATCGCCCCTATTCTTTTCTCTCCCCGGAGAGCGAGTTTCCCCGGGAAGTCGAAGTTTGGGACTTAAAGGGCAAAGTCGAGTACAAAGTGGCCAGCCAGCCATTGGCCGAGCACGTTCCGATCGAAGGCGTCCTGACCGGGCCGCGCAGTGTTGAATGGGTGGCTACGCAGCCTGCCATGCTGCTGTGGGCGGAAGCTCTCGATGGCGGCGATCCTAGAACCAAGGCTCCTTACCGCGACCGCTTGGCGCTGCTGAGCGCGCCATTCAAAGATCAGCCGAAGGAGCTGGTCAAGCTGGAACAGCGCTTCGGCGGCGGTGGGGGCGCTGGCGGCTTCGGCGGTAGGTCTGGCGTGGAGTGGGGCGAGAATGGCATCGGCCTGGTGCGTGATTACGATCGCGACCGCCGTTGGACGCGTACTTTCCTCATCGACATCAACCAGCCCGGGCAGACGCCAAAGCTGATCTGGGAGCGCTCGATACGAGAACGCTATAAGGATCCTGGTTCTCCAGTGATGCGCGCGATCGGCATTCCCGAGGTAGTTAGACGCAACCTTCCACCAGGATTGAGAGGCAATGTGCCAGGAGCGGACAAGCACATCATGCGCCAGCAGGGCGACAGTATCTTTCTGGTGGGAACGGGCGCGTCCCAAAAGGGCGAGTTACCGTTCCTGGATCGCTACGACTTGAAAACCGGCAAGACAGAGCGCATCTTCCAATGCGCCGAAGGGAGTTACGAAGAGCCGGCGGCACTGCTGTCGGACGACGGGTCGCGCTTCCTCACGCTCTATGAAAGCCCCACGGATCCTCCCAACGTCTTTGTCCGCAGCGCCGGCAGCACCGAAAAGAAAGCGCTTACTCACTTCCCTGATCCGGCGCCGCAATTGCGCGGTATCACCAAGCAGCTGGTAGGTTACAAGCGCGCCGACGGTGTGCAGCTCTGGTTCACGCTGTACTTGCCGGCGAATTACAAGCAGGGCGAGCGGCTGCCGACGATCGTCTGGGCCTACCCGCTGGAGTTCAACGACGCCGGCACGGCCGGACAGGTCTCGGGTTCACCCTATCACTTCACGACGATCAGCGGGATCTCGCAGCTGTTCCTGGTCACGCAAGGTTACGCCGTGCTGGACAACGCCACCATGCCGGTGATCGGCGATCCGGAGACCATGAACAATACGTACGTGGAACAGATTGTTGCTAGCGCCAAAGCCGCCATCGACAAGGCCACGGAGATGGGCGTCACTGATCCGAACCGCGTCGGCGTGGGTGGCCATAGCTACGGGGCGTTCATGACCGCCAACCTGCTGGCACACTCTGATCTGTTCCGCGCCGGAGTGGCCCGCAGCGGCGCCTACAACCGCACGCTTACGCCGTTCGGCTTCCAGAGCGAACGCCGGACGATCTGGGAAGCGCCAGAGATGTACATGAAAGTCTCACCGTTCATGCAGGCCGACAAGATCAAGCATCCTATCTTGCTCATCCACGGCATGGCCGACGATAACTCAGGCACTTTCCCCATCCAGAGCGAGCGCATGTACCAGGCCATCAAGGGCAACGGCGGAGTCGTCCGTTACGTGCAACTGCCCTATGAAGCGCATGGCTATCTGGCCCGGGAGTCCACCGAGCACACGCTGTGGGAGATGGTGAACTGGTTCGATAAATGGGTGAAGAACGCGCCCCCGCCTGCGTCCCCGGCCAAGGCCGCAAGTGGCGGAGGACATTAACTGTGTCTGATGCGCGTAATCGCTGTCATCAGTCGCGTTTTGTTTGAATTACACAAGGAGTCCGGCAATGGTTAGAGAATTGATAATTCCACCCGCCGCAGAGGAAGACCCAAACGCCTTTGAAATCGTACGTGTTTGGGGAGCGGGAGGCGTGCAGCACGTTACTCTGAGCTGGGATCTCTGGGATGACCCGGCGACTTGGGGGATCGTGCTCGCCGACTTAGCCGGCCATGTAGCAAACGCTTACGAACAGGAACACCGATCCGACCGAAATGAGATTCTTCGTAAGATTCGAGACATGTTCAACGCGGAGTTCGATAGTCCTACTGATGTACCGGAGGGAAAGGTCCATAACACGAGGCGTCCGCATCGACGCGAAAAACGATAAAAAAATCTTCACCACCTGAAACGCTTTTCTCCCCTCCTGCACTACACAACAGGATGAACGGAGAAGCACCTGGGCCGGCAGCAACGCCGAGGGGGCAATGCAGCCGGCCTGGCGCTAAGCTTCCTGTCTCCTTTTTTGCCTCTTCAGATGGAGAGCGCGGTCGTACCTGACCGCGCTCTTTTTTTGGCCGCTCCGCGATTCTTCTGTCCCTGATTTGCGCAACTCCCACCTCAGCACGCGAAAACCGGGCGTGCTGGGGACCCCGGGCTCGGCGGCCCTTGGGCCTCGCCGCGAGATCGCTTGCGAGAAGCCAGCGTGCTCATTCCTCCTTGTTGTCAAGCACTTTCCCCGGCCCCTGAAACTTCCCCCAAATCAGTGCATCATTAAAAATTAAGGCAAATGGTTTCGCGGAGTAGGGGTTTGGTTGTAGGCTTATCTGATAGGTACGGCGGCTGTCCGTAATCCCCAAAGGAGCTGCAAACGAATGACGGTTCCCGTCACGCAAGCTGTTGATCGCGGCAACGACTTACGGATGAACGGTAACATTGATCAGCTCACCATCAACACCATTCGCACTCTGTCCATGGACGCGGTGCAACAGGCCAACTCGGGGCATCCAGGAACACCGATGGCCCTTGCGCCGCTAGCCTATTGCGTCTGGCAGCGCGTGCTGCGCTACGATCCCGCAGACCCGCTGTGGCCTAACCGGGACCGCTTCGTGCTCTCCAACGGCCACGCCTCGATGCTTCTCTACTCGATGCTGCACCTCACCGGGGTAAAGGCGGTTGATGCCAATGGTAAGGTCCTGGATTCGCCCGCGATCTCGCTGGACGAGATCAAGCACTTCCGCCAGTTGCACAGCAAAACGCCTGGACATCCTGAGTATGGCCTGGTCTCCGGAGCTGAGACCACGACTGGCCCATTGGGACAGGGCGTCGGCAACAGCGTCGGCATGGCCATCGCGGAACGCTGGCTCGCCGAGTACTTCAACAAGCCAGGTTTCGAGCTGTTCAATTACAACGTTTATGCCTTTTGCAGCGATGGCGACCTGATGGAAGGCATCTCCGGCGAAGCCGCGTCGATTGCCGGGCATCTCAAGCTTTCCAATCTTTGCTGGCTTTATGACAACAACCACATCACCATCGAAGGCAAGACCTCGCTGGCATTCGATGAAGACGTGGCTGCACGTTTCGCGGGCTATGGCTGGAACGTCACCCACGTGCATGACGCGAACGATCTCGACGAAATCATGCGCGCGCTTGCCGTCTTCGAGCAAACCAAAGACCGGCCTACTCTGATTATTGTCGACAGCCACATTGCGTGGGGCTCGCCCAACAAGCAGGACACCAAGGAGGCGCACGGCGAGGCTCTGGGCGAAGAGGAAGTTCGGTTGACGAAGCGTGTTTATGGCTGGCCGGAAGATGCCAAGTTCCTGGTCCCGGACGGCGTCCGCGAGAACTTTGCTTCCGGCATGGGTCAGCGCGGGAAGGAGCTGCGCGCAGCCTGGTTCTCGATGTTCGAGCGCTACAAGAAAGATAATCCGCTTCTCGCGGGTCACCTTGAACTTATGCAGCACCGGGAATTGCCAGCGGACTGGAACAAAGACATCCCGGTCTTCCCTGCCGACGCCAAAGGACTGGCCACCCGCGATTCTTCCGGAAAGGTGCTCAACGTGATTGCGAAGCACGTTCCGTGGCTTCTCGGCGGCGCGGCCGATCTCGCGCCCTCCACCAAAACTTTACTGACCTTCGATGGCGTCCGCGACTTCGAGGCCGGACAATACAACGGCCGCAATTTTCACTTCGGTATCCGCGAGCATTCGATGGGCGCGATCCTCAACGGCATGTCGCTCAGCAAACTGCGGCCGTACGGCGCCTCGTTTCTCATCTTCAGCGACTATTGCAAACCGCCGATGCGCCTGGCGGCACTCATGGAACTTCCGGTCATCTACGTGTTTACGCACGATTCGATCGGACTCGGCGAAGATGGGCCCACCCACCAGCCGATCGAGCAACTCGCTTCCCTGCGCGCGGTACCCGGGTTCACCCTGATACGTCCCGCCGACGCGAACGAAGTTGCCGAGGCATGGCGAGTAATCATGCCGCTCAAGCACGAGCCAGTGGCGCTGGTGCTGACTCGCCAGGCGTTGCCCACCATCGACCGGACGAAGTACGCCTCCGCCGCGGGCCTCGCGAAAGGCGCCTATATCCTCGCCGAAGCTCCTGGCGGGAAGCCCGAGCTGATCCTGATGGCGACAGGAAGCGAAGTGACCATCTGTCTGACTGCTTACGAGCAACTCATCGCTGCCGGCCGCCAGGTGCGCGTGGTCAGCATGCCGTCATGGGAACTCTTTGAAAAGCAGACTCCGGAATATCGCGAGAGCGTTTTGCCTTCGGGTGTGAAAGCGCGAATCTCTGTCGAAGCCGCGGCGACGATGGGGTGGTCGCAGTATGTGGGTCCATGGGGCAAGAGTATCGGGATGCGGACCTTCGGTGCCTCAGCGCCGGTGAAAGACGTGATGAAGTATTTTGGTTTCACTGCAGAGGCCGTAACTGCCGCCGCCCGGGAGTTGCTGGCAAGCCAAAAGAGCTAACCCATGCGCATCACTATCGGTTCTGATCACGCCGGCTTCGACCTCAAGAAGGTCCTGATCGACTCACTCCAAAAGAGCGGGCATCAGGTCAAGGACGTCGGCACCGACAGCGCCGAGCCGGTCGATTATCCTGACTTCGCCGAAGCCGTTGCGCTGAGTCTGCTGCGCGGCGAATGTGAACGCGGCATTTTGATCTGCGGCAGCGGAGTAGGCGCCGCGGTGGCGGCCAACAAGATCCCCGGTATTCGCGCCGGCCTTTGCCATGACACGTATTCCGCGCATCAGGGCGTTGAGCATGATGACGTGAACGTGCTGGTCATGGGAGCGCGCGTGATCGGAGTTGAGCTGGCCAAGGATCTGTGCACAGTTTTCCTGAACGCTCGTTTCACCGGCGAAGAGCGGCACCGCCGCCGTCTGGCCAAGACGCTTAGCATCGAACAGCGTTACGCACCAGAAGCCGCCGGCAGAAAGAAGGAGCCATGACCACGGTTTCAACGCTCGGACCAGGAATGGAAAGCACCGCTGCTCCACAGAATCCTCTGCTGCTCTTGCAAAAGTTCGGGCAATCGGTTTGGCTGGATTTTATCCGCCGCAATCTCCTGACCAGCGGCGAGCTGAAACGGCTGATCGAGCAGGATGGCCTGCGCGGGATGACTTCCAATCCTTCGATCTTCGAGAAAGCCATCACGGGCAGCACCGACTACACTGACATTCTGGCCCAGCTCCACGCCCAGAACCTGAGCGCAGCGGAGATCTTCGAGCGCCTTGCCGTACGTGATATCCAAGATGCCGCTGACGTGTTGCGTCCTGTGTACCAGGCTACGAACCGCCGCGACGGTTACGTCAGCCTGGAAGTCTCGCCCACGCTCGCCCGCAACACGCAGGGCACAATCGCCGAAGCGCGGCGCTTGTGGAAGGCGGTCGCCCGGGAAAACGTCATGATCAAGGTCCCGGGCACCCCGGAAGGCGTACCGGCCATCCGTCAGTTGATTAGCGAAGGCATCAACGTGAACGTGACACTGCTCTTTGCCCAGGAGGCTCACGTCCGCGTGGCGGAAGCGTTCATTGAAGGCCTGGAGGCCCGGCTGGCTGCCGGCAACGATGTCAGCAAGATCGCCGGTGTGGCAAGCTTCTTTGTCAGCCGCATTGATTCACTGGTGGACGCGAAGCTTTCCTCAAGATTGAAGAACTCGAGCAGCCCACAGGAAACCGGCTTGCTGAACAGCCTGCTCGGCAAAGTGGCTATCGCTAACGCCAAACAGGCATACCGAAAGTATGAAGAGCTCTTTTCCAGCGCGCGCTGGAAAGCCCTGGCCGCACATGGCGCCCAGACGCAACGCTTGCTCTGGGCCAGCACCAGTACCAAGAACCCCAGCTACAGCGATGTGCTCTACGTAGACCAACTCATCGGTCCAGACACGGTTAACACCATTCCGCCGGCGACCTTCGACGCGTTTCGCGACCATGGACACGTGGAACGCACCCTCGACGCGGACCTCCTTGCGGCCGACAAAACGATGGACGACCTGGCGCGCGCCGGACTGTCCATGCAGGAAGTGACGGAAAAGCTTCTCGAAGAGGGTATCCAGCTATTTGCCGACGCTTTCCACACCCTGCTGGCAGCCATCGATCAAAAAAAAACTAAACCCGCAAGCGTAAAGCCCAAAATCGAGTGCCAGTACTGCGACTTCCCCGCGCCTCTCAAGCAGGCTGTCGACGGAACGCTTGAAAACTGGCGCGCCAACGACAATGTCCGCCGGCTGTGGAGAGGTGACGCCTCCCTCTGGACCAAAGACGACGAGGACAAATGGCTGGGCTGGCTGCACGTGGCGGAAGACAGGAGCGCGCACCTGCAGCGTCTGGCGGAAGTGGCGGCCCATGCCATGAACTCGGGCGTCAAGCATGCTTTGCTGCTAGGCATGGGCGGTTCCAGTCTCTGCCCTGAGGTGTTGAAGATTACGTTCGGCAAGCAGCTTGGCCATCCGGAACTCTATGTTCTCGATTCGACTGATCCGGCGCAGATCAAGGCAGTCGAAGCCCAGATCGATCTGACCAGGACGGTCTTCATCGTGGCCAGCAAATCGGGCACCACGCTGGAGCCAAATATCTTTAAGCAATACTTCTTTGATCGTGCGCAAAGTACTGTTAATAAAGAAGCCGCAGGACGCCAGTTCATAGCGATCACGGATCCTGGATCGAAGATGGAAAAGGTCGCCGAGGGAGACGGCTTCCGCAACGTTTTCTATGGCGTCCCCAGCATCGGCGGACGCTACTCGGCACTCTCGAACTTCGGCATGGTGCCGGCCGCGATCATGGGACTCGACGTCCGCCGTTTTCTGGAGAGAACCGAAGAGATGATTCATGCGTGCGCCGCCACCGTGGCAGCGGCGGAGAATCCCGGCGTCGTCTTGGGTGCGATCCTGGGTACGCTGGCCAACCTGGGTAGAAACAAAGTTACGCTTGTGGCCTCTCCGGGCGTTCGTGACTTGGGAGCATGGCTTGAGCAGTTACTGGCCGAAAGTACCGGCAAGCAAGGCAAAGGCTTGATTCCTGTGGCTGGTGAAGAACTCGGTCAGCCGGAAGTTTACGGCAACGACCGCACCTTCATTTATCTGCGGCTTAAGAATGCCGTCGATGCAACGCAGGATGCGCGGATCGACGCCCTGCGCAAAGCCGGACAGCCGGTAGTTCGCATCGATATTGCCGACATCTATGACCTGGGCCAGGAATTCTTCCGCTGGGAGATTGCCACAGCCGTCGCCGGTTCCGTCATCGGTATCAACGCGTTTAATCAGCCCGACGTCGAAGCGAGCAAGGTCGCGACGCGCCAGCTAACGGAAGAGTATGAAAAGTCCGGGAAGCTACCGGCTGAAACTCCATTCTTCGAAGAAAACGGCTGCAAACTGTTCACCGACGAGGCCAACGCCGCCAGGCTTAGGTCGCTGGCCGGCAAACAATTCTCGCTCGACGGCATACTCCGCGCGCATCTTGGTCAGTTGGGCGCCGGAGACTACTTCGCGCTGTTGGCCTATCTTCAAATGAACGACGAGCACGAACGCGGCCTGCAAGCGATTCGCCATGCGGTGCGTGACAGCAAACGCGTGGCCACGTGCGTGGGCTTCGGGCCACGATTCTTGCATTCCACCGGGCAAGCTTATAAAGGCGGTCCGAACACCGGCGTGTTTCTCCAGATCACATGTGACGATGCCGTGGACTTGCCCGTGCCTGGACAAAAGTACACTTTCGGCGTGGTCAAAGCAGCGCAAGCGCGGGGCGATTTTCAGGTCCTCGCAGACCGCAAGCGGCGCGCGCTGCGCGTGCATCTGGGGAAGGATGTGAGCAAGGGGTTGGAGAGAGTGGGAGTGGCCGTGCGCGAGGCTTTATCTGAAATCCCGAACCGAAGGTGAGGGATCGCTATCATCGCCTGGAGTGGATAAGTAGCGATATGGATTCCTCTCCCGCTGTGCGGGATCGGAACTTCGGAGGAAAACGCGTCAGAGGTAAGAACATGCAACTAGGAATGATCGGCCTGGGCCGGATGGGCGGCAACATGGTGCGGAGGCTGATGCGCGGAGGCTGCCAGTGTGTCGTCTCCGATTTGAGCCCCCAGAACGTCGCCGAACTGGCAAAAGAAGGCGCCACGGGCTCATCCTCTCTCGATGACTTTGCCGCCAAGCTGACCAAGCCGCGCGCCGCATGGATCATGGTTCCTGCAGGTGATCCCACGGAGCAGACGGTGAACGCGCTGGCGCAGAGATTTGAAGCCGGCGATGCGATCATCGACGGCGGCAACTCGTATTTCAAAGATGACGTGCGCCGGTCGCAAAAGCTGAAGGATCGTGGGATTCACTACATTGACGTCGGCACCAGCGGCGGTGTCTGGGGATTGGAACGCGGCTACTGCATGATGCTCGGCGGTCCTAAGGAAGCGGTTGACCGCCTGGATCCGATTTTCAAGACTTTGGCTCCCG
>DATFQZ010000223.1:0-21661 GCA_035263765.1 Candidatus Angelobacter sp. | reverse complement strand
CAACGGTGAGCGTTACAACAAGGTGATCGAAATCTGGTCGAACGTGACGGAGAAGGTCGCCGATGAAATGTTCAACAACATGCAGGAGCTGGATAAAGCCGGACAACTGAACCCCATTTACGTCATGGCTGATTCCGGCGCTCGCGGATCGAAACAGCAGATCCGCCAGCTCTCCGGCATGCGCGGCTTGATGGCCAAGCCTTCAGGCGAAATCATCGAGACGCCCATCACGGCCAACTTCCGCGAAGGGCTGACGGTGCTCGAATACTTCATTTCCACGCACGGCGCGCGCAAAGGCCTGGCGGATACGGCGCTCAAGACGGCCGACTCCGGCTACCTGACCCGCCGCCTGGTGGATGTGGCCCAGGACGTGATCGTCAGCGAACAGGACTGCGGCACCGTGGACGGGATCTACGTCGGCTCGATCGTGGAAGCCGGCGACATCATCGAGCCGTTGCGCGACCGCATCGTCGGCCGTGTCTCGCTCGAAAAGATCAAGGACTACGAAGGCAACGTCATTGTGGACGTGAACCAGGAAGTCACAGAAGAGCTGGCCAGCGCCATTCAAGCGGCGGGCATCGAACGGGTGAAGATCCGCTCCGTGCTCACCTGCGAATCCAAGCGCGGCGTATGCATCATGTGCTACGGCCGCAACCTGGCGTCAGGGCGCGTGGTGGAGCTGGGCGAAGCCACGGGCGTGATCGCGGCGCAGTCCATCGGCGAGCCGGGCACGCAGCTTACGATGCGTACCTTCCACATCGGCGGCACGGCTTCACGCGTCTCCGAACAATCGCGGCTCGAGGCCCGCAGCAACGGTGCGGCACGCTTCATCAACCTGCAGACCGTCAAGTCCAAAACCGGCGATCTGGTGGTAATGAACCGCGCCGGCTCGATTGCCGTGGTGGACGAGAAAGGCCGCGAGAAGGAACGCTATGCAGTCGTTTACGGCGCCAAGCTCAAAGTCCAGGACGGCCAACAGGTCAACCTGGGCCAGGTGCTGGTGGAATGGGATCCTTACACGTTCGCCATCCTCACGGAAGTCGGCGGCCCAGTGCAGTTCAAGGACCTGCAGGAGGGTGTCACGCTGCATGAGGAAGTGGACGAAGTCACCGGACTCTCGCGCCACGTGGTCGGCGAGTCGCCGGACGAGAAGCGCCAGCCGGCGTTGATCGTCAAAGGCAAGACTGCGCGGCGTTACCTGATGCCGTCACGCGCGCACCTGATGGTGCAAGACGGAGACGAAGTCCATCCCGGCGACGTGCTGGCCAAGATCCCGCGTGAAACGACCAAGACCAAGGACATCACGGGCGGTCTGCCGCGCGTGGTCGAACTGTTTGAGGCCCGCAAGCCGCGCGAAACCGCCATCATCAGCGAGATCGATGGCGTGGTGAAGTTCGGCGAAGTCTCCAAAGGCCAGCGCAAAGTCTATGTGGTGGCCGATAACGGCGCGGAGAAGGAATACTCCGTGCCCCGCGGCGTCCACATCAACGTGCAGGAAGGCGAGCGCGTGCGCGCCGGCGAACCGCTCATGGACGGCCCGCTCAACCCGCACGACATTCTGGCCGTGCTCGGCGAGAAGGAGCTGCAGGCTTACCTGGTCAACGAAATCCAGGAAGTCTACCGGCTCCAGGGCGTGACCATCAGCGATAAGCACATTGAAGTCATCGTCCGGCAGATGATGCGCTGGGTGAAGGTGGAAGACGTGGGTGACACCACATTCCTGCTCGAGCAGCAGGTCGATAAATTCCGCTTCCGCGAAGAGAACGAGCGGGTGATCAAGGATGGCGGCCGCCCGGCCACGGGACGCCCGCTGCTTCTGGGCATCACCAAGGCCTCGCTCTCGACGGAATCCTTCATCTCCGCGGCATCGTTCCAGGAGACCACGCGCGTGCTCACCGAAGCCTCGATCCAGGGTGCGGTGGACCACCTGCGCGGCCTCAAGGAGAACGTGATCGTCGGCCGGCTCATTCCCGCCGGGACGGGCATGGAGTTCTACCGCAACGTCCGCCTGGCTCCGGAACTCGAACAGGCCGCGGCCAAGGTCCAGGAAGAAGTCTCCCAGGCCTACGCCGAAGCCGAACGCGCTCTGGAATTGCTGCGCCAGGAAGGCGAAGCCGAGGAGATGGCGGCCGAGTAAACATCTATCTAACGATCAGCAATCAATCGCGGGCCGGAGTTTTCGGGCCCGCGATTTTTTTGTCTGTTGCGGGAACCGCTGCCGGTGGTTCAATCACCTGTCTCTTCACGACCTTATCCGCAAGGTCCAGATGCAGTGCCTTCATCTCCACCAGTACGAGCTCCGCAATCTTCCGGGCGCCGAGTTCGTTGAAGTGTGTGTTGTCCTGCTTGCCTTCGGGATAATTGGGATGCTCGCCCGGCTCCAGCCAGTCAAAGAGCAGTTTCGAATTTGTCTCACCGTACTGCTCGAGCAATGCCTGGCTCTTCTTATCAAGATCGATGAGCACGACATTCTGTTCTTTCGCGACAGAGCGCACCAAATTCGAATAGATCTCATGGGTCTCGACGATATGGCCTGAAGCGTCAAATTTTCTGCGTGCGACCGGCGTGAGCAGGACCGGGATCGCTTTCTTTGCCCGGGTCTCAGAGACAAATCGGGCGAGATTGGTCTTGTACTCCTCCGGCGTCGTGTAGCGTTCAGTCTTCTCTTTCGCTTCGTCGTTGTGGCCAAACTGAATGAATACGTAATCGCCTTCCTTCAATTCTTGGGTCACCGATTGCCACAGGCCTTCGCTCAAGAATGTCTTGGTGCTGCGTCCGTTCTTGGCCCGGTTGTCTACGGTCACGCTCGAATCAAAGAAATAAGCGAAGGGCATCCCCCAGCCGGTCTCCGGATAGGCGCGGGTCTCCTTGATGGACATGGTTGAGTCGCCGATCAGGTAAACCTTGACGTTTGTCAGTGGAGCCGCGGCAGGCGCAGAGATCGCATGAGACCCTGCTCCTTGCTGTGGCGATGAGGCAGGTTGAGCCGGCATGGTAGTGGCTAAGAAAAGCAGGCCGACAGCCCCGGCGACTCTGAGAACGCGATTCCGCATGGCAATTCCCTTGGTTTTCATCCAGAAACTCTGAAATAACGAAGGAAAATCAGTCTATCAGAGGCTCCGGTTGTTTAGGTTGCAGATGTTGTCGAGTGCCTTTACCCTAGTCACCACATGCACTTCACCCGGTTGCGCCGCGCCTTCTGGCAGGCCTTCATACACGGGCAGTACTCGGTGGCCAAAGCTGCGGCCTATTCGTCAATCCTGACGCTTTTTCCGGCTTTCTTAGTGGTTACGTCGGTGCTCGAGGCTTCGCACAACACAGAAGGCTTCCTGCAGCAGATTTCAATGGCAGTGCGCTGGGTCTTGCCTCCTGGGACGCGCACGATGGCGGTTTCTTTTCTTCAGACCAAGCAGCACCACGCCACTCGCATCATCATTTCCGCTTCCGTGGTCACGCTGATGGCGGCCACCGGCGTGATGATCTCCTGGATGGACGGCTTTCGCCGTGCCTACGAGGTACCTAACAGCTGGGGTTTCTGGAAAGAGCGGGCGGTTGCCGTCTATCTGGTGTTCTTGGCGCTGGTGCCGCTGGGTTTTGCCACGATCCTGGTGGCTTTCGGCGACCAGATTGAAAACTGGGCCTCAGACCAGACCATGCATCTTTTCAAGCCGCTCATCTTGCTGGTGTGGGATGGCGTGCGCTGGGCCATCGCGCTCCTGACCAGCATCGCCGTCATGGCTCTCATCTATCACAACGGCCTTCCCAAGATGCAGTCATGGCGGCGTGTGCTGCCGGGGGCGACTCTGGCCACGTTTCTGTGGTTTCCGGCCACCATGTTCTTCGGGTGGTACGTCACGCATTACGCAACCTACAACGTGGTCTACGGTTCGCTCAGCGCGGCCATCGCGCTACTGGTCTGGCTCTATATCGTTTCCGCCATCGTCCTGCTGGGCGCCGAGGTAAACGCCCAGGCCTATCCCAGGACCGCCGCCAATGGCATTCCAAAGAAAACAGGTATGAGTATCAAATGACCCAACCCAAGGGCCGGGATCCAGATCTCACCCCGCAGTTTCGAAAAGCCAAAATCGTTTGCACGCTGGGGCCCGCCAGCTCCTCGGAAGCCGTCCTGCGCGACCTCATGCGCCTGGGCATGGACGTTGCTCGTCTGAACTTCTCGCACGGCACGCATGAAGAGCATGCGTGCGTCATCAAGCGGCTGCGTAGTGTAGCCAAAGAGGCCAGCCGAACGATCTGCATCCTCCAGGATTTGCAAGGCCCAAAAATCCGTACCGGAAGGTTGAAGCAGCATACTCCCGTACTGTTGAAAACCGGCGCCCGCGTCACCATCACGCCGCGCGACATTCCCGGAACCGCCGCCGTCATCTCCACAACCTTCAAGACGCTGGCGCAGGAAGTGCAACCGGGCGCCCGAGTGCTGCTCTCGGACGGCCTGATCGAACTTCGTGTGTCCTCGGTTCGCGGCGACGACGTGGAGTGCGAGGTTGTTAACGGCGGCCTGCTGGGCGAGCACAAAGGCATCAATCTTCCGGGAACTCTGGTGCGCGTTCCGTCTCTGACGGACAAAGACCAGAAAGATTTGGAATTTGGCATCCAGCACGGCGTGGACATGGTGGCCGCGTCATTCATCCGCAACGCCGACGACGTACGCGTGGTCAAGCAAGTGATCGAGGACTCCCGCTCAGACGCATGGGTCATCGCCAAGCTGGAGAAGCCGCAGGCCGTCGAAGACGCCAACCTCGAGGAGATTCTTGACGTCGCTGACGGCGTCATGGTGGCGCGCGGTGACCTAGGCGTGGAGATGCCGCCGGAGAAAGTTCCCATCATCCAAAAGCGTGTGATTAGCCGCGCGGCGGAATGGCGCAAGCCGGTGATTACCGCCACGCAGATGCTGGAGTCCATGACCGATCATCCGCGGCCTACCCGCGCGGAAGCCAGCGACGTGGCCAACGCCATCCTGGACGGCAGTGACGCCGTCATGCTTTCGGCCGAGACGGCCAGCGGAGAGTACCCGCGTGAGGCCGTGGCCATCATGGCCCGCATCATTCTGGAGGCAGAGTCAAACGCGCCGGAGCCGGTGCGCAGGCGACACCAGGCGCGCCCGCTCTCGATTTCAGAAACCATCTGCGAGTCCGTGGCCCACGCTGCGCAGGACCTGGCGATGAAGGCCATCGCCGTATACACCGAGACCGGTACCACGGCGCGGCTGATCTCCAAGTATCGGCCGAAGGCGGCGACCTTTGCCTTCGCGTCCAAACGGTCGGTTGGCGCCCGCCTGAACCTGCTGTGGGGCGTACAGCCAGTGTTGTCGAACACAGCCGCCAGCGCGGAAGAGATGGTGGTCAACGCGGAAAGGTACATGGTGAAGAGCCACGCCGCCAATCCCGGCGATGTCATAGCTATTGTCGCAGGCACGAGCACCACGACGGGATCAACCAACTTCATGCGGTTACATGTGGTGGGAGGGAAAAGATCCGGTGATCGCGCGTGATCGGGTAATCCGGTGATCGGGGTTAGGTTGTCGCGGCCTCGTCGGCGGCTGTGACCGAGCGCGCCTAAGATATGGTTCTCAGCTTTCGACGCCGTCAGTATCAGATCACCCGATCTCTTTAGTTCACCCAGCCGGCCGGGCCGTCCTTCTTGTCTTTCTCTTTTTCGTCGGGAGGGCGGAAGTTTCCGTATTCGTCAAAGTATTGCTTAGGGTCCTGCTGGTGCTTACGCATGTAGACTTGGAATCTTTTTTTGGCGCGCTCGCGTTTCCAGCGGTAATAACTATTGCGAATTGTGATTGCGCGGGTTTGTATGGCTCCCGAGACAGTAGCTCGCCGCCACATCAGCCGGTACCAGACAAATCCCGTGCCCAACCCCAAAAGCGATACCAGGAAAAACAGCGCGAAATTGTTCAGCAGAAAATATGCGCCTTCAATAGCTCCAACGGCAACTACGACCCACTCCACTGGAATCTTGAAAGGGAACGGAAACAAAAAAATGGAGACGCCGCGGTGCAGCAGATAGAAGACCATCAAGACCCCATTGACCGCAGCTCCTGCGCCCAACGCCGGACCTATGCCGACACGGTCGGTCAGAGAAATTAAAACACCCACTGCGCCTGCCAAGACCGAAGAGAACACGTAAAGCTCCGCGAAGGCCCTGGAACCAATACGCTCCTGAACCGCGGAGCCGATAAAGTACGTCCCTACCAGGGCGACAATGATATGTCTTGGATCGACATGCACAAACCCGTACGTCAACAGTTGCCAGACCCAGCCATGAAGCACACGTTGCGGGTTTAGCTCTCCAATGGTGAGCAGGAACTGCGCGTCCGGTCGATCAAAGGCCCAGAGGAGGACCAAGGCTATCCACACCGCAAGAGTGAGAAGAATCAAGTAGCGAACTGCGCCACGAAACGGAGGCAGGCTGAACTGAAAAGTAGTATCTCTACTCATTTTCTTATCTTTCCGTAGCTGGCGGTCCGCCACGTTCCGCCTCGGGGATGACGATTAAACTCTTGTGTCCTCGGGCGTTCATCGACCGCACGCCGAAGATCACGTTGTCTTTTGATTCCGGCAGGTCCACTTTGGTTTCCGTTGTGCGGACCACGTTCTCAGGCGGGAAGGCCGGGTCGCTGGTCGCCCGCCACACGACTTCGTAGGCAGTAGCCCCGGGCGCGGCATCCCATTCGATTTTGGAATCGTTTTCGAGTCCTCTGGTCAGCAGGCGAACCTTGGCCGGAGGGGCGGGAGCGGAGGCCAGCGACGCCAGCGTGGCCGCGTTCAAGCGGGCCACGTTAGCCACGTAGTCGTAATCCACAAATTTGGGCAAATCACCAAATTCGATGCCATTCTCCACCCTTGGGTTCTCGTGCTGGTGGTGAAAATCTTCACGGTATTCGGTGAAGCGAACCGCGGCAAATCCCTGCTCGTTAAAGGCGGAATGGTCGCCGCCGCGCAGGTAGCGGTCGCGGCGGAACATCAGCAGCGGGCCGAACTTACCGAAGTCGTAGGTCGCGCCCACTTCCTGGGCGTAGCGCGCCAGCTCGCGAGACGTCGAATCGTTCTCTCCGCCGGTGGAGCGGATGCGCCGCAGATCAGCCTCCGTGGCTGCGGCAGGGATACCCTCGGAAAAGACGCGGACCACGTTGGGATTGCGCAACGTATCGCCCGGCGTGTTGTTCCCGCCCACAATATCGTTGTTCAGCACGCCTTCCAACTGCCAGCCCTCCTCCTTGGCCATCCTCGCAAAATGTGCGCTGCCGTTCAGCCCCTGCTCCTCCCCGGCGACGGTCAAGAAGATGATCGTAGCCGGAAACTTGTGTTTGCTGAGCACACGCGCGCACTCGAGCGATACCGCGGTGCCGCTGCCGTCGTCGTTGGCCCCGGGCGCGGGATTAGTGGCGTTCAGGGCGTCCTTGTTGCGGGAGTCGTAGTGGCCGGTGACCAGGTAGATGCGTTTGGACTGCGCGGGATCCGTTCCGCGGAGGATGGCATAGACGTTCTCCAACTCCGTGGGTTGCGGGATGCGCACGGTGGGCTGCTGGATGAAGTTATCGGTCTTCACTTCCAGGCAGCCGCCGCAGGCTGCAGAGTAGCGTTCGAATTCTGACTTAATCCACTTGCGGGCGGCTACAATTCCCTGGTCGGACGTAGCGGCCCCGGGATTGTTCACGGAAAGTGTGTGCCGCGTGCCAAAGCTGACCAGCTTGGCGATCGTCTGCTGAATCTGAGCTGGAGAAACTTCTCGGATGGCTTTGGCGATTTCCGGGTCCGCCACCGGTTGAGACGAGTTGCCGGCTCCAGGCACAACGGCAGAGACTATGTGCTTGATTCCTAGGACCGACGGTTGTACGGCTTGGCCGCTGGCAACACTGAAGTGGGCGTGCGGCATCACCAGCACAATCAAGACAACCACTGCCATTCTGGCAGGGTGGCGCAAAATGAACATTTTTGACCTCATAAGAGAACTTGACGGCAACTCTGAGAGATTCTAAATATAATCACGGGACCCTGTCTCGCTTTGGAGGAACGAAATGGCAATTTGCCCGGAATGCGAAACCGACCTCGACCTGGACGAGGAAGAGCTCGACGAGGGTGAGATCGTATCTTGCCCGGAGTGCGGCCGGGACTTTGAGGTGGTCACAAAAACGCCGCTGGAGTTGAACCCTCTCGAAGAAGAGGAAGACGAAGAATCGGACGACAGCGACGGCGAGGACGAAGAGGACAATGATTACTAAGCAGCGCCGTACGACCATGGCGGCTGCCCTGGGAATGGTGTGCGTGCTGCTCAGTGCTTCTTCTTTTGCCAGCGACGACAAGAAGGACGACAAGAAGAAAGATAATTACGGGTTGATCTACGGCACGGCCTACGGGCCTGACGACCGCCCCCTGTACGGAGTCCGGGTCAACATTCATCCGGTGGGAAAGAAGCACCCGACCTGGGAGTTGGTTTCAGACCATCACGGCGAATTCGCGCAACGCGTGCCACCCGGCCCCGGGGATTACGAAGTCATCGGCGTGATTGAATGGGTGCCGGTCCAGGACGGCAAACCCCAGAAGTCCCTGCGCAAGCGCCTGAAAGGCCAAGCCAAAGTCCATATTGAGGATCAGGAACGCCGAGATTTCAGCTTGCATCTAACAGAGTAGGAATCTCAGGCAATATTTCTTGGCGGAGGTGGTTTCCGTGATAAAGCCTTGGTCCGCAGTCCAGGCGTCGACAATCCTTTTGCTGGCAGCGCTGGCGTGTGCTTGCCTTCCCGGTGCGCTTTACGCGGAACAAAAAGAAAGCCAGCTTCGCACCCTGACAGGTCACGTCTTTGCCGGGGAGGATCAGCCCCTGGCCAAAGCCATCGTGTATTTAAAAAATACCAAGAGCCTGGCGATTAAGACTTACATTACTGAGCAGGACGGTTCTTACCGGTTCCCTGCGCTCGCTCCCAACGTAGACTATGAGGTATATGCCGAACACAACGGCGCCCGCAGCGACACCAAGACCCTGAGCGCGTTCGACAATCGCAAACAGGTCAATATCACGTTGCGCATCAAAGCCAAATAGCAATCAGCAATCAGCCGCCTCGACATACTGACGAGTTGTGGAGAACCTTGTCTGTTCCTCGCCCCAGGAAGTCGGAGCCAGTAATGAAAAAAGGCCACCTGCTTCGGGTGGCCTTTTTCTGGCTAATTGCCAATCGCTATTTGCTAACTGCTTAGTCTTGCTCGTTTCCCGCACGCTTCCAGTTGACGATGTCGCCCAGTGTGGTGGTTGCGCTGGAAGCCGGGTGCTTGTAGGCTTCCACGTCGGCGCGGCTGGCTTCCTCGCCCACTGCGCGCAGGCTTAGACCCACCTTCTTTTCTTCCGGGTTCATCTTGATGATCTTGAAATCGTGCTCTTGGCCGGAATCAAGTTTGATTCCTACTCCGTTCGAGTCCGTGGCTTCGGAATTGTGACAAAGACCTTCTACCCCTTCGGCAATTTCTACAAAAGCGCCGAATTGGGCCACGCGCAGGACTTTGCCGTGCACCACGTCGCCAATACGGTGGGTCTTAAAGAACGTTTCCCAGGCGTCGGGTTCCAGTTGCTTGATCCCCAGCGACAGGCGCCGTTGTTCCGGCTCAATGCCCAGCACCACGGCCTTTACCTTTTCGCCTTTCTTGAGGACTTCCGAAGGATGCTTCACGCGCTTGGTCCAGCTCAAATTGCTGACGTGAACCAGCCCGTCGATTCCGTCTTCAATCTCGATAAACGCACCGAAATCGGTGAGGTTGCGCACCCGGCCTTCCACCGTGGAGCTGATGGGATACTTTTGATGCAGACTCTCCCAGGGATTGGACTCTAGCTGCTTTAAGCCCAGCGAAATGCGCCGCTCATTGGAGTTCACGTTGAGCACAACGCATTCGATCTCATTGCCCAGGCCTACCAGCTTGGAGGGATGTTTCATACGCTTGGACCACGACATCTCGCTCACGTGGACCAGACCCTCGATGCCCTGTTCCAGTTCGATGAAAGCGCCGTAATCCGTCACGCTAAGCACGCGGCCTTTCACGCGGGCGCCGATGGGATATCGTTCTGCTGCGTCCAGCCATGGATCCGGCGTGAGCTGCTTGAAGCCTAAAGAGACGCGCAGTTTTTCAGGATCGAATTTCAGGACCTTCACCTGGATCTGATCGCTTACGTGCACCAGGTCGCGGGGATGCGTCAGCCGGCCCCAGGACATGTCGGTGATATGCAGCAGGCCGTCGATCCCGCCAAGGTCCACAAACGCGCCGTAGTCAGTCAGGTTCTTCACGGTGCCGGTCAGCACGGCGCCTTCGTGCAGATTCGTGAGCGTCTTCTCGCGCTTGGAAGCCACTTCTTCGTCCAGGATGGCCTTGCGCGAGACCACAATGTTGCCGCGCTTTTTGTTGAGTTTGATTACGCGGACTTCGACTTCGTGGCCCTTCAGTGTGTCCAGGTTGCGCACCGGGTGCGTATCCACTTGCGAACCCGGCATGAAAGCTTTCACTCCAATATCGACTGAAACTCCGCCCTTCACCCGCTCCACCACCGTGCCCTTCATAGGCTCTTTCGAGTGGTAAGCCTTCTCGATGTTCTCCCAGATCCGCACGCGGGCCGCGCGCTCGTGCGACAGAAGGACAGAGCCTTCTTCGTTCTCGCCGCGCTGGACCATAACTTCTATTTCCTGGCCCGGCTGGAACTTGATGTTGCCTTGCGCGTCCGTTACTTCGGCGATGGGCACCAGGCCTTCGGACTTGAAGCCGATGTCCACCACAACGTGGGTGGGAGTGATCTTAATCACGGTGCCTTTGAAGACGTTGTCTTCGCTCGGCGCCGGTTCGGTCTCCAGAGTGTAGGATTCAAGAGCTGCGGCAAAGTCGTCCATGTGAGTTTCTTCTTTTTGAGCGACACCCGCGCTGGGCTGCTCAGTGGATTGGAGTTGAGAAGTGTTCGCGGACATAGGTGACGTTTTTCCGTAGGACTGTTGCGAGGAGGCGGAGCGCGAAGGTGCCTCGTTGGATTCGCCTTCCGCATCTGGCGGAGTGCTTCGGGCTGTGTGCTCGACCGACATTCCTCTTCGCTGACGGGCCTCTTGGAACACGCCGGAACTCATACGAGACAAGCTGTGGACGTGCTGAAGGCGGACTCGGGATCTTGAGTCCCACTGGAAAATTCCCCCGCTTGCACGGAGGCTGAAACCAGCGGCCGGATCCTATGGCAGTCCTGAACCAGCCATAAGACTGCTTCGAATATAACAACGCTCTATGACGCTGTCAAACCCCGCAAGGCCAGTAAAAACGCCTATGCACCCTAGTCCTTCTGGTATCTTCAGGGGTCATGGACTTCCTGTTTACGCCGTGGCGCTACGCGTTCGTCACTACCGCCCACAAAGCCGGCGGATGCCTGTTTTGCGACCTGGCGCAGGCCGGCGATGACGAAAAAGCCCTCATCGTCCACAGGGACAAGCACTGTTTTGTCGTTCTCAACGCATATCCGTACACTTCCGGACACGTCATGGTAGTTCCCTTTCAGCACACCGCCGAACTCGCCGGACTTTCCGAAGCCGCTGCCCAGGAAATGATGGCGCTGACACGGAGGTTGGAGATCATTCTCCGTGAACTCTACCACCCGGAAGGTCTCAATTTGGGAATGAACCTGGGCAAGGCCGCCGGCGCCGGCGTCGCCGGACACATCCACCTGCATGTGCTGCCGCGCTGGGTCGCGGATGCCAATTTCATGACCGTGATCGGAGAGACGCGTGTCCTGCCGGAAGATCTGGCGACGACGTATAAGAGAATTCGTCAAAAGTTCCGGTGAGACCGGGCGACCGGAATGTCTGCCGTAGAGACGTGGCACCGCCACGTCTCACTGTTTACGTCTTTGACGCTGTGGCTATTCCCAACGCAATTTCGTTGGATTGAAATTGAGACGCGGCAATGCCTCCACCCCAGCCCGGGCAAAACCGGCCCGGTCCGGGGACCCCGGTGCCGCGTCTCTACGTTCAGGTTCTTCTCAGGAATTACCGGACCAATCCCTCCATCTCTTTCTCCCCGATCACCTTCACGCCTAACTCCTTCGCTTTATCCAGCTTCGACCCCGGGTCGTCTCCGGCAACAACGTAGTCCGTTTTCTTGCTGACGGAGCCCGCGACCTTTCCGCCGGCGTCTTCAATCAGCTTTTTTGCTGCGTCACGCGAATAGTTGGCAAGTGTGCCTGTGATCACAAATGTCTTGCCGGCCAGCGCGGTGCCGCGCACGCGCTTTTTTCCTTTAAAGACGAGATATTTGCTGAGCCGCTCCACCAGTTTGCGGTTGCGTGGCTCAGCAAAAAACTCGCGAATACTGGCGGACACGCTCGGGCCAACATCGTTCACTTCCTGCAGTTGCTCGTCGGAAGCGTCCATCAGATCGTTCATGGACCCAAAATGCTCAGCCAGTAACTCCGCAGTGCGGGTCCCGACCTGTCCAATCCCCAGCCCCATGATCACGCGCTCCAGCGGTAGCTTGCGCGAGTTTTCGATCTCCGCGAGCAGATTGTCTACGGACTTCGCTCCCACGCGCTCAAGCTCCACGAGTTGCGAGCGCTTATCTTTGAGTGTGTAAATATCGGCCACGTCCTTGAGGAATCCATGCTGGTGGAGTTGATTCACCAGCGATTCGCCCAGCCCATCGATGTTCATGACCGAGCGCGCGGCAAAGTGCAGGATGCTGCCTTGCAGACGCGCGGGGCAATTCAGATTTACGCACCAGTAGTCAACTTCGCCCTCTTTGTGGCGGATCGTGCTCTTGCAGACCGGGCAATGCTCAGGCATCTGGAAAGACGTATGGCCGCGAGGATGATCTTTGTCTTCGATCACTTTGACGACCTTGGGAATCACGTCGCCGCCGCGCTCCACCATCACCCAGTCGCCGATCTTTACGCCCAGGCGCCCGATCTCATCCATGTTATGCAGCGTCGCCCGGCTCACCGTTGTCCCGCCGATCGGCACTGGCTTGAGCCATGCCACAGGCGTGAGTTTGCCCGTGCGTCCGACTTGCACCCGGATGTCTTCAACTTTCGTGACGCCGCTGCGCGCCGCATACTTGTAGGCGATCGCCCAGCGCGGAGCTTTACCCGTGAATCCCAGCCGGTCCTGTACCCGCAGTGAGTTCACCTTGACGACGATGCCGTCAATTTCATAGGGCAGCTTGTCGCGCATGGCTTCGGTCTTGGCGATGAACTCGAGCACTTCATCGATGTTGTGTGCCAGCGTGCGATGCGGGTTCACTTTGAAACCCACGTCGTGGAGGGCTTGCAGGGCGTCAGCGTGGTGCTCAGGGAAGTATTTGCCGTTGACCAGAAGAAAGTACGCGAACAGGTCCAGGCGCCGTTGCGCGACGATATTCGGTTCGAGCACCCGGATGGTTCCAGCGGCAGCGTTGCGCGGATTGGCGAACTTTGAAAGCCCTTGCGCCTCGCGTTCTTCGTTCATGCGTTCAAAAGCCTTGAGCGGCATGATGACTTCGCCGCGGACCTCGAAGTCCTGGGGTAAGCCGGCCTTTTTGAGCACAGCCGCATCCAGCGAGAGCGGCACGGTGCGCATGGTGCGCACGTTCGAGGTCACGTCCTCACCCACCGAGCCGTCTCCGCGCGTCACGCCCCGCGCCAGCTTGCCTTTCTCATAGGTGAGCGCCAGGGACATGCCGTCAAGCTTGAGCTCGCAGACGTATTCGATCTTGGCGCTGCCCGCCAGCTCGCGGGCGCGCCGGTCCCAGTTGCGGAGTTCTTCTTCGGTGAAAGCATTGTCGAGGGAGAGCATGGGCCGCGAGTGCGCGACCTTCACGAACCCTTCGCGCGGCTTGCCTCCGACGCGCTGCGTCGGTGAATCGGGCGTCACCAGCTCGGGGTGCGTAGCCTCCAGCCGCTTCAGCTCCTGCATGCGCAGGTCGAATTCGGCGTCACTGATCTCTGGAGCATCCAGCACGTAGTAGAGGTGCTCGTGGTGGCGGATCTCTTCGCGCAGTTGCTCCACTCTCTTTTCAACGTTGCTCGCGCGCGTGGCCATGCAAACAGATTATATTGTCAGCTTGCCCATGAAGAAGGCTGTCTTGATCTACAACCCGGCGTCCGGCCGGAAGCGTGAGCGTCGTGCGGAGCAAATCGCCCGCGCAGCTGAAGTCCTGCGCGCTGCTGGAGTCCAGGCAGAAACCTGCCCTACCACATGCGCCGGGTCGGCCATCGAACAAGCGCAACAAGCCGTGGCCGCTGGAGCCGACACGCTGATCGCCTGCGGCGGCGACGGCACTGTCCACGAAGTGCTCAACGGCCTGATGCTCGCCGGCGGACAAGCGACCCTGGGTGTGATCCCGTTGGGAAGCGGCAACTTGTTGGCCACGGACCTGCGCCTGCCGAAGGATACGGAAGCCGCGGCCCGCGCTCTGCTTACCTACCAGCCCCGTGAAGTGCGCGCCGGAGCCATCGCGTACCAGGCCGCCCATGGCGGTGAAAACGACAAGCGGTACGTGATCGTGACCGCCGGCGTTGGCGCTGACGCCGAGCTAATGTACCAAACCGCCGTTCGGTTGAAGGAGCGCTGGGGCATGTACGCTTACTTCCTCGAGATGGCGCGAATGATCTTCCGCCACGACTTCCCAATGTTCGAGGCTGAATGGCAGGCGGAAAACGGTGATCGCCGCAAAGCAGCCGTGGCGCTGGTGATGGCCGTCCGCGCCGACAGATTCCCCGGGCTACTGCGCCGTGTGCGCCTGGGCGGCGCTCTCATCCGCGATGACTATCGCCTCATGATCTTCAAGACTGACAAGGTCCGCCACTTCCTCAGTTTCTTCTTCAGCCTGGTGAGCGGATGGAACTGGAGCGTACGCCAAGTCGAGATGGCCCATTCGCCTTGGGTCCGCTGTACGCCGCTCGCGACTGGCGGCGACCACGCCATCCACTGTGAGGCCGACGGGGAGCTGCTGGGAGCGCTGCCTGTAGAAATCACAATCGAGGAGCGGACATTCAAGCTCTTAATGCCGTGAGGTTTGCACGAGTAACAAATCGGGTGATCTGGCGATCGGGTGATCAGGTGATCTGAACAGCCAAGTCCACACCGATCACCCGATCTCCCGATGATCCGATCACCCGATCTTCGAGCTTGGGACTGCTAGAATGTGTCCCTTGGACCCTGTCACTCATTTGCTTACCGGGGCCTGCATGGGCCGGGCAGGCTTGAACCGCACTACCAGCCTGGCCACGCTCACACTGGTCCTGGCCGCCGACGCACCTGACGCCGACATGCTCGGCTTTTTGGGTGGATCCGTCACCGGCTTTCAGCATCATCGTGGCTTCACGCATACTCTTCTCGGCGCGCCGGTCGTAGCCGCAGTCACCGTCGCCGGCGTATATGGAATCTACAGGATGATGCAGAGACGCGGATGGACGCCCAAGCTGCCGGTACGATGGGGCCTTTTGTTTGTCCTCGCGCTGCTGAGCTCCCTGGTGCACATCTTGCTGGACTACACCAATAGCTACGGTGTGCGCCCTTTCGCACCCTTCAATCCGCGCTGGTACTCATGGGACGTCGTTAACATCGTCGATCCGGTGATTCTCGTGGTGTTGTTCCTCGGCCTGGTGGCTCCGGCGTTGCTGGGGCTGGTGAGTGATGAAGTAGGCGCCCGCAAGCCGAAGTTTCGCGGGCGCGGAGGAGCCACCTTCGCCCTGGTTTTTTTTGCGGCTGTGGTTTTTTTTCGTGACTTCGAACATCGGCGCGCTGTTACCGCCCTGAATTCGGTAACCTTTCGCGGCCAGGATGCAGTGCGTGTCTCCGCGTTTCCCAGCATGACCAACCCTTTTTCGTGGAGCGGCGTGGTTGAGACCAAAGACTTCTTCGAAGTCCTGCCCGTGGATTCCGGTTCGGGCCAGCTTGACCCGCAGAACCAGGCCGTCCTGCGCTATAAACCCGAGGAGACGCCGGCGACCTTGGCGGCGAAGAAGTCGCGACTAGGACGCTTCTTCCTGGATTGGGCGCAGTATCCGCTGCTGGACGTTACTGCCTTGCCCGCCGGCGAGGGATACCAGGTGCAGTTTCGTGATTTGCGGTTTGCCCGGGCTGAGACGCTTTCCCAGGGTGAGCCACCGGTCTTGGCGGGATACGTAGAGCTCGATCCTCGGCTCCGCGTGTCCGACGAGTCTATGCGCCGGCCGCCCTCAGAAAGTCGAAGACGGTGAGGACAGCAAGGGTTCAAGGGCCGCATCGAACTTGCGTTCCTTACATTCACTTTGCTGCTGAGAGTGCAGCGTCCTTGACGTTCTTACCTTCGAGCCTCACAATACTTCTTTCGAGGTGCGACATGCTGGCTTATCTGTTTGTGGTGGTTGCCGTTGCCATCCGCGTTCTGGCTGGGACCGGAGCCTTTGCGACCCACGGGTTTACTCCGCTGGGTGCGTCATTGTTGTTTTTCGGCTCGCGCATGCCCCGCAAACAGTTTTGGCTGCCGGTGGTGCTTTTCATCGGCTCCGACCTTTATCTGAACTACAGGGTCTACCACGTGGCGCTCACTTGGGACCAGACGCTGGTCTGGGCCTGGTATGTGGGCGCCTGCTTCATTGGCGTGCTTCTCGAAAATCGAGTGAAGCCGTTGAACGTGCTCGGCGCCGGAGCGGGCAGCGCGATTTCCTTTTTCCTGGTCAGTAACTTTGGAGTCTGGGCCGCAGGCTATCTATATCCCAGGACCTGGGCCGGCCTGGTCGCGAGCTACACCAACGCCATTCCATTTTTCCGCAATGGCCTGATCTCCGATCTCTTCTTCGCAAGCGTGTTCTTCAGCATCCCTGTGCTACTGGGCATGGGCAGCCACGCAGAAGCACGTCGTGTAGCTTAGGGTGCGCTCCGACGCACCGCTGTCCTGGTGTAGTAGATTAGTTCCCGCGCCATTTTCGCAGTTAGAGCGCTACTGTAGGGTAGTGGCATATACATACCATAAATGAGTATGTAAATACACAGGTTATAGTCTAAGCGCGCTCGTCGTCCTGATGCCTGATTTCCTGCGCCACCTCACGCACAGGGGCTCGTATAAGGCGGTAGATGACGTATCCAAGGGCTATCACGGCCAGGATCACTGCTATCGCCAGCGAAGGGTGGATTTTGAACAGGGTTTTGATCCGGCTAACGATCTGGGGACCAAAAAGCACGGTCAAAACGGAGAGTACGCCGAAGCGGATCAAACGTCCAACAATGACGGCGAGCAGGAAGGCCGGCAGACGCATCTCAAAGACGCCCGCAGAGAACACGAACAGCTTAAAAGGCGTCGGCGGAGGCAGGGTGGCGGGAAACATCAACGCCAGGAATTCCTGGCGCTCAAAACGGTCGCGGATGCGTTTGAGCTTGGCTTCATCGATGCGTTTGAGCAGAAACAACTCACCGCCGGCCCGTCCCAGGTAGAAAGGCAAAAGGCTTCCTACGGCGGAGCCAAGGGCTCCGGCCACGCAGTAAAGCCAGGCACGATGCGGATTGGCGAAAACGAAGCCGGCCACTAAGGGATCCATGGGAACGCCGAAAAGGGCACTATCAACGCCGGCCAGAATGAAAACGCCCCAGGCACCCAGGGCTTTAAGAGCGGCGATCCAGGCGCTCAGTTTCAGGAAGAATCGGTTCTGTAAAGGCAAGGCCACATTGTAAGCGAAACCAACGAAAGCGGACCCGGCGGAGACCTCGAAAGCGCACGCGACAGGTAGAATGACGAATGAGGGAGCTAAGGCTGGTATGTGCAGCAAAGGACCTGGGTCGCGGCCGGGGTCGATTCATGCCGCAAAATCCTGGGACTTCAGATTCGTGGACCCCGCCGGCGGGACGTCCGGGATGTGCCGCAGCCCTTTACACAACATTTTTCCAGCAATTACACTAAGCGGTTTACCTTGTGAGGAGCCATCGTGCCGGCGGTTGAAGCCAAAGTGAAGCAGATCATCATGGACCAGCTAGACGTGGAGGCCGCGGCGGTCACACCAGCCGCATCCTTTGTCGAAGACCTGGGGGCGGACTCGCTGGACCGCGTGGAGCTGGTGATGGCGCTCGAAGAAGCTTTCGATTTGGAAATTCCCGACGCGGACGCGGAAAAAATTGTGACCGTGCAGGACGCCGTGGACTATATCCAACAGCACGCGAAGTCGGTGAAGCAGTGATCGATCCGGCGGCGACGGGTAGCTAGAAACCAACAGCAAGGAGAGGCAAATGCCAACAGCAGTGGAAGAGAAGGTAAAACAGATCATTGTGGAGCAACTGGGCGTGGATGAAGGCGAAGTCACCCCGAATGCCTCCTTCGTGGACGACCTCGGCGCGGATTCGCTGGACACCGTCGAGCTGGTCATGGCGTTTGAAGAAGCGTTCGATCTTGAAATCCCCGATGAAGACGCGGAGAAAATCCGTACCGTCAAGGACGCGATTGACTACATCGGCAAGCACGCGAAAGGCGGGAAGTAGTTGGCGAGACGGGTTGTTGTCACGGGCTTGGGCCTTATCTGCGGCGTCGGCAATACCAGCGCCGAGGTTTGGAAAAATATTGTCGCGGGGAAAAGCGGCATTACCAAAATCGCCAGTTTTGACACGACAAATTTCGCCTGCCAGATTGCCGCCGAGGTCAAAAGTTTTGACCCTCTGAATTTCATCGACAAAAAAGAAGTCAAAAAGATGGGCCGCTTCATCCACTTCGCTCTGGCCGCGACCGAAGAAGCGGTAAAGATGTCCGGTCTGGACATCACTCCGGAAAACGCCGACCGCGTGGGCGTACACATCGGGTCGGGGGTGGGCGGGTTCGATATCATCGAACGCGAGCATGCGGCGCTGATGAGTGGAGGTCCGCGACGGATCTCGCCGTTCTTTATTCCTGCCGCTATCGTCAACCTGGCCGCAGGGCAGGTCAGTATCCGCTACGGCGCCAAGGGCCCGAACGAAGCCACGTGCACAGCCTGCACCACCAGCTCGCACGCCATCGGCGATGCCTACAAGATCATCCAGCGTTGCGATGCTGAAGTGATGATCGCCGGCGGTTCGGAAGCCGCCATCACGCAAATGGGGGTGGGCGGGTTTTCCGCCATGCGCGCTCTTTCCACGCGCAATGACGAACCGGCAAAAGCCAGCCGTCCCTGGGACGCCGGCCGCGACGGGTTCGTCATCGGCGAAGGCGCAGGCATCGTGATTCTGGAAGACCTCGAATACGCCCGGCGACGGGGCGCGCCGATCCTGGCTGAAATCATCGGCTACGGCATGAGTGCGGACGCTTACCACATCACCCAGCCCGCGGAAAACGGCGAAGGGGGTGATCGTGTCATGCGCAACGCCATCCACGACGCCAAGATTACGCCCGCCGATATTCAGTACGTCAACGCCCATGGCACGTCCACGCCGATCGGCGACGTGCTTGAGACCAAGGCCATCAAGCGCACTTTCGGCGCAGATACCAAGGTTGCTGTCAGTTCCACCAAGTCGATGACCGGACACCTGCTGGGCGGCGCCGGGGGCTTGGAAGCTGGCATCACCATCCTGGCCCTGCGCGATCAGATTCTTCCTCCCACCATCAACCTCGAGAACCCGGATCCGGAGTGCGATCTGGACTACGTTCCCAACGTCGCGCGCAAAACGTCCGTGAACATTGCGCTCTCCAATTCCTTTGGCTTCGGTGGGACCAACGGTTCCCTGATCTTCCGCCGTTGGGCGGAGTAAGGACACAGTCTCTCGCTGCGACCCTTGTTCATGAAGCTTGCCGTCCAAATCGTGCTGTGGTTATCCGCGGCTGCGCTCGCCGGTGCGCAAAACAGGCCCGGCTTCGCGTGGACGGTGAAAACGGAGCCACAAGAATTGGTGAACGGCTCGCCGGTACTGTTTCGCGTGCAAGCCCCTGCTGACCTCGCAGATTTGGGCGGCGTGTGGTCGGAACGCGAGTTGTCATTTCGCCACAGCGAGGGCTGCAATTGCTGGTACGCGCTTGCGGGCGTTGACCTGAATCAGAAGCCGGGGAAATATCCGCTCCGTCTTGAAGGCAAGGAAAAGGACGGCGCCAAGGCGTCCTTCGCGGCGCAGATCAGCGTCGGCGAGAAGGCCTACCCGACGACCAAACTGAGCGTCCCACCGCAATATATCGCGCCGCCGAAAGAAGTTCTTGCGCGCATCCAGGAAGAGGAGGCGCTGAAGAAACGTTTATTCTCCGCGATTACGCCGGAGACCTACTGGTCAGGCCAGTTTGCGCCTCCCGTTTCGAGTTCAGTAACCGCCATCTTCGGCTCAGCGCGCACCTACAACCACGGCCTGCAAAAGAGCCAGCACAAAGGCCTCGACTTCCGTGCCGCCATCGGCACAACCGTGAAGGCCACAAACAGCGGCGTGGTCATCCTGGCGCGCAATCTCTACTACGAAGGCAACTGCGTGGTCGTGGATCATGGACAAGGTCTGCTCACCCTGTACATGCACTTCTCTGAAATAGCGGTGAAGGAAGGCGACAAGGTTGAAAGCGGCACGGTCTTAGGCAAGAGCGGAAACACGGGAAGAGTGAACGGGCCGCATCTACACTTTGCGGCGCGCTGGCAAGGCCTGTATGTTGATCCGGAAACCCTGCTGACGCTGAGAGCCCCTTAGCCAGTTTTTGGAGCCCGCAAAGGCAAAAAAGAGCGCGGGCTTGGCCGCGCTCTTTCAGGACATGAAGGAGCCTAAATCATCGCTCCCCATTGCTTCTTCATCTCTTGTTGCAGCCTCCTCTGCATGCGCCGCAGCTCGGTCTGATTTTCCCGAAGTGACTTCTCGACTTCGGTTCTCACACGCTGCATTTCTTGCCGCAGCTGCTTTGTGTCTTCGCGCAGCTTGAGGGTGGCTGTTTCCCTTACCTTTTGTGTCTGTGGTTCCACCTGGTCCATCAGGTCTTCAAGGTCGTCGCGAAGGACACGGATTTCGTCGAAGTCGATAATGCGCCAGGAATTGCCGGAGCCGCTGGCTTTGGGCAGATCAACCACGACGGTCTGCTCGCGCTTGTCGCGCACGACGCCCAGTGAAAGCTTGCCGCCATCGGAATACTTGGCCAACGCATGCCGTAGGTCGCTGCGGTCGGTAAGCTTCTCATTGTCCACGCGGACGATGACATCGCCGGCTTTCAGCCCGGCCTTCTCCGCGGCGCCGCCTTTCTCCACGGAACGGACCAGCACGCAATCTCCGTCCTTAACGCCGAAGAATTCGCACAGCTGCCGTCCCGGGTTCTCTGTTTGGGCACCGAGCCGCTGGGAGTACATCTGGATTTGAAATGTGTATCCAGGAATCTCGATCCTGGGCTCAATCCTGGGAATCTCAACGCGGGGCCTTACCGCCGGAATCACAACTCTCGGGCCTTGGGACACCATCTTTCCGCGGTCGGCTAACTGTACGCTGATCTTCATCGGGTTGCCGTCCCGGCTGATACCCAGCGTCACGGTGCGTCCCGCAGGGATTTCGCGGATCATGCGCCGCAGTTGCTCTTCGCCTTCCACCGGTGTGCCGTTGAACTCGACGATGACATCGTGTTCCTTGATGCCGGCTTTACCTGCGGGCGCGTCCTGGTCCACCATCGTAACTTCCACGCCACGTTCTTCCTTGAGCTTGAGTGTTCCTAGGCGTTCCGCGGTCACATCCTGGATGTCGATGCCAAGGTACGAGTGGCCGGAC
>DATFQZ010000222.1:0-7729 GCA_035263765.1 Candidatus Angelobacter sp. | reverse complement strand
GGAGGCCACACCATCCCCGTGGGATGAAACTGCACGAACTCCATATCTTGCAGATCGGCGCCCGCTTCGTAGGCCAGGGCCATGCCGTCGCCGGTGTACTCCCAGGAATTCGAGGTCACGCGATAAGCTTTGCCGATTCCGCCGGTGGCCATCACGATGGACTTTGCCTTCAGGACCACGAAGCGGCCCTGCTCGCGCCAATAGCCGAAGGCGCCGGCCATGCGGTTTCCATCCTTGAGCAGGCGGATGACGGTGCACTCCATGAAAACGTCAAAGCCCATCTGCACGCCGCGGTCCTGCAGGGTCCGGATCATTTCCAGTCCGGTGCGATCGCCTACGTGACAGAGACGTTTGAATGTGTGGCCGCCGAACGCGCGCTGCAGAATGTCGCCGCTGGAAGTGCGGTCGAAAAGCGCGCCCCACTGCTCGAGTTCGCGCACGCGGTCGGGCGACTCCTGCGCGTGGAGCTGGGCCATCCGCCAGTTGTTGATCATCTTTCCGCCGCGCATGGTGTCGCGGAAATGCGTCTTCCAACTGTCGGCCTGGTCCACGTTGGCCATGGCCGCGGCGATGCCGCCTTCGGCCATCACCGTGTGCGCTTTGCCCAACAGCGATTTGGACACCACCGCTACACGCGCGCCCTGGGCCAGGGCTTCGATGGCGGCACGCAATCCCGCGCCGCCGGCGCCGATAATCAACACATCATATTCGTGGGTTTCGTACCGGCTCTGGTCGGTCACAGGATCCTCAAGTCTTTGATCAGGCCGCTCGCGACCATGCGGACGTAGAAATCGGCGAACCCGACCGACAGCAGGCTCGTCCAGGCAAAGAACATATGATGCCCATTCAGTAAGCTGCTCCGCTTCCACAAGCCGTGCCGCGCGCGGTTGAAGGCCGAGCAGGAGAAGCAATCCAGCTTCCCGCCCACCAGGTGCCGCCAGGAGTGGCAGGAAACGGCATACAAGCTCAGCAGAATGACGTTCGTCGTCAGCACCAGCGATCCCAGACCGATGTAGAAGTGTCCTGCGAACCAGAAAGAGCGCACGGCGTCATACCACAGGAAGATAAGAAAGATGAGGGAGGTCAGAAGTCCGTAGCGATGGATGTTTTGCAGGACCAGCGGAAACCTGGTCTCGCCGCTGTATTTGTGGCGCAATTCGCCGACGGCGCACGCCGGGGGGTCCAAAAAGAACGCGCGATAGTAGGCCTTGCGGTAGTAATAACAGGTCACGCGGAAGGCGAGGGGAATACCCAGAATCAGCAAGGCCGGCGAAAACCAAAGCGGCAACCAGTGATGATGGGGGTCGATCAGCGGGGAATAAAAAGGAGAGAGATATGGGCCCCACTCGTAAAACTTGCCTTCGAAGGCGCGAAGCGTGGCGTAAATCCCAAAGCCCCCCAGGAGCACGATCACTGGAATACCTTCCACCCACCAGGCGTCGCGGCGCAGCGTGCTGCCCAAGCGTGTCGTCACTGCGGAACTTCTGGTCTCGGCCAAAGCCCCACCTCCCAGTCATATTAGGAAAACCAAGTAGTGTAGCAAATAGGCTGCTTTGTAACATCCCGGGCTGAAAAACCGTTTGCAGTCTGAGCTGAATGTCTGGTGTAATTTGCGCCGTGAGGTTGCAGAGGCATATGCGCTCGCTAACTTTGCTGCTGGTTTTTTCCGCAGCTGCTGCATTCATCGCCCAAGGGCAGGACTCGGGTACAAGCCTTAAGCCTGTGCATCGCGCTCAGATGTGCGTCACGAAAGGCGCCCTTGAAGGACCAGGAGCGAAGATGGAAGTGACGGTTCCGGAGATGCGGGCCGTGGTAGCCTATCCCACGCGGTTTGTCGCCGAAGCCAGGTTCACCTACCTGGGTCCCACAAAGCAGGACAAGCCGCTAGGCTCCGGCCAGATTCGCCGCCAGATCGGATTGAAGCTGCGCGCCGCCAACGGCTGCAACCTGGTTTACGCCATGTGGAGGATCGAGCCCAAACAGGAGCTGGTAATCTCCGAGAAGCTCAATCCTGGGCAGACAACCAGCGCCGAGTGCGGCACCAATGGCTATCGCAACCTCAAGCCCACGCGAGACATCACACCGCCGCCGCTCAAGGAAGGTCAAAGTCATACCCTGCGCGCTGAGGCGGAGGGCAGCACGATGAAGGTCTTCATCGACAACAAGCTGCACTGGGAAGGGCTCCTTGATAACGAGGCTCTGGCGCTCGAGGGACCGTCAGGCGTTCGCAGCGACAATGGACGTTTCAAGTTCGAGTTCTTTTCGAGCGAACCAGTCAGTGGGCGCAAAAACCCGCCTTGCCACGCTGCTGCCGGTGACGATTAGCCGGCTAGCCGCTCGCCGCAGGAACGAGGGGCTTCCGCGCGGCGATCACCCGGGGAATGCCTTGCAAGTCAGCGGTCACAAGAACTTCGCTCCAGGCCGCCAGCAGCTCCCGGACCTTTCCTTCCGCGGAAAACCCGATCTCAGTGACGAACCAGCCGCCGGCCTTCAAAGCTTCATGCGCCTGCGGCACCAGCCGGCGATAGATGTCCATGCCTTCCTCACCGGAGAAGACTGCAACTTTGGGCTCAAACTCGCGAACTTGTTTCTGCACTTTGTCGGCCTCGGATTCGCCAACGTAGGGAGGATTGGACACTACAAAATCGAATTGCCGGCCTGCATACGCCGCGAGCAAGTCTGACCTGCTGAAACAAACGTGCCTGTCCAAACCCAGGCGCGCAGCGTTGACGGCGGCCATCTCCAGCGCTTCTTCGGAAATATCACAAGCGTGAATATCGGCAAGCGGCAGCTCGCTCGCCAAGGCGAGCGCGATGGCGCCGCTCCCAGTTCCGATGTCCACGATCCGCAACTTCTCCGGCAGCTCAGCCGGGTGCTCCTTCACCAGCTCCAGCACTGTCTCGACCACGTGCTCGGTCTCCGGGCGCGGTATCAGCACAGCCGGTGACACCAGCAAATCCAGCCCCCAGAATTCCTGATGGCCGGTGATGTATTGCGTGGGGCAGCCTCGTGCCCGCTGGTCGGCTACTTCGTCATATTGCGACTGCTCGTCGTCCGTGAGCTGGTATTCGGGATGGCCGTAGAGGAAGGAGCGCTCGCGTCCCAACACGAACATCGCGAGCAGTTCGGCGTTGAGCCGGGGCGAAGGCACGTCGTTGGCGACGAAGAGTTCGTAGGCGGAGTCGATTGCACTCTTGAGCTGCATAATGAGAGCAATTAGCAAATAGCAATTGGCAATTAGCCCAGCTAAAGGCGGACTCATTATGATCCGCCAAACGCTTCGAGACAAAGGCTAATTGCCAACTGCTAATTGCTATTTGCTGCTTACGCCACTACTTCCGCCTGATGTTTCAGCTTTTCCGCCTGGTAGTGGGTGACCAGCGCGTCGACGATCGGCTGGAGTTTGCCGTCGATGACGTCGCCAAGCTGGTGCAGCGTGAGGCCGATGCGATGGTCGGTAACGCGATTCTGCGGGAAGTTGTAGGTGCGGATCTTTTCGCTGCGGTCGCCCGAACCCACCATGGCTTTGCGTTCCTTAGCCAGCGCCGCCTGCTGTTTTTCCATCTCCATCTCATAGAGACGGGCGCGCAGCACGCGCATGCCTTTCTCGCGGTTCTTGATCTGCGATTTCTCGTCCTGGCAGCTGACCACGGTGTTGGTCGGCAGATGGGTGATGCGCACTGCGGAATAAGTTGTGTTCACCGACTGCCCACCCGGCCCGGAAGAACAAAAAGTGTCGATGCGCAGGTCCTTGGCTTCGATCTTCACGTCCACATCCTCGGCTTCGGGCAGCACGGCAACGGTTACGGCCGAGGTATGCACACGCCCCTGCTGCTCGGTCTGGGGGACGCGCTGCACGCGATGGACGCCGCTCTCATACTTCATGCGGGAGTAGACGCCTTTACCTTCGATGATGGCGATGACTTCTTTCAGCCCGCCTACGCCTGACTCCGATGTCGAAAGCACTTCCACCTTCCAGCGCTGAGACTCAGCGTAGCGCGTGTACATACGGAAGATTTCCGCGGCAAACAGCGTGGCTTCGTCGCCGCCAGTGCCGGCGCGGATTTCTAGCACCACGTTCTTCTCGTCGTTGGGATCCTTGGGCACCAGCAGGGCTTTCAGTTCGGTTTCGGTCGCGGCCAGGCGTTCTTCCAGTCGAGTAAGCTCTTCCTGGGCGTAAGCCTTGAGCTCGGCGTCGGATTCCTCGGCGATCATCGTCTTGCTCTCTTCGATCCCGCGTTTCAGGTCCTTATATTCCCGATACTTCTCCACGATCTCTGCCACTTCAGCGTGGGCCTTGGCGGTCTTCTGGTAGCGAGACGAATCCCCGATCACCTCCGGCGAGGCCAGGGCGCGGGTGAGCTCGTCGTATCTCGATTCGATTTGGTTCAGCCGTTCAAACATGGGGTTGTTTCCATTGTAGCCGGAGATTAGTTAGATCGAAAAACCCTGCCGGGGATTCAAGGGGATGTATCCGGATCGGATTTCTCTCTGAAATCCCGAACGGAGTGAGGGATCCATATTCCTTCGAAGACGCATCGGAAGCACATCGTCAATGCCGCCGGTATCGGTGCTATAGGGATCCCTCGCTACGCTCGGGATTACAGAGCAGATCAGGCGCTAGCCTCGCCGGCCCTTTATCGCCGGGGTTGCCGATTAAAGCGAGATACCGCGCGGTCCACGCACGTGTTTGCTCCATCAGCGGCATGTGTCCGCATCCCTTGACGATGACAAGCTCAGCCTGTTTGAGGCTGGCTTTGACCAGTTCGGCGCTCGAGACATGGAGGACTCGGTCTTGATCTCCCCAAACGATCAGGGCCGGCGCTTTGATCTGCGGCAGTCTCTGGATCAGCGGAGGTTCATTGCCCTGCATCTCGTTGAAGATCTCCCGGCTCTTAGCGCTGTTGCGGACCGCTAACTGCGCCAGATACTTGACGATCGGACCTGGTATATATGGCCGCTTGACGAACAGATTGTTGAGCAGTCTTTGAAAACCCTTCATCGAGGTGACCACCAGCCAGTTATCGCCTTGCTCGACAGAGCGCGCCAGATCACTGGGCACGGGCTCGCTCATGCCGTGGGGACACAACAATCCCAAAGTGATGACCTGTTCCGGAAAACGCGCGGCGTAAGCCGCGGCAAGAAACCCGCCCATGGAGTGCCCCATGAGATGAAAGCGGTCGAGTTTCAACTCCTGCACAAGGTTTTGCAACCGCTCAAGCTGCGCAGGATAGCCGTAGGACTCGCCTTCAATTCGGGTGCTCGCGCCCCATCCCGGCAGATCTGGGGCGATCACGCGCTGCTTCTTGGCCAAGGACGCAGCGAGCTGGTTCCAACTATCGCCCGAAGCGGCGAATCCATGGAGAAGGAGAATCGTCTCTCCCTGGCCACTCTCGGAATAGACGACCCGGTGATCACCGACTTGGACAACATGCCGCTTCACGCCGGCCATGAAGCGCTCAAAGGCGATGAGGGATTGGGCTAGTTTCGGCAACGGTTCTTCCTCTTTTCTGATCGCCGTAATCGCGCGCAATCGCCGTAATCGGGTTATCCACTGAAATGGTGATTAGCGTGCACACGTCTTCGCAAAATTCAAGGCGGACGTTGTTCCCGATTACGTGCGATTCCGCGCGATCACGTGCGATTCCGGCGATTGCTAGGCTATCACCAATTCGCCACCGTGAGTTTTCTCGACATCCATGGCCAGGTCGAGGGCTTTGATGGCGCATTCCACCTGGTCGTCAGACGGAGGCTGTGTAGTGATGCGCTGCAGCCAGAGGCCGGGGCGGGTAAGCAGAGCGAAGATCGAGCGCCCGTGCTTGGCGGAGAAGCGGATCATCTCATACGACACGGAAGCAATCACCGGCAGGAAGGCCACGCGTAGCGCGAACTTTCCCCAGAAGGTCTGGATCGGGAACGCTGCGTAGACAAAAATGCAGATAAGCATGATGGTCATCAGGAAGCTGGTGCCGCAGCGGGGATGATATGTGGAATACTTCTGCGCTTCCGCGACCGTGGGCATGCCGTGGTCCTCGAACGCGAACACAGTCTTGTGCTCGGCGCCGTGGTAGTGGTAGATGCGCTTGATGTCGGCGAACAGAGACAGCCCCCACACGAAAAGCAAAAATATCGCGATGCGGATCGCGCCTTCCACGAGGTTGGAAGTCACGTTGCCGCCCAGCGCGTGCCAGCGCCATTTCAAACCAGTGGCGGCGGCCAGGGGAACAAACTTGTACATCAAAATAAAGAAGCCGATGGAAAAGATCATGCTGGCCGCCATGGCCCAGCCGCTGATCTCCGGCTTCTTGCCGCCTTCTTCTTCGGCAATCGATTCCAGGCCGGCGTTCAGTGAGAATTTTGACGCCACAAAACCCAGGCGCATGGCCTGTCCCAGGGTGGCCAGCCCGCGGATGAAGGGCCACCCTAGCCACTTGTGTCTTTCCGAGGGACGCTGCAAAGGCTCGCAATGCGTGGTGATCTCCCCCGACGATTTGCGAATCGCGATGCCCCAGGCATGTGGCGAGCGCATCATCACGCCCTCCATCACCGCCTGGCCGCCGACCAGGGTCTCCTCGCCGCCTTCCAGCGCCGGGAGCAATTGCAAGGACACAAGAAAACGCAGAATTTCACGCCAATACTTCATTCCACTCTCTGAATCTTTAGATGAGCCAGTCAGACCCGCTGCTGCAGGAAGGTTAGCGGCTAGGCAGCGACTGTCAAAGAAACCATTCTATTCTATCTGTCGAGTCAAAACAGTGAAAAACGGAAGGAATTAGGGCCAATCGCCCCGGGGAGTTCATCTAATCCTCTGCCATGCAAGCATTTGCCGAAACCTGTGAGGCGGTCGCCACTACCAAGAAAGGCCGAAAGGTTTGCAGGGGCACGGGTGCGTTTCTCGCGATCCCGCAGCAAGGCATCGGGATGGTAGCCTGATTTGGTGGCGAAAGATGCTGACAAGGTGCTCTCGCTCGAGGGGCGCGACGTCCACATAACGCATCCCGACAAACTGTATTTTTCGCAAGCACGAGTCTCTAAACTCGATCTCGTTCGCTACTATCTCTCGGTCGCGCCAGGCGCGCTCGCCGGAATCCAGGATCGCCCGATTGTTCTAAAGCGTTTTGTAAACGGAGCTGAGGGAGAGGCTTTTTATCAGAAGCGGGCCCCCGACAAGCGGCCTCCGTGGCTGCGCACCGTTACGCTCAAGTTCCCTTCAGGCCGAACTGCGGAAGAGATTGTGGCTGATGACGCGGCCGGGCTCGCCTGGATCGTCAACCTGGGCTGCATCGAACTACACCCGCATGCGGTCCGCTCCGGCAATCTTGAGCACCCCGACGAATTGCGGGTTGATCTCGATCCGATTCCCGGCGTGAGTTGGGCCGACGTGCGCCGTGTCGCGCTCGAAGTGCAGGCACTGCTCGAGGAGGTGGGGCTTCGCGGCTGGCCCAAGACCAGCGGTTCGCGCGGAATGCACGTGAACGTGCGGATCGAGCAGCGCTGGACCTTCGTCGAGGTGCGCCGCGGTGCGCTCGCGTTATCGCGCGCCATCGAGCGGCGTGCCCCAGCCTTGGCCAGCTCGAAGTGGTGGAAGGAGGAACGTCACGGCGTCTTCCTGGACTACAACCAGAACGCCAAGGATCGCACCACCTGCTCCGCCTACTCCGTACGGCCGCTGGACGATGCCCGCGTTTCCGCGCCCCTCGAATGGGCTGAGGTGCCCGACTGCGACCCC
>DATFQZ010000221.1:0-3440 GCA_035263765.1 Candidatus Angelobacter sp. | reverse complement strand
TTTCAAAGCATGGATTTTTAGGGTATCCGAAATTTGGCTCATAACCTTCCAAGTCGTGTGGTGATCCTCATGCCGACCAAGAAACCCCGCGGCCAGCAGCTGACACGGGAGCAGGAACGGGCCAACCAAGCGCTCAACCAGCGTCGGCTCCGGATCGAGCATGTCAGCAGCAGTGTCACGCGGTGTCGCATTGTGAAAGACCGGATCCGCTTGTGGAAGGAGGGGGTCCGTGATCTCGTGATGGAACTGTGCTGTGCCCTGCACAACTTCCGGGTACGCCTGACCCCATGGCAACCGATGATTTAATCGGGATAAACTCAATTGAAGCGTCACGAAGAACCACTCGCTGTGGCTCCCAGCGTTGTCCGCACAAAGGTGAGAAATTCCCGCAGAGCTTCCTCCGGGACAGCACTGAGATAACTTTCTGCAACGTTGGTTTCACTGCCATTATGGAAATGATGCGGGAAGGTAGCCACGGCTTCCCAGCGCCGATGTGGCGCGTTGTCATGGCGATAAATCGTCCCATCAATGGCCTGGCGTTCCCAGTGGAAGCTGTATCGCCCTTGGAGCTTCAGAGAGAACCACACATCCACAAAGCTGCCATCGGTCAGGATGACGCGCAATGCGTTGAGACCAGGGCTAAACGCCTCGACCACGATGGCAGCGAACTCGACCTCGGCGATTGCGCGCAGCCGCTCGACATCCACCAGGCTCACACCACCGCCTCAAGTAGCTGCACGAGCCGATCACGCGTGTATTCCAGATGATCCAGGCGCTGCAGATCGCGCCAGGAATCTGCCTCTTCCAGCGTGCCATCGCGATAGCGCGCTTCCATCTCTGTAACACTCGATACTCCATAACGGCCGCTAATCTCAAAGATCTCGGCCTTGACTGCACGGAGTTGGTGTGACAAGAAACTGTGCAGTCCTTGCTTTAACAATTCCTCCTCTGAGATGTGCAGCTCACGTGCCACGGTGCTGAGCATCTCCATTCCCTGGACAGGCATCGTGCTTCCTTACAGATGTTCGGGCGTGTTATAGTGCGCTAAAGGCTGTACAAGGCGTCTATGTCTTGGATCTTACGGAAGAGTTAGTCGGTAAGTCAACCGATACGCTATCTCCCTATGGTCCACCGCCTGCACGTCGGACGCAGCGCCTTTGCTGATCAACGCGATGTGATGACCCTGCAACGTCGTAGACGAAAGGAGCATGATCATGGCTGAACGCAAGCGCATGACCACACGATTCAAGGAACTCTTCGAGCAGCAGAAGTTCTTCGTCATGGCCGGTGGTATGAATCCCATTGGGGCCAAGATGGCGGAAGCCCTGGGCTACGAAGTATTCTACATGTCCGGGGGGAACACGGCCGCACACCAGCTGGGCTGGCCAGATTCGGGCAGCAGTATGCGGGATATGGTGGACAACGCCCGCAAGATCGTGCTGACAGTGAGTATCCCCGTCTTCTCAGATGCCGATACGGGCTACGGCGACGCGGTCAATACGCACCGCACGGTCCTGGAGTATATCCAAGCTGGTATCGCCGGGTGTCACATTGAGGACCAGACCTTCCCACCGAAGTCGGGGGCACGCCGCCGCTGCATCGGCATCAAGGAGATGGTCGGCAAGCTCAAGGCGGCGATGGACGCCAAGCTGGAGCTCGACCCGGACTTTGTCATCATGGCGCGGTGTGACTTCGGAGGCGTGCCAGGGGCGACCTTCGAGGAGATTATCGAACGCTGTCTGGCCTACAAGGAAGAGGCCAAGGTGGATGTGGTGTGTCCGAATGATTTACAAACCTGGGACGAGATTCAAGAGGCCATACGGCGTATTCCAGGGCCGGTGGTGCCCCTGATCCCCGCCAGCCTCCGGCCCTATCCTACACTGGAGCAACAGAAAGCCGCCGGCGCAGCGGCGGCCTGGTTCCCAGCCCTGACGACCATGGCGGGGCTGCAGGCCAACTGGGACTTTCTCAACGATTTTCAGGAGCGCGGCACCAGGGTTATCGATGAGTTGCGGGAGCGGGCCGCCCAGAGCAAGTGGGGTGTGGCGAGCAACGCCGGTATTCTGGGGGCACGGCATATCCAGGCCATGGAAGACAGATATCTCCCCGCCTAACTGGCGCCGGCAGAGGAAACCACGCCAAAATTTCCACATTCCATCGGATTTAGTGGTGGACTTATGGGCCTCGGATGGTGAACGCCGCTCACCCCGTGATTTCCTGTTTCTACACGACGTTTGAATGACGGCAGTTCGTCTGAGTAGTTACGAAATAACCTCAGCGATATCAATGCCTTAAGTTTTTACCACTAAATCCGATGGAATGTGGCGCTTGCTGGCGGCGTTTAAGGCCCACCATCCCGCCATCCGGGTCTGAAATTCCAACATAAGCTACGCATGTCCCATGAGCCCGTATTTCTTGAGCACGTCTCGACGACTTCCGACCTCCAGGGGCGGTTCTTTGAGTTTCACCCCGAGCAGGAGGGAGTATTCCGCGACATGGAAGATCCCGTACCACCCCTGGGCAAAGATGATCACTTTATCGCGGTTCTGCTGGATGAGTTGCCGCCGCCAGCGCTGCCAGCCCATAGGCTCGTCCCCGACCGTCGCCTGCTCCGCCTCCAAGCGGTACGCCGTGGCAAGTGCAAACATCGCCAGGGTGAAGAACACGTGCACCTGGACGGCGCGTTCGGTCTTCTGGGGGGGATGCTTCAGGTTCCACGCTTGCTTACTTTCCTTGATGCAGCAGTTCTCGATGAGACTCCGATCGTCATAGGCGTCGAAGGCTGCGAGGGGCTTGTCGACTGTCTCGTTGGTCAGAAATACCACCTTCCCGCCAGGGCCATAGTCCCGATTGTTCCACTTCCGGACAACCACGGCATTGAGTGGGTGCTCCTCGAAGTCCTTGTGGTACCGCTGCCGAGCGTGCTCGGCGGGCCCATACTGGTCGTAGGTGGTTAAGGCGGCGATACCCACGACCTCGGTCTCCAGTCGTTCCGTCCAGCGGTGCTTCCCCTGCCCGTGGGCCATGGTGTGGACACGACGCGCGACGACGCCTGCACCTGCTGCAACCAGGGCCTGGGCATCGGCGGTCACCGTCATGTTCGCCTTGGCAGGCACCACGAAGCCGATCCCCTGCTGAGTCAACCACCATAGATCGGCCCCATCCAAGAAGCCACGGTCAAAGAGCATCCGCCGCAGGCAGGCGTGGTCGGCCAGATTGGTCCGCGCCTGGGTGACGAGGGCCCGTGTAAACAGGGCCTCGTGGTCCTGGATCTTCACGACCTTGGCGGCCAGCGGGAGTTTCGTCCGGGCCTCGATCAGCACGAGGAGTTTCCAGCCGTAGACGGTCACCTCGATCTCGTGCACCTTGCCCCGCTTGTCCGTGATCTTGCGCTTGCGCGTCACCTGTCCGCAGCCCTCATAGCGAGCCGTCGTCTCGAG
>DATFQZ010000220.1:0-16905 GCA_035263765.1 Candidatus Angelobacter sp. | reverse complement strand
AGACCCAAGCCAAGCTGGCGGTCGGTTTTTCGCTGGTGGGAATGCTGGTGTATCTATGGTTCCGCTTCGAGCTGATCTACGGTGTCGCCGCAGTGGTGGCGGTTTTTCACGATACATTAATTACCCTGGGCGCATTCTCCTTGACGAACAAGGAGATTACGCTTACTGTTATCGCCGCGATTCTTACCCTGGTCGGCTACTCCATGAACGACACGATCGTGGTGTTCGACCGCATCCGTGAAAACATCAAGATGATGCGGCGGGAGGGCCTGGCGGAGATCGTAAACCGCAGCATCAATCAGACTCTGAGCCGGACGATCTTAACTTCCGGTCTCACGTTCTTGACGGTGCTCTCGTTGTATTTGTTCGGCGGCGAAGTGCTCAATGGGTTTTCGTTTGCCTTGGTGATCGGCATTTTGATAGGGACGTACTCGTCCATCGCTGTGGCAGCCCCCATGCTGGTGGCCTACCAGGAATGGCGTGCCGGGCGCCGTGGCCAGGTTGCGGTCTCCGCAGCGACGGGAAAGGGCAAAGTTAGGGCGAAGGCGTAGCCCCAAGTTTTTCTGGTCAGGTTGGGAGCAAAAAGGGCACCTGCGGTGTCCAAGTAAAAGAGGAGTCTCCCTAGGATTGGAGAATCAGAATGTTTGAAGACAGCTTAATGGAATCCGGTCATCGGATTAAGACCCAGCAGGGAAAGTACACCACGCTTTCAACTGTTCTGGTCGCCTCTATCATCGGGATCTTAATCTTAATCCCGTTGCTGGTGACAGAAGCGCTGCCCCTGCATGCCATGAACGCTTTTCTAGTTGCGCCGCCGCCGCCCCCGCCGCCCCCGCCGCCTCCGCCGCCCACGCCGACCGTGAAGGTGGAGAAGATCAGCGAAATCGTGAACGGCGAGTTGCGCGCTCCCAGCAAGATTCCAAAGAAGATTGAAATGATCAAGGAAGAGGAAGCCCCGCCGGCCTCGGCTGGAATGGGTGTTGTGGGCGGAGTACCGGGAGGAACGCCCGGTGGAGTGATCGGCAGCATCATCGGGAGCGCTGCGCCGCCACCCAAAGTGGCTGCACCGCAAAAGCTGCGCGTCTCCCAGGGCGTAATGGAAGGCAATCTGGTGCGCCGCATCGAGCCGGTTTACCCGCAAATGGCGAAGATCGCCCATATTACGGGTGATGTGATTCTGCAGGCCACGATCAGCAAGACGGGTGCCATTGAAAACCTGCGTGCCCAATCCGGGCATCCAATTCTCATTCAAGCTGCTCTGGATGCAGTGCGCCAGTGGAAATACAAGCCCTACGAGCTCAACGGAGAGCCGGTGGAAGTGGAGACCACGATCAAGGTTCAGTTCCACATGTAGGCTGTTCTAAAAGCAAGTTTGGGAGAATCCAGCCCGGCGCCACCGCAGAGGTTCTCTGTTCCAGGCCGGAGTTGCCGAAGGCGCTCCCGGCAGCAAAGTTCTTCAAAAGTTCCTGAGGAGGAAACTTAACTCATGCTTGTCGCAAATTTAGCAACTCTCATTTTCATGAAGGCGCAGATGGCCTTTTGGCTCTTCCAGGATCAAGGCGGGGAAATCAACTGGGACCCGCTTTCCCTGTGGAACCAAATGGGCTGGCTGGCCCGGGGAATTGTCATCATTCTCCTGATCATGTCCGCCTGGTCTATCGGCGTGATGATCGACCGCTGGGTCGCATTTAACGCGGCGCGCAAACAGTCGCGCCAATTCGCTCCCGCGGTCGCCGGCGCTCTGCGTGAAGGCAAGCTGGATGAAGCGATCCGCGTGGCCGAACGCAACAAGAAGAGCCACCTGGCCAAAGTGGTCACGGCCGGTCTGCAGGAATTCAAGGCCCATGGCGATTCCACTGAGATTCCCGGTGAGCAGATTGAAGCGAGCAAGCGCGCTCTGGAACGCGCGGAAGCCATCGTTCACGCCGAACTGAAGCGCGGCCTGGGCGGTCTGGCGACTATCGGTTCCACAGCCCCCTTCGTCGGGCTGTTGGGCACGGTCATCGGAATCATCAACGCGTTCCGCAAAATGGCGCAGAGCAAGGCTACCGGTTTGGCGTCCGTCGCCGGCGGTATTTCCGAAGCTCTGGTCACCACCGCCTTGGGTCTGTTCGTCGCCATCCCCGCCGTGATGATGTTCAACTATTTCACGGGCAAAGTGGAAGCGTTCGACGTTGAGATGGACAACTCATCCAGCGAGCTGGTGGATTACTTCCTGAAGCGGACAGGCGCCGGAGTGCGGCGGTAACTCCAAGGAGCGCAAACTATGTCAATCGTAGTTCGCAACGAAGGCGCTAAAGTCAATTCCAACATCAACGTCACACCCATGGTGGACGTGATGCTGGTGCTGCTGATCATCTTCATGGTGATCACGCCGATGCTGCAGCACGGCCCGCCGGTTGAATTGGCCCGGGCCAACAATCCGATCCAAATGCCCGACGCGGATAAGGAAGACGCGCTCTTGGTTGCCGTCAATCGAGAAGGTAAGGTTTTCTTCGGCAATGACCAAGTAAAGCCCGAGGACCTGACCCAGAAGATCCGGGACCGGATCGCCAGCCGCCAAGACAAGCGAGTGTTTGTGAAAGCTGACGCCCGTTCCCATTACAAAGCCGTTGTGGAAGTAGTGGACAATGTCCGCTCGGCGGGCGTAAGCGAGTTGGGCTTGCTTACCGAACAGAAACGTCAGTGATTCTTAACCAGGAACGATTTTGAAGAAGAGGTAACCCGTTATGGCAATGGCAGTGGGAGGCTCCGGTGCGGGGCCAACTTGTGACATCAACGTCACGCCCATGATCGACGTGCTGCTGGTGCTGCTGATCATCTTCATGGTCATCACGCCGCTGACTCCACACGGGCTGGAAGCGCTGGTTCCCCAGCCGCCGCCGCCCAACACGCCGCCAAGCCCCACGGACCGTACTGTCGTGGTGCAAGTACTGCAGCCGGTCCCCGGTGGTGAACTCAAGTTGAAGATCAACCAGGATGATGTGAACTGGAACACTCTTTCTTCCCGGTTGACGGATATCTTCAAGACCCGGGCTGAGCGCGTGCTGTTCGTGAAGGGCGACGACGACATCGAGTTTCAGTACATAGCCAAAGTCATCGATCAGGCGAAAGGCACAAACGTCATCGACCGGGTCGGCTTGATTACGGCAAAGATTGAGGCAGGCCAGTAATTTGTTTGACTCCTCAGCACGGGACCCGTTCCTTGAAGGGCCTCGGGTCCCGTGGAGTCCTGCTCCAGGACGAAAAAATTTCCTAACTCCGGCAAGGAGCCAGAAGAAGATGAACAGAGGCACACGACTCGCGGCGGTAGTCGCCGTCGCGGCCGCGCTGTTGAGCACGGCAGGGTGCAACAAGCTGCGGGCGCGCGATCAGCTCAACAAGGGCGTCCAGGCGTATCGAGACGCGAGGTACGAAAACGCCATTGAGCATTTCAAGAACGCCGTATCCTACGATGACGACCTCCAAGTCGCCAAGCTCTACCTGGCCACGGCCTATGCACAGCAGTACGTCCCTGGCGAGCTGTCTCAAGACAATCTTCGCAATGCCCAGTTGGCGATTGAGGAATACCAGAAGGTCCTGGAAAAGGATCCCCAGAGCGTCAACAGCCTCAAAGGTATTGCTTACCTGTACATGAACATGAAGGATTTTGACAAGGCCCGCGAGTATTATCGCAAAGCTTCGGACGTCGATCCGAACGATCCGGAACTTTACTACTCGCTGGGCGTGATCGCCTGGACCCAGGCTTACAAGGACGCGGCCGAAGCCAAATCTGCCGTGAACCTCAGGGTGGACGACGTGCTCAAGAGCAAGCAGGACCAGAAGCTCTGCGAGCAGTTGCGCGCCAAAGACAGCGCGGTCATCGACGAAGGCATGAAATACCTGGAGACGGCCATTGAAAAACGCAAGGATTACGATGACGCCATGGCCTACCTCAACCTGCTGTACCGCCGCAAAGCGAATGACATGAGCTGCGACGATCCGGCGGCCATTGCCAACTACGTCAAGATCGCCAATGACTGGAGCGATAAGGCTATGGCGGCCCGTAAGAAGAAAGCGGAGGAGGCGGCCAAGAAGAATGTGGGCGGCATCATCATGGATACCTCGCCCAGCCCCACGCCCGAGCGATAACAGTATCCGCGCTTTTTCCAGGCCCCTCTTGCGAGAGGGGCCTTTTGTTGAAAAAAGCTTCTGGCTACCAGCCGCTGGCTTCTAGCCGGAGCGACCTGCAGCAATGTGCCCCAAAGGGGTTCGGCTTGGCTAGGCACTAGCGGCCAGAAGCTAGTAGCCTGAGATTGCTAGAATTATCCCTCTGCATGTTCAAAAAGGTCCTCATCGCGAACCGCGGCGAAATCGCCGTGCGGGTGATCCGGGGGTGCCATGAACTGGGCATTGCCACGGTCGCGGTGTTTTCTGACGCCGACCGTGCGGCGCTCCACGTCAGCCAGGCCGATGAGGCATATCATCTCGGTCCCGCGCCGGCGACTGAGTCTTACCTCAACATCCCTAAGGTGCTCGACGTGGCCCGGCGCAGCGGCGCCCAGGCCATTCATCCGGGTTACGGGTTCCTTTCGGAGAATGCCCGATTTGCGCGTGCTTGTTCTGAAGCCGGCGTGAAATTCATTGGACCATCGGCGGAAGCGATGGAGCTGATGGGTTCGAAGACCCGCGCTCGCCAGGCTATGCAAACTGCCGGCGTGCCGGTGGTGCCGGGATCGGCGAAAGGTTTGTCGCTGGACGAAGCTCGCGAACTGGCCACCCGCATCGGATTCCCGGTGATGATCAAAGCGGCTGCCGGTGGCGGCGGCAAAGGCATGCGTCTGGTGCGGACCGCGGGCGAGATCAAGTCCGCGTATGAGACCGCGCAAAGCGAGGCCTTGCGTGCCTTCAACGACGGCGAACTTTATCTCGAGAAACTCATCGAAAACCCCCGGCACATTGAAATCCAGATTCTGGCCGACGAGCACGGAAACGTTGTCCACCTCGGCGAGCGGGAATGCTCTTTGCAGCGCCGCCACCAGAAGGTAGTGGAAGAAGCGCCGTCGGCCGTGGTGGATCAAGACCTGCGCGGGCGCATGGGCATGGTTGCCGTGCAGGCGGCCAGATCGGCCGGATATTCGAGTGCCGGAACCGTAGAGTTCCTGGTGGACAGCGCCCACAACTTTTTCTTCCTGGAGATGAATACGAGGTTGCAGGTTGAGCATCCTGTCACCGAATTGGTCACGGGGGTGGACCTGGTACATCTGCAACTTCGGATCGCCGCCGGAGAGAAACTCCCCTTTCGCCAGGAGGACGTGGCGCTGCGCGGCCACGCCATCGAATGCCGCATCTATGCTGAAGATCCCGAGAACAACTTCTACCCTTCGCCGGGACGGATCACGCGCTTGATGCAGCCTTCCGGGCCGGGCGTCCGGGAAGACAGCGGGGTATACGAAGGCTGGAAGGTGCCGTTGGATTACGATCCCATGCTTTCCAAGCTGATCGTCCACGCTCCTGACCGCGCGTCCGCGCTGGCGCGCATGCGGCGCGCCCTCGACGAGTATTTTGTCGGCGGCATCAAGACCAACCTCCCTCTGTTCCGGCGTGTCCTGGGTCATCCGGATTTTGTCGCGGCGCGTATCGATACCGGTTTTCTTGATCGCTTGCTGGCAGCGCCGGTTCCGGTTGCCGAATCCTCGAACTCATTGGCTGACGTGGCCGCCATTTCCGCAGCGCTGTTTGCCGCCACGGCCGCGCCATCTGCGGCGAATGGCCGTCGTAGCGACGATTCGCAGAAGGTTTCAGCCTGGAAGCGGGCAGCGCGCAGCGAAGGGATCGAGCGCCTGTGATCTACGAGGTCATTATCCAGGGAAAGACCCGCCACGTGGAGCTGCTCCGCGCGGGTTCCGGCTGGGAGCTCAAATTGGATGGCAAAGCTTTCCCCGCCGATATTGGCTTTCCTCAACCTGGCGTGCTGTCCATTCTGGTCGATGGCAAATCGTATGAGGTCAAGCAGCAGATCACGTCTGTTGAAACCAGCATCGTGATCGGGCAGGAGCGTTTTAGTGCCGTGGTCCGCGACCCGCGTTCGCTGGCGTCGCGACGTCGCGCGGCCGACGATGGCCATGGCGTAAGAAAAATTACTGCGCCCATGCCGGGAAAGGTCGTCCGCATCGCGGCCCCCGCCGGAACCGAAGTGGAATCCGGTCAGGCGGTGCTGGTGATCGAAGCGATGAAGATGCAGAACGAGCTGAAGTCGCCCAAAAAAGGTACCGTGAAGAAAATCATCGTAAGCGAAGGGGAAGCGGTCGAAGCCGGGCAGGTTCTGGCTGAAGTCGAGTAGCCTGCACATCCTCATTTTTCAACGATCCACTGCGCTGCCATCCAGCGGAAAAGACAGGTAGCGACTAGAGCGCCGAGCAACTGAGCTGCCAGAAAGGCGGGCGCGTCGGCTGGGCGGATTCCCGCAAAGGTGTTGCTGGCAGTGCGCGCCAGCGTCACTGCCGGATTTGCAAACGATGTTGATCCTGTGAACCAGTAAGCCGCGGTGATATACGCGCCAACAGCATAGGCCGTTGCCGAAGGACGAAACCGCGTACAGCCCCAGACCACACACAGCAAGCCGAAGGTAGCAATAAACTCGCTGCCGATTTGGCCAACGCCGTGCCGGGCGTGGAGGGATACGGAAAACAGCGGCAGCCCGAACATCCAGTGCGCTGTCGCCGCTCCGGCGAAGCCGCCCACAAATTGTGCGCCGCAGTAGGCTGGAAGGCGGCGCCAGCCAAAATCATTGGCCCAGGCCATGCCTAGAGTTACCAGGGGATTGAAGTGCCCGCCTGAAATCGGACCGAAGGTCAATATCAGAGCTACCAGGGCCGCCCCGGTGGCGAGCGAGTTTGCCAGCAACGCTATCGCCACGTTCCCATTAGCGAGACGCTCCCCCATAATCCCTGAACCGATAACAGCTGCCACTAACAGGGCTGTGCCCAAAAACTCAACCACAACCTCAGCGCGGAGACTGGATTTCACTGGCCGCCGATCCTCGTGATTTCCCTTTGCAGTGCGAGCCGGTCGAGACTCGAAAAAGGCAAACTGAGAAATAGGCTGATTCTGCGATCGAGCAGAAAATAAGCGTTACGAAACGCGGCCTCTACTTCTTGCGCCGTGCCGTGGACCGCCGCAGGATCGGGAACACCCCAGTGCGCAGTGAGAGGATGGCCGGGCCAGACAGGGCAGACTTCTTTGGCGGCGTTGTCGCAAACCGTAAACACGAACTGTATCTCAGGCGCGCCCAGTTGCGAGAATTCTTCCCACGATTTGCTACGGAGGTCGTCTCCCGGCACCCGCGCGATTGCCAACTGGCGCAATGCCTCCGGCCGGACGGTTCCCGTGGGATGACTCCCCGCGCTGTAGGCGTGAAAATTCGGCCGGCCTTTATGGTTCAGGATGGCCTCAGCCATGATTGAGCGTGCTGAGTTTCCTGTGCACAGAAACAGAACGTTATAGTGACTGCGCATGAATTCTTCTCTTCCGCACTCGCGTGATGCAAGGTGCCGATCAGATTGTTCAGTTACAGCATTCCGGTCCGCAGCACGCCGCGGGCTTCTTGGCGCGGACGAACGCGCTCAGGAACTTGCCGTCCACTTCAGCGGCAATGGAATCGACATCAACGCCCTGGGCTTGAAGAAACTCGCGGGCGTCAGCGGCTCGGTAGATGCGCGTAGGCTCGATTTCAATGTGCTCAAACCCGGCAGCGGCAAGCTTTTCCCGGTATTGGTTCTCGTCAAGGGCTCCCGCCACACAGCCCACCCACAGCAACACGTTCTTACGGATGACCGGCGTGATTGCGCCGCGCGTCACCACGTCGGAGACGGCGAAACGCCCGCCAGGCCGCAGCACGCGGTAGGCTTCGCGCAGCACGCGGTCTTTGTCGGCGGAAAGATTGATAACGCAATTGGAAATGATTACGTCGACCGAACAATCCGGCAAAGGAATGTTTTCAATCTCGCCCTTCAAGAACGCCACGTTTTCGGCGTGGGCCTTGCGCTTGTTTTCATTGGCCAACGCCAGCATCTCGTCGGTCATGTCCAGCCCATAGGCTTTGCCGGTGGGACCCACGCGCCGCGCTGAAAGCAGGACATCAATTCCACCGCCAGAGCCGAGGTCCAGAACTGTCTCTCCCGGGTTCAGCTGCGCCAGCGCTGTCGGGTTACCGCAGCCGAGGGACGCCAGCACCGCCTCAGCGGGAACCTCTCCCTCTTGCGCTGCGTCGTAAAGATTGGAAGTGATAGGATCGCACGAGGTTCCGCCGGCCGGCGCCGCGCCGCAACAAGAGCTGCCGCCGCTCGACACGCGCAGAGCTGCCTGCCCGTATTTCTCTTTGACGATTTCCTTGATGTCTTCTTTGTCCATGGTTCCTCCTAACGGCAGACGGTGACAACGTCCTTGGGTTGCAGCGCCTTATTCCGCGTGCAACACTCGGCATAAAGAAACTGCAATAACTCCTGCAAAGCCCGGGTGTTGGCGGTGTATCGCAAGAAAGTACTTTCGCGGCTGACCCGCACCAGGTCTTCACTCTTCAGCTTTTCGAGGTGATGAGACAGGGTAGAGCCAGGGATCTTCAGTTCTTCCTGGATCTCGCCGACCACCAGGCCTTCCGGATGCGCCGAAAGCAGCAGCTGCATGATGCGGAGCCTGGGCTCAGTACCCATGGCCGAAAACATGTCGGCGTACCGGGCGACCTGTTCTTCGGGCCGAACGCAAAAGGTTTTCATTATTTCCATATTTGCAGAAATACGGAGTTTGTGTCAAGCAGGGGTTGCTACGATGAGCTTTGGCTTCGATTGTGCTATTTTGTGCCGGAGTCTTTCAGGATCTGTTCGACGTAATAGTTGCGGACTTCCGCGCTGTCACGCAAGTTTTCGTCATAGGCCGCTCGGAGAAACTGCTCGCGCTGGTTGCGCAGTTGGTTGCGGATCGACTGTTGCACGCCGGGGTCGTTGAGGTCGCGTTGCCCGGCAGCTTCCTTGCCGAGCAGCTTCACGATGCGGTAGCCCAGGACCTTTTGTGTCGCTGGGTTGACGATCGGAATAATATCGGTAAATTGGCCCGGCTTCAGTTTGCCAACAGCATCGCGAGTCGCAGCGTCGGTGTTCGGACCTTTGACTTGGGATTCGGGGATCGCTCCCAGTTCGCCTCCGGAGCGGGCTGTGTCAAGGTCTTCGGAATATTTGACTGCCAGAGAGGCAAAGTCCTCACCGCTTTCCAGGCGGTTGTAGATCATGTGGATCTTTTCCTTGGCCTGGGCCTCGTTTTGCGCCTTATTAGGAATGGGCCCGGACGGGGCATTGGGTTGGGCGCTCACAAAAATGTGGGCCAGGTAATACTGCGGCTCAATGACATTGAACTGCGACTTGTGTTCGTTGTAATAGCTCTGAATGTCGGCGTCGGAAATCGTGACCTTGGAGGCGACTTCCTTGTTCAGCAGCTTGTCGATGGTCAGGTTACGGCGGACTTCCTGCTTGTAGTCCTCCTCGGTCATGCCCATCTCTTCAAGCTTCTTGGCGAACTCCTCCTTGGTGTAAGGCGCCTTGGCCTGGGAAACGCGGTTTTCCACTTCTTCATCCGTGGCCACGATGCCAAGTTTTTCGGCTTTCTGCAGGTAGAGTTGCAGGCTGATGATCTGCTGCAAAAGTTGAAGGCGCAGCACCTGGTCCTGCTCCGTGGTCAGCTTCTGGGGTCCGCCGGCGATTTGCTTCTTCAAGCTCTTGTCCACTTCCGAGCGCATGACCTTGTAACCGTTTACCTTGGCCATGACGTCGCCGCCTGCGCCGGACTTGGGACAACCGGTCAGACCCAACGCAAGAGCGATGCCTAGAAGCGGTGCGTGGCGCCAGCGATTACGCGTTTGAATCAACGATTTTTCCCCCAGAGTCTTAGATAGACGGTAGGACATCCGACTACAGGGCCCGAGGCTCTACCTTTTCTCGCCAGCGGCCGGAGTGGTGGCTGCGGCTGCTTTCCCGGTTTCTCCCAAAGCTCGGTCCAGAATGGCGCGCATTTCCCCTTCCGGGATAAGGCCGGTGATTCTTTCGCCGTTGATGAACAAGGTCGGCGTAGAGTCGACACCCAGTCCGTCGCCCTCGGCCATGGATGCTCGGACCGCGGAATCATCCTGCTTTTTGAAGCAGGCCTGGGCTTTCGCGACATCCAAATGGTTTTTGTCAGCCTGTTCGATGGCGGCCTTGTCAAGGTTAGCCATGGCCTCATCGCGGCTGTGGCCGGTAATGGCCTTTTGATTGGCGTGGACATAGTCGGCAAAGTCCCAATATGCGGCGCCGCTCTGCTCCGCCAGGCAATTGGCGTCGACGGCTGCGTGCATGGCCCAGGGATGGATCTCTGTCAACGGGTAGTCCTTGTAAATGATCTTGACCTTATCGCCATAAGCCTGCAGCAGGCCGGGAAACAATTGCGCGTGCATGCGCGAGCAGTAGGGACACTGGAAATCGTCATAGTTGACGATCGTGACCTTGGCGTCGGAATTGCCGCGTACCGCCCTTCCCTTAACGTCAATCTTGGCCATTGGGTCCTGAGAGATGTCAAATTTCTCCAGGTGGGCCAGGCTCTTGCGGTCCTTGGAAATCAGGAAATCGTGGGTCGTGGTGTGAGTGCCGCCGGAAAATGTGACCACGATCAGGTCGTAACCGGGAATCTCGCTGGGCTTGGGGTCAGCCAGCGCGACATTAATGCTGGGAGGAACGTTGTAACGCGAACGGATCTCGAGCTGAATCCGGCGGGTAACCTCCGGAGCCAGCGTTCCGGAACCGCTGGAGCTCTGGGCTTTACATCCCGGGCCGACGAGCGCCAGCAGGAAAATTGTACTTAGAAAAATACCGCTATGTCTTGCCAAAGAAACCACCTTATGCCAAAGACTCTGGTGCTAAAAAACCACCTCTGAGATTATCTCATGAGGGCTGCCCGGGGAGGGCCATCCGAAGTGGTGAAGAAAGAGTTAAGACAGGAGCTTGACCAGCGGTTTCGCGGCCGACGCCGTGTTCATGGACCCGGAGCGGAAGCCCTCGGTATCAACCGCCACGAAGGTGAACCCCAGAGCCTTGAAGATGCTGCTGAATTCAGCAAACATCTCCACCGTCAGGGCCCGGGCCAATTCATCTTTGGCAATCTCGATTCTGACGATGTCCCCGTGATGCCGAACGCGGACCTGGCGGAACCCCAGAGCTCGGAGGGCGTCTTCGCCCTGTTCGACAGCGGACAGCGCTTGGCGCGTCACCGGCCGGCCGTACTCGATACGCGAGGAAAGGCAGGCGGAAGCCGGTTTGTCCCATACACGGAGGCCGGCCTGCCGGGCGAGCTCGCGTATATCGGCTTTTGACAGCCCGGCATCGAGCAGCGGCGCAGCGACGCGGTGTTGACGGGCAGCAGCTTGTCCCGGCCGGAAGTCGCCTTGGTCATCAACATTCACGCCATACGCTATGGTTTGGAACCCGCGCGCGAGCGCGAAGCCTTCCATCACCTGAAACAACTCATCTTTGCAGTGGAAACAGCGTCCTGGATCATTGCGGACGTATTCCGGGCGCTCCATCTCAGCGGTCTGAATAACGTCGAGCGGAATGCCCTGTTCCCGGGCGAAGGCCATGGCGTCCTGCAGCTGGGTGCGGGCCAGGCTGGGCGAATCGGCGATCACGGCCAGCATGTCCCCCTTCAACGCTTGGTGCGCTGCCCAGGACAGATAAGCCGAGTCCACGCCCCCGGAATAGGCGACCAGCGTCCTCCCCAGGGAAGAGAGGATTTCTCGAAGACGCTGCTGCTTGTCGGCAAGCTGCATGAAGTGATTTTAGCGCGTCCGATCGCCGAAATCGCTGGAATCCCAGCGACGTTGTAAACGGCTCCCGCAGAGGACGGAGATCATGCGCGATCCCGTGCGATGCCGGCGATCAGAACAGCCGTTCCTGTCGTTTCATATTGCCGAAGGTCGCGATGTTGGCCAGTGTGAAGGCGAAGCGGTACTGGTTTTCGTCCCGAGCGACCGAGGGCAGGAAGAATCGCCGGTATTCGAAGCTTAAGCCGCAGCAGTCCCAGTTATAGGCCGCCTGGGCCACGGTGGATTGGCGCAGGTTGAAAAAGAAATCATAGCCCAGACTTCCCGCCAGGCTCACTCCGCGCTTGGTGGGACTGCCGTAGCCCAGCAAGCCGCGCGCCTGATTGAAGTCCTGGGGCAGGCAAGGCACCGAGGTCAGATGACCGGGAAAGCAGGGAGGCAGCGGCGTGCGCGTGCCTGGGGCAAAGGCGAATGCGCCTGCGTTCTCGAAAAAGGCCTGGCTGGCGCCCAGAAAGTAATTGCGCCAGTGGTACGTGGTGTAAAGCGTGCTGGAATTGATGCGGCCCTTCTTAGTGTCGTAATCCAACTCCCATCCAGTATCCAAATCCCAATTAGGATCCCCGCCGTTGGTGCGGTAGCGCAGGCGGGAAACGATGGGCGCAAAATGTCGAGGTTCCGTGAGAAAAGCAATGCCGGTGAAATCCACGGTAGTGGTCAGCACGTTGCGTGTTCCGGGCAGTACGGCGCCGCCAAAATCGGGATCGATGAAGTACTTTTGCTTTACCTCCCAGGTAATGAACTCGTTGGCTCCCGCTGGCGTGCAGGTGGTCACCTTCTGTTCATCGCAGTCGGTCTTGACGCGTTTCAGGTAAAGGCGTTGCGTCAGTCCATACTCGACTTCGTTCGTGTTGCTGAGAATGTCGCGATAATCGAAGCGGATGATCGAGAAGAAATTCTCAACGCCGTTGGTGTAACGGTAGGTCACACTGGGTTCGATGGTGTGCTTGATTTTGCGTCCGGCCAGAGTAAAGTCGAAAACCTTGGCCAGCGCGGGCGGCCGCAGTTCCAGGCTGGTGTCCAGCACGCGCCGGTTGAGGATGTCTTGGACGGGTACTGGGCCGGTAAGACTAGGGACTTGGTCTTCGGTGTACACGGTATTGCGCAGGTCGACCGCCGGCCGAATGCTCCAGCCGTGGAAGAAAATCGGCAGGGAGATTGTCGGGCTGACATCGAAGCGGCCAACCAGGCCGGGCGTGACAAAGCCCGGCTCGCTACGGCGCAGCCCCTCGCCGGCAAGATCGTAAGACCAGTACAACGGTGTTGCGAAGATCTTATGGTCAACGCTGGAAAGGTCGAGGCCGGGAACATGAAGGATCGTGATCACATCGCCGGGGGTAGTGCTCTGGAAATTCTGATAGCGCGCGGCATAGGTGTTGAAGAAGAATCCGTTTACGCTCTTGGAAAGAAAGGCGGACGACCGGACTTCGGAGTTTACAGCTTGAGAAAAGGTCTCCGCGAAAGCCTGGCGGAATGCGAACGAGCTCAGATACTCGAGCGATGCCACGCCGCGGATGTTGTAGGGGAACATGGACACGCCGTTGAGCTTAATGTCCTCTCCTCCTTGATTCACTTTGGTCGTAGTCGTCACGCCGCTGGTGCTGGTCGTGGTCTGATTAATGCCACGATCGAATACCTGGAAATAATTGAAGTTGATGAACGAGGACTCGCTGGGCGTGGCACGAAAGCTGTCCGTCAACGACCAGCCGCGGCGGGAAAGATATTCCCCGCCCAGCGTAGCGTCCATGCTGCGGTTGATGGCCCAATAGAACGAGTCGCCTATGATGGTGCCTTTGGCGGTGGAAGAGCCGATGACAGGAATCAGAAACCCGCTTTGCCGTCCCAGTCGTTCCACCGGCGGTGCGGCGTACGGCAAGTACAGGATAGGCACTCCCTTGATCCGGAAGGTGCTGTTGTACACCTTGGCGGAATCTCCTACACGAAGAATGATTTTGGCCGCGTGAAACTTCCACTTGGGATGCGGCAACTCGCAAGAGGTCACGGAACCGGTATGTAACACGTATTCCTGGGGGCCGGTCTGCTCCAGCATTTTCGCGGTGAAGGCGATGGGACTTGAGGAAGTCAAGGTGACGTTGAGGCCGCGGAATCGGGCGCCCGTGGTACCCGACACGTCGTAGAACTTTCCCGTCTGGCTGCGAATGTTGTAGACAGCGTGGCTGGCGGTGATGTGCATGTCGCGCGGACCGCCGTCGAGCCGCGCGCCTCCCGTGGCCTTGGCTTCGCCGGACGCTGCATCGTAGGTCACCGTGTCGCCGTGATACACATAGTCGGCGAACTTGACTTCCACCGCGCCGCGCAACGTGTAGATATCCCCGGCTTTTTCGCACTCGCGCGCCGTGATTTCCACCGGTTGCTGTTCGCTCACTGTGACCTTAGGCTTCGCGCCCCCCGGCTTCTGGCCTTTGCGCGCGCTCCCTGGCGCTGCGCCAACCGACGGCGGTGAGGTCAGCACCAAATGACAGCCGGCGGGCGCAGACTGGGTTTGCTCCGCGGTGGTGGCCGTTGCGGGAAGCGCCTGGCTTGTCACTGGGCTTGCGCCCGGAAACAGATGACAAACCACCACCGCTGTGATAACAAAATGAGGTTGGGAACGCATGTCGTAAGGTTTGCCATGGCAAGTTAACATGGCATGTTTTCTAAAAGCAAAGGCAGGCCATCTCCTGCGACCGCCGGCTGCTTTCCCGTCTCTGGCGAACTCACAACCCGTTCATGACCTGTACCGTCTGCGGTAAGCCCTACCCTTGCGCGCACAGCCGGAGAAACACGGCTGCCTTATTGGAGCGGGATCTTTCCGCCTCCACGGCTGGAGCGGCTGGAAGCCGCTCTTCGGACCGTCCTTCCCCAACAGAAGTCCTTGACCGCGCGGAACGCGAACGCTGGCACCGCGAAGTGATCTCGCGAGTGCAGGAGCACCGCGCGCGCCGCCGCCGCGTTGATACCAATGCATCGCTCGAGTTGGAATTTCCTGTCGAAGAACCAATCATTTATAGCTCTGCTATTGTGCAGGAGCAGGGGCCGGCCTTGCTGATCGAAGATGATACGACGACCATGGAGGACCGAAGAGCCTCGACGCGACCCTACAAGGTCATTCGTTTTCCGCGACAGGCGTCACTGGAAACCGCCGGCGCGCCCCGGCCAAGGCAGGATGATCTCGACCTGGCAGACGCGGTGCTGGAAACACCGCGCATCCTGGATGAACCTGAAACCGCGCCTGTAGCCGAGCAAATGGACCTGCTGGAGAACTTTGCGGACATTCATTTGGAGCCGCCGGAACCCAGCGCAAACGACGAACCTCTACCGCCGCAACCCGCGTCACTCTGGCAGCGCTCGCTTTCCGGATTGATGGATGTGGTCATCGTCCTGGCTGCCGGCGTCATGTTTGCCGTAACCTTCGTCAAATTGGCGGAAGTTGTGCCGGCTTCGCGTCTGGCCGGGCTGTGCGGGCTCGGCGTAGGGACCATCATTTGGCTCATGTTCCAGTACATCTTTCTCGTCTACGGCCGCGGAACGCCGGGCATGCGCATGGCCGGCATGGAACTCTGCAATTTCGCCGGCCGCCGCGCCTCACGATTTGCTCGACGCTCTCGCGCTCTGGCTACCGTACTTTCAGGACTCTCGTTAGGGTTGGGCTACGCCTGGAGCTTCGTGGACGAAGACACGCTGGGATGGCATGACCGCATCAGCGGGACGTACCTTCGATCGGGTGATCGAGTCATCGGATGATCACTCCATTCCCGCCAAGGCGGGGGGTCTGGGGACCCGGGTGATCGGGTACCTGCGCCATCATGCTGCGAGTTCTTCGGGGGCCTTTTCGCTGGCGGGGAAGACCTCAACGGGGCTGTCTCCATCCAGCAAGCTCCATCCACGGCGCAGCACGTATTCCAGCCAGGCGCCGGCCGCCTGCGAGGTGAGCACCGCCACCAGAACCAGCGTCGTGTAAAAGGCAGAGCTGATAATGCCGGCGTCATAGGCCACGCTGGCTAGCACAATTCCCGGCCCGCCGCGAGCGTTGGTAGCCACCGCCAGGTTGACGATGTCGAGTCCGCGGAAACCGGCCAGCCGCGCGCCGAGGGCAACGGAAAGAAGTTTCACCACGCAAGCCCCGCTAAGAAACGCAAGCAGCATGATCACCGAAAAACTCCTCCCGAACGTCAGGCTATAGCCCACAAGAGCGAAATACACGGGAATGAACAGAGCAAATGAAAAGTTCGAAATCGTTTCCAGCGCGTGCCCCAGCCGTTTACGCGACACCGCGAACCCGGCCAGAAAGGCGGCGAAGACGAGATTGACCTCCAGCATGCCGGCGACCGCCACGTATGCCAATGCGATGAGCAAAGTGAATGACACGGGCGAGGCTTGCGCCAGCAGATTGAAACGCGATTTCGCGATGCGCTTCATCACTCGCGGCGCCAGGGTGAGAGCTAACAGGAAGTAAAGCAGAGTCGTGCCGATGTGCAAGGCTATCTTCTTTTGTGGCAACCCAGCGGAAGACGCCATCGCCGTGGCAATGGCCAAAACCGCCCATAAGCCAATGTCCTCGAGCACAGCTATACCCAGCACCAACCGCGCAAAGCGCGTGTGCAAGATTTTCAAATCAAAAAAGATCCGCGAGATCACGGGTATGGAGGTCACCGCCACGGCGATGCTCATCACCAGGATCAATGAAATGCGATTGGCTTTCGCCCCCATAAACCACTCGAGGGGAAGAGTCGAGGCGCATACGGCCATGGTCAAGAACGGTAGTCCAGTGCCCAGGGATGCGAGCCAGGCGATCTGCTTGCGCTCATGTTTCTGGAACAGGGCTTTGACCTCCGCGCCGGAGAGAAACATAAGCAGCAGCAGGCCCAGCCAGGAGAGCAAATCCAGCGCCGCCTTCTTAGGCGCGGCGTCGACCTCGAGCTGCAGCAGCTGTGTGTACTCCGGCAGCTTGCCCAGAATGAATGGTCCCATGAGAATCCCCGCCAGGATTTCACCGATAACTCGTGGCTGACGCAACCTGACGAAGACAT
>DATFQZ010000219.1:0-14037 GCA_035263765.1 Candidatus Angelobacter sp. | reverse complement strand
CCAAAGAAGTGGAGGGCGCCAAGTACCTGAGGGCCGCCGGCATTGATGCTATCAACATTCCCGACAGCCCGCGCGCATCAGCCCGCCTGAGCAACCTGGCTCTTTGCATCCTGGTGCAACAGCAGGCTGGGATCGAGACGGCGCTGCACTTCACCTGCCGCGACCGCAACGTGCTCAGCATGCAGTCCGAGTTGCTGGGCTGCTACACCATGGGCATCCACAATTTGATCTGCATCACCGGTGATCCGCCCAAGCTGGGCAGCTACCCTGACGCTACTGCGGTCTTTGACGTTGACGCCATCGGCTTGGTGAACATTGTTCACAACCTGAACTTCGGCCTGGACATTGGCGACAACCCGATCGGCAGCGGCACCCGATTTGCCATCGGAGTGGGGGCCAACCCCGGGGTGGTCAACATTGACGAAGAGGTGCGTCGCTTTGAATACAAAGTCGAAGCCGGCGCTGACTTTGCCGTCACCCAACCGGTCTTTGACGTAAAGCTCCTGGAACAGTTCCTACGCCGCATCGAGCATCACCGCATCCCGGTTCTGGCCGGGATCTGGCCGCTGACGAGCGTGCGCAACGCCGAGTTCATGAAGAATGAGCTGCGGGTCTCCGTTCCTGACGCCATCATCGAACGTATGGCCCGCGCGCCAAGTGCTGACGCCGCTCGCGCCGAGGGCATCAAGATCGCCCGCGAAATGCTGCACCAGGTGCGGGGGCTGGTTCAGGGTGCCCAAGTAGCCGCGCCGCTAGGACGCTATTCGTCAGCTCTGGAAGTGTTGGACGGGATGGGCGGAGCAGTGGCGGTGTGAGGGCTCGCGTTCAATTTTGCTCAAGACTAGCTCTTCCGCCTTGCCTTAAATCGGTTTAGGAATGTTGTAAGCCGACGAAGAAGCTCGAGGGGAAGCCAAGTCTCCTCCCTGTGTCATGTAGGTTCAGTGCGATTCGGACAGGATCACAGTATTTCCTAACCCGGCTTAGCCGGTACGACCTCCTTCACATACTCAATCAGCGGCATACCAAAGAAGTCGGTGACTTTACCGGAGCGAAGGTATCCATTTTTTTCGTAGAACCGCATGGCTCGCTCGAGAGGGACAGTTGTATCCAGTGTGATCCGGGAGCATCCTCCGGCCTGCAGTTCCCATTCGGCACGCTCGAGCAGCCGCTGTGCGACGTCCGATCCCTGCCACCCAGAGCGGACCGCCATTCCGCGAAGATGCCCTTCCGTCGGGCTCGCCCGGCCGCAAGCTACCGTTCCGACGACCGTTCCTTCCCCGTCCTCAGCAATCAGGACTGTCATAGACTGCATCCGATGGTCCAGAGTGGCACGTGTCAGCACGGTGTCAGCAAACCCTGCGGGCGTGTACTGGTCCCGGTAGGGCCCGAAGGCCTCCGCCAGGCAGGCGAGAATACCTGCCGCGTCAGCGCGCGTGGCTTTTCGAATTTCGAAAGTCGGCTGGCGGGTCACTTGAATCAGGCGTGGAAGGAGGATTGTCGCACGGCAGGACTGCAGATTCCGTTTACCATTTAAGGACAAATAAGGAAAATCTTTGCAAAAAAGCAGAATAGCCTTTCCTTCGAAGGAGTAAAATCAGCTTCTGGAGTTTCGGCTCTTGCCCAAATTTGAAGACAGTCTCGAGCGCCTGGAAAAAATCGTTGGCGAGCTGGAGAAAGGCAACGTGCCGCTCGAGCAGGCGCTGAAACTTTTTGAAGAAGGCATGCAGCTTTCGACCGCCTGCCGCAAAGAACTGGAACAGGCGGAAGGTAAAGTGGAAGTGCTCCTCAAGCAGAACGGGAAACTGCAACCCGAACCTTACGAGCCTGCGCAGGAAAAGGTCTCGGCCAGAAAGTAGTCAAGTTGTTTCGTTACTCTTGCGGGACGTCCCGCAAGCATCGATTCCCGGCGAAAACGCAACCACTTTTCGCCCCAGGCCCTCAAAGAGAGAAGATAGATGAGGATGAAAGTCGTGTCCGCCATGAAGCCCCTCAGCATTGTTATCTTCCAAAGCGACCGCGAGTGCGCGGAGTTGCTGGTCAAGTCTTTGCACGTCCATTTTCGTGTGGTCAACGTTGCGCGTGACCTCGAAGATCTGAAGCGCTCGATACCGCAGCACGGCGCTGACGCCGCGATCGTGGATCTGGAATTCGCGGGACTTGAGGATGTCCAGAGTTTGCACCAGGAATTTCCGGCCATCAGCATCGTGTGCACGCACCGGCTGGCCGACGAACAAATGTGGACGAACGCTCTCGCTGCCGGTGCGGCTGATTGCTGTTCCAGCGGCGACGTGCGGGCCATTGTTCTGGCCGCGACCCACACTCCGCATCGGCCGCACTCTCACGCGGCCTGAGTCGAAGCCTCAGTATTACTTTGGGTTGACCGGCTCGATCGCGGAGACGGTGAAAAGCACGTCCTTACACTTGTATCGGCCATCCGGCAATTCGACACACTGCTTGGGATCATAGGTGACCCTGGTGATCGACTTGGACGTAAAGCGGTACGTATTTTGGACGGCGCAGGCTGTAAGAAACAGCAAAGTGAATGGAATCAAGGAGCGCAAGACTTGCTTGGCATTGCGCGCCACGGCGGACGGTGGGGGCTGAACAAGTTCTTGCATATTGCCTTTCTCCGGGCACTAAAACGCTTGCCCCTACGATGGTCCTGATGCTCCAGACAAACAAGAGTACGTTGGTACTCCGGCGGCCGATGCACCACAATGGATGCAGTCCCGGCGCCCGCAATGGTTCTGCGGTGTAGCCCGGCTCGACCAGCAGAGTGCTTGCTATACTCAACTTTCATGCTCAAAGAAACCCTGGAACAGGGCCGGCAAAAGATTGACGAGGCCCTGGAGAAATTGCTGCCTTTGCCGTCGCAGCGGCCGGAATCGATCCATCAAGCCATGCGCCACAGCGTTTTCGCGGGCGGCAAGCGCTTGCGTCCCGTCCTTTGCCTGGAAGCGGCCCGGATGATCGCAGGCCATCTGCCGGAAGGGATCGAAGAGCTGGGCAGCGCGCTGGAGATGCTTCACACCTATTCCCTCATTCACGACGATCTGCCCGCGCTCGACAATGACGATCTGCGCCGCGGCCACCCGACGTGCCATGTCGTCTTCGGAGAAGCCATCGCCATCCTGGCCGGGGACGCGCTGCAGACTCACGCTTACGAGGTGCTCGCCCGGCTGAAATGTCCGGCGGAGGCGCGGGTCAGGATCATTGAAGAGATCGCGCGCGGTACCGGCACTGTGGACGGAATGATCGGCGGACAAGTGAAGGACTTGGAGGCCGAACGCCAGAAACCGGATGCTTCCATGCTCGAGTACATTCATCGCGCGAAAACTGGCGCTCTGATCACCGCGAGCCTGGTCAGCGGAGGCATCTTCGCCGGCGGGTCGTATGCTGAGATCCAGCGCCTGCGCGATTTCGGGCGGGCCGCCGGCCTGGCTTTTCAGATCGTCGATGACGTCCTTGATGTGACTCAGTCTTCACAACAGCTCGGCAAAACCGCGGGTAAGGACACAGCCTCGGAAAAAGCGACCTATCCGGCTCTGTTCGGGATCGATAAATCACTGACAGAGGCCGATGCTCTGATCACTGCGGGCTGCAACGCGCTCGAGTCCTTCGGTCCGCGGGCCCAAACGCTGAAGGATCTGGCGCACTACCTGGTGCAGCGAACCAAGTAAAGGGCGATAAGCCTTCCCTCCAGACTTCGACCACCTTTGGAACAAGCTTGGCATGGCCGGAAGCACAGCTAGGCGACCTTCGACGACAAGGCCCCGGAGGCCGCGATTCGCCGGGTGATAGCCTCGCTTTCACAAAAAAGAGGCGCCCCGCAAAGAGCGCCTCAACCCCGTACCTAAGGAGGACTCGTACATGGCGGGAGAGAACTAGTTTGGCAGCAATACACCGTCAACAACGTGAATCACGCCGTTCGACTGGAACACGTCGGGAATGGTGATCAGGACTTCACCGCCTTTTTCGTCCTTCAGCATGATGTGTTTGCCCATGTGAAGCGTAGCCCAGAGTTTTCCGCCCTGCACCGTGCTCAGCTCCGCGGAACCGTTTCCGGCTTTGATTCTCTTCATTAGGTCGGCGGCGCTCCACTTGCCGGCGACAACGTGATAGGTCAGCACCTTCTTAAGCGAATCCTGGTTTTCCGGCTTGAGCAGGGCCTCTACAGTGCCAGCCGGCAGTTTGGCAAACGCGTCGTTCGTCGGCGCAAACACCGTAAAGGGTCCCGGGCTTTGCAAGGTGTCCACCAGTCCCGCAGCCTTCACCGCAGCCACCAGGGTAGTGTGATCGGCGGAGTTCACCGCATTCTGGATGATGTTCTTGGTGGGAAACATTTCCTGCCCGCCCACCACGGGATTTTTCGATCCTGCGACCAGCGTGGTAACTGCCATGGCCGCGATCGCCATCATAGCAAGCAATCTCTTTTTCATTTTTCCTTCTCGAAGCGACTGTTTCGCTTTCATGGGAATTACGATTAGACGGCAAAGCCAGATTGCTCGCATTTGCGATTCTCTGTCGGCAAGAATCAAAAACCCGAGCAATTTTTTTGATCTTCATAAATCCAAGAATGTATGCCATACGTAGCAAACGAACGAGAGGATGGAGCAGGCCTTCAGGCCTGCGTCAAAGTTGTTCAAAGTTGCGGCTTCAGCCGCTGAGGAATGGCTTGCACTCTTCCTTGAACCTGGCTGGAGTACCGCAGCGGCTAAAGCCGATCTCTGCAACTCCCTACCGCAGGCCTGAAGGCCCGTTCGACTCCTTCGCTTCGCTCAGTTGCTCAGGGCAGGCTCTGCTCCACCCACATGTTCCGACTCAATTTGTAAGCAGCGCATCGCCTTCGTGTTCGCTAAAATAGCTGACTCATATTCCCGACCTAAGGAGCTGCCGGCATGGTTTTCTCTGCTCGTCTTTATCGCTGGATGTTCATCTGTGCTTTTATTTTGCTGGTCGGCGATGTTGTCTATGCTCAGAGTCGCAGCAAATTTGAAGTTACCGAGACGACCATAGCGGAGACTCAGGCGGCGATTCGCGCCGGCAAGGTGACGTGTCGTCAATTGGTGGAAGCGTATCTGAAGCGGATTCGCGCTTACGATCAGTCAACGGGGTTGAACGCCCTCGTTGTGGTGAACCCCAGCGCTCTTGTGGAAGCCGACCGTCTCGACCAGGAATTCAAGCGCACTGGGAAACTTCGTCCCCTGCATGGGATCGCGGTGATCGTAAAAGACAACTACGACACCAATGACCTGCAGACGACGGGCGGTTCGCTGGCTCTCAAGGGTTTCGTGCCCTCGCAGGACGCAACCATGGTGAAGAAGATTCGCGATGCGGGGGCCATTGTGCTGGCCAAGTCCAACATGGCGGAATGGGCGTTCAGCCCTTACGTCACAGTGAGTTCGATCGCGGGCATTACCCGCAACCCCTACGACCTGGACCGCGTGCCTGCCGGTTCAAGTGGAGGCACCGCAGCCGCGGTGGCGGCGAATCTCGGAGAGATTGGACTTGGCACGGATACCGGTAACTCAATCCGCGGACCATCCTCCCACAATGCGCTGGTCGGCATTCGGCCGACAATGGGTCTGACCAGCCGCGACGGGATCATTCCTCTGTATATCGGTAACGACGTCGGCGGCCCAATGGCGCGAAGCGTCGAAGATGCCGCCAGGCTCCTCGACGTTGTTGCCGGATACGACCCAGCCGACCCTGTCACACAGCTGTCGCAAGGACAGATACCGAAGAGCTACACGCAGTTTCTTGACAAGAATGGTCTGCGCGGAGCCCGCATAGCAGTCTTCAGGCGGTACATGGACACTCCAACCATCGATCCCCAGGTCAAGGCGTTGACGGAAGCCGCCATTCGCGACCTGAAAGCCCAGGGCGCGGAAATTGTCGATCCCTTTGTGATTCCTGACTTTGATAAGCTCACAGAAAATATCTGGTGTGGCGACTTTCAGTCGGATGTGAATCACTATCTGGCGAGCCACGCCCAGAATGCTCGCTACAAAACCCTGGCGGAGATCGTGCAATCAGGCTTGTTTCTGCCTTACATCGACAGCCGGTTGAAGACGGCCGTCGAGCCGAAAAAAACTGAGACCGAGCAGAGCCCGCCCTGCCTCGATATTTATCACAATGAGAAGAAGATAGCCTTTCGCAACGCGCTGCTCGCAGCCATGGAGGCTGCCAAAGTGGATGCTATTGTTTACCCGACCTGGAGCAATCCGCCGCGCAAGGTTGGCGACATGCAGAGTCCCGCGGGCGACAACAGTCAGATCCTCTCGCCACAAACTGGCTTTCCGGCTATCACCGTTCCCATGGGATTTACGTACAACTCGCTGCCGGCAGGACTTACTTTCCTGGGAAGAGCTTTTAGCGAACCCGCATTGATTAAGTACGCCTACGCGTACGAGCAGGCGACGAAACACCGCCACCCACCTGAGGCTTTTCCGCCGCTGTGAGGGCGACCCCAGCGTCATGCATCCGAATTCGGTGGAAGAGCGGCCCTTTGAGGGCCGCGTTCAGGTAAGAAGAAATTGGGCTTTAGCCCGCGGTGGTGAAGGAGTCGCAGCGGAAACGGGTCACAGGGGCTGAAGCCCGAGAGATTCTGAACACATTACGCGGCTCTAAAGAGCCGCTCTTCCACCCAGGGCACCTTCTGTTGCTGCAAATCCGCTGCATAACGGAACCGCTTTTCAATAATGGAACCTGTATTTCAGTTGGACAGAAATAATTCTGGGATCGGCAAAGTGCGATCCCCCGAAGGTGTTGCTGAGGTCAACAAAATAACGTTTGTTCGCCAAGTTTGTGCCGGTGATCTTCACCGCCCAGCTCTCGCCGAATGACTTGCCCACCGCCAAATCGAAAGTGGTGTAGGCGGGCAAGTGCGTGGGCTCCTGGAACCCGTCACCGTTGAGAAAGCCCGATCCATATTGGACATCTCCTGAAATCCAGCTTCTCCAGGGCAAGGTCGCGGTGCATCCTGTGGCCAGCGTGTCGGTCTGGTCGTGATCCAGGAAGAAGGGAGCGTTGGCCGGCGGGCTGAAATCGGTCTTGCCTCCGGTCACGGCGCCCGAACCTTGGACCGTCTGGTGAGAATAGGCCAGGTGAAAATCCACTGCTTTGAAAGCCCGAGGCGAGCGCACAGCCACCTCCGTTCCTGTGATGCGTGCCCCAGCAATGGTCAATGGGAAAAAGAGATTAGAGTTTCCGATGGCGTCATGATCGAAGAAGTTGTGGGCGCCGGTGCGGAAGTTGTCCACGTCCACCACCCAGCCTTTCAGCGGGATGGTGATGCCGATATCGCGTTGTTCGTCGCGCTCGCCGCGCAAAGGCAGAAAGCCCAGTCCCTCAGGGTTGAAAACGGTTTGCTGCAATTGGTTGGAGACGGTATCCAGCGGCGGAGCCTGATAAAAGCGGCTGTAAGAACCGCGTAGCACCCAGTGCAGACGAGGCACCTGGATCGCGACTCCCGCGCGCGGGCTGGCCACAGTCTCCGTGATCAACCCGGAGAAACGCGTGAGCCGTACGCCGCCGTTCAGAACCAGCCATGACGCTGCCTTGAACTGGTCCTCCACAAAGACAGCTTCCAAATCACCGCGGGCAGATTGGCGCACTGGACCGAAAGAGACTGGGTCCCCGGTGTCACTGGTCCCCAATAGCCCCAGCAACGTGTTGCCCCACTGGGAAAAGCCGTAGAAGCCGACTTTGGCGTTGTGACGTCCTTTCACCACCGCCAGCGAAGCCTGGCCACCCAGGTAGGACGAGGCGCGGTTGTCGGTGGTGACTTCGCGGTCCTGCGGATCACCCAGGCCTTCGAATGCGGCGCGGTTGAAATGGTAGGACGGAGTCATGGTCAGGACCATCCCCGGGCCCAGCGTATGCAGCCAGGAAAAACTGCCGAAGATGTCCTGTTCGCGGTCGCGGTCGCGGATGCCCAGCAGCTGGGCGTCCAGCGAATCGGGAACCTGGTAGTAGTCAGTCCGTGCGGCGCCGACAAATCGGAGCTGGTCGTTGGGTGTTCGGTTGAAGATCAGCGAAGTGAACACGCCGCCTCCGGAGCCGAGGTCGTGGATCACCGCGCTGGTTGGCGGCGCCAGTCCATGGTCCGTACGGTTTCCATTAACGCTGAAGTAATAAGCTCCACGGTCGTTGTGGTCGCCAAAGCTGAGCTGGTTGTCCGTGGTGTTGTAACTGCCGTAGCTGGCCACCAGCTCGCCTTCCCGCGAGCGTTCGAACCCGGTCCGCGTGGCCACGTTGAAGACGGCATATGCGCGATCACCGTACTCCGGGGCGTAACTGCCACGCTGCGACTCCACATAATCAATGTCTTTAGGATCGAACTGCGGGCCGACGTTACTGGCAATGTTGGTGTTGGGAACCGGAACGCCGTCGATAGCCCACGTAACCTGATGGCCCCCGCGCACGTGGAGCTGGTCATGGACGACATAAGCGCCAGGAGTGAAGTCCGTAATCATCTTCAGGCTGTTCGCGTGGTCCGCGCCCGGAGTCTGGGCAATGTCGGCGCGCGTGACCAGACTCTCCGGAGTGGACGAAGATGGGTTCACCAACTCCGGCGCGCCGGAAACCTCAACCGTCTCCTGCCGCGCGGCCACTCCGAGAGCGAAGTGCAACTCTTGCACGTGGTCAGAGATCGCTACCACGTTCTGCTGCGCCACGGCGAATCCCTTCGCCTGCACCTTCACCTGGTACTCGCCTACCGGAACGTTCAAGATGGTGGCAACGCCGTCCTCGCCCGTGGTTCCGGTTAGCTTGTGGGACGAAGTTTGGCTTCCCACCACGACGTCCGCACCCTTCACCGGGCGGTGCTGCGGATCGTGAACAATGACTTTGACCGTTCCAAACACTGAGGCATAGACCAGCGCCGGCGCCAGCAGCACCAGCAGGCTCAAAACTCCAATCTGTCTCCGAATCATAGTTACGCTTGCCTTTCTTTCGAGCTGAGCAGCTCTTCCGGTACAAACCGCGATGCTGTGACAGCCCGAATGCAAGAAGCTGTTGCGACATCGAACCTACGAAAGAGACGAGAGGCGCGTGGCGACCAATGAATTCGGCGCCCAGAAATGAGGGACGCCTACTTCAGGGTTACGCGAAGAGAATCAAGCGGAGGGAGGGCCGCGGTCGGTGTGTGAAGAAAAGCCGGTGCGGACGAAGACGACTGGAACAAACTGAAGTCTGTATTCAAGGACAACGAGCGGTGAAGAGTCTGATGCGGAAGCAACGGTCACAGCGCTTGTCGGGTGGCCGGGAATGCAGCAATCCATGGGGCAGTCTGCCGATGGACTGCTAGCAAAGGCTGGGGCTTCCTCTTCCGCCAGAGCCGCATCCGCAGAATGGTCGTGCATCATTTCGCAGTGCGGTTTCTGTGCTTGGACCCGATGGCAGGCGGGCTGCTGAACATGCGGGCATGCGGCGGCAAACAAAGGCGTAAGCGCGGAGAGGAACACCGCCGCAATCGCCGTGATGGAAAAAAAGCGTCGCATGTAACGCGCCGCGAATATACCGCCGCACTATACCCTTGTTGCTACTCTAAATCAACCCGATTGCGTTAACCAAACCAACCGGCCATGTCCTGCGCACCAGGAGCACAAGACCGTTTCCTTTCTATCGGATACAAAGGTTCCATAATGGGATTCCTCAAGGCTGCGTAGCGTCTCACTCCGCGCCTGGGTTAATTGTCCGCAAGTTTCCGAGCCCGTAACCGATCAATAGACGGCTGCATTGCTTCGCTTCGAACAGGAGATCGTTCCCTATGCGACTGATTGATTTGCAGTGTTCACCGTTAAGTTGTTTCGTCGCGCTCGCCACTCTCGTAGTTCTCCTTTCTCAGGCTTGTCCACCGGCGTGCGCTCAAGATTCCCCAGGGCGCTTTGAGGTTGGCGGCAACTTCACCGCTTTGCGCTTCAACGGAACGGGAAACTTCGGGCCGGGCGTGGAAGGCGACGTTAACTTCGGACGCCACTTCGCCCTGGATGCGGCATTCAATTGGCTACCAGCCAATCGCTACGAGCACATCACTCAAGGTTTGTTTGGAGGCAAAGCTGGAGTGCGAACTGAACATTTTGGATTCTTTGGGAAGGTGCGGCCGGGCTTCATCAGCCGCCCCAACCAGCTGCGAGAAGAGACGATCGTTTCTGGGGTCGCTTCTGGGACCGCCTTTATAACCGTTTCCGGCCTTCGCGTCGACCGTTTGACGGAACGCGCTCTCGATTTTGGAGGCGTCGTGGAGTACTACCCGTCGAAGCACTGGGCTCTGCGTTATGACCTGGGTGACACAGTGGTTTTCGGCGAAGGGGTTCGCGTAAATTTCATCGGGGGTCCGCCGCTCATCACCAGTTTTTCCAACGGCAATACAACACACAACTTCCAGTTCAGCACCAGCGTGCATTATCGGTTTTGAAGGGTTCGGCAGATCCGCTAGGCGAGGTTTTCTTTTTTGGCGGCTTGTCTCTCACCCAAATAGAAATACACGGCCGGAGTGACAATCAACGACAGCACCATCGAGATCAGAATCCCGCCGATCACGGCGATCGCCAGCGGCTGCAGCATCTCCGATCCGGCGCCGATGGCAAAAGCCAGCGGCAACATTCCCGCAACGGTCGCCAACGCCGTCATGAAGATCGGCCGCAGACGGCGCCGCCCTGCCTGGATCATGGCTTCTTCCGGTTCGAAGCCCGCGTGCAGAAACTTCTGGTTGGCATCCAGCAGCAAAATGCCATTCTTAGCCACGATGCCGATCACCATGATGACCCCCATGTAGGAAGCCACGTTGATGGTGGTCCGGGTGATGGTCAGCGCAAGAAATACACCGGCCGTAGAGAGTAAAGCCGAGGTAAGAATGGCGACTGGCGCGGAGAAATTGCGGAACTCGAAGAGCAGCACGGTGAATACCAAGACCACGGCCAGTGCCAGAACGATCGCCAGGTCGCGATAATCGTTTTGCTGCTGCTCATACTTGCCGCCATAGACCACCCGTATCGAAGAAGGCAAATGGAGATCGGCCACAGCTTTTTGCACTCTGTCCATGGCGTCGCTCAGGTGCATGCCCTCCAGCCTGGCGGTAACCTCCACTTTGCGTTGCAGATTTTCCCGGCGGATCTCTGTCTGGCCGGGCAGCTCGACGATGCCGGCCAAGGTTCCCAGGGTCGCGGTCTTGCCGGTGGAACTGGTAAGTAAGGTGTTGTTCATGGCGTCGAACGACGCGCGGTTCTGATCGGGAAAACGAACGCGAATGGTGTAGGCGCGATTGTTAGCCACCAGCGGCGTTGCCGCCTCCACACCTTCCAGCAAAGCGTGTGCGTCAGTGGATACCTCTTCGGCGGTAAAGCCGGACCTGGCCGCGACTGCGGGATTCACGTTGAACTGCGTTGCTGGGCCGCTGATGGTGTCTTCGATTCCGTTCTTGACATCAACAATGTGCTCTTTGCCCGATTTCTCCTTGCCGGCATTCTCAATGGCGTCGGCAACGCGCGGCGCAGTCTGCTCCAGCAGCTTGGGGTCCGCGGAGAATAGTTTCACGACGATGTCCTGTGGCTCACCGGTCAGATCGCCGATCATGTCCCCAAGGAGCTGGGGAAACTCGACCAGCACGCCGGGCTCCGCCTGGGTGATTTTGCTGCGGACATCATCGATCACCTCATCACCCTTGCGATCTCTTTTCGCCTTCAACTTCACGGTGATGTCGCCACGATGTGCTTCCGTGACCGCGGAGAGTCCCAGCTCCATGCCGGTACGCCGTGAGGTGCTTTCCACCTCCGGCGTGCTGTGCAGGATGCGCTCGATGTTGGAGACCATCCGATCCGTCTCTTGTAGAGAACTGCCAGCCGGGGTCCAGTAGTCGACGATGAAACCGCCCTCGTCCATTTCCGGCAGATCTTCGGAATCCAGGAAAAACTTGTAGCAAACGAAGGACAAGACCACTAAGGCCGCGCATCCTACAGCCAGCCATCGCGGGTGTTGCAAAGCCCGTTTCAGCCATCGCTCGTAAAACGCAATGATGCGTCCCAGGAAGCCGTGCATGGAGGCTTCCTCCGCGGCCATCAACTTTCGCATTTCCTGATCGACGTCACCGACCTCATTTGCTGGCGCGGGCGAACCGGCTTCCCGTGGCCGCCGGATCAGGTAATAGCTCAGGGTCGGCGTCCAAGTCAGCGCCAGAACGAGCGAAGTCAGCAAGGCGGCGCACATGGTGACGGCTAACGCGCTGAAGAATGTTCCCAACACGCCGTTGATGGAGATCAAAGGAAGAAAGACCACAATCGGAGTGAGCGTGGAGCCGATCAGGGGCGCGGTAACCTCGGACAATGCGCTCCGCATAGCCTCGAGTTTCCCTTCTCCGGCGTCTCGATGCAGAACGATGTTCTCGACCACCACGATGGCATCATCAATCACGAGCCCCACTGCCGCGGCCAGCCCTCCCAGCGTCATCAGGTTAAAGCTTTGTCCCAAAAGCTTGAGGACGATGCAGGTCACCAAAAGCGTGACCGGAATCACCAGACCCGCAACCAGGGAGCTGCCCCAGTCGCGCAAGAAAGCGATCACCACGACACCGGAAAGCAGCAATCCCAGCAGGATGGCATCGCGCACGCTGCTGATGGAGTCGCGCACGATGCCCGACTGGTCGTAGAAAGGCTCGATCTGGACTCCGCGAGGCAGAGTGCGACGGATATCTTCAATCTCGCGATGTACCTCGTCCGCGACGGCGACTGTATTGCTGTCCGGCTGCCGGTTGATACTCAAGAGCACAGCCTGCTTTCCGTTAGCACGGACAATCGTGTAGACAGGCTTGACCGCGGAGCGGACCGAAGCCACGTCGCCGATACGCACCGGGATCCCGGCCGGCGTACTTTTGATCACGATCCGCGCCACTTCTTCCGGTGTGCGCGCCTGAGCGTTGACCAGCCCCAGAACCAGCTGATGATTTCTCTCAAAGAGTCCCGGAGAATCGATTAAGTTAGTCTTGCGGACGGCGTCCAAAATGTCGGTGATGGTCGCCGAAGTCTGCAGCAGCTTGGCTGCATCCGGCGCGATCTCGACTTCAGGCTCCTTGCCACCCTGTACCAGCACGGTTGCCACCCCGCTCAGCCGGTTCAGTCGCGGTGCAATGTCATACGTCGCCATCTCCCACAACTGCGTGGGAGAAACAAGGTCAGACGTGAGGCTATAGCCAAGAATGGGAAACGATGCGAAGGTCAGCCGGTGACTTTGGATCTTTGTCCCCGGCGGAAGTTCGGTTTCAATCCGAGCCAGCGCCGAGTCGACGCGCTGCAACGTCTGGAACATGTCCACGCCCCAGTTGAAATACAGATCAACTTCGGCTTCGCCGCGGCTGGTAATAGAACGTACAGACTCCAGCCCCTGGACGCTATTTACGGCCTGCTCGACCGGACGAGTGATCGTGACCATCATCTGGTCAATGGGCATGACGCCGTTATCGATGGCAATCACAATTCGCGGAAAATCTGTGGACGGAAAAACCGACACCGGAATGGTGCGCGCCAGAAAGACGCCTGCCAGCGCAGTTGCGATGATCACAAAGATCACGGACCTGGAGTTGTCGATCAGCCAGTTGCGAGCGCTGGGCGTTCGAACCTCAACTCCGTTCTTGACCTTGGGTTCGTCTGCCATGAGGTCAGTCCTTGGCCTTGTCTTCTTTGGGATCGCCTTCACTGCTCGCGGTGTTGGGCTTCTCTACCTTGACTTTGGTCTTGTCTGGCAGCCCGTACGCGCCCTGGCTGATGACTTGCTCGCCGGCGTTGAGTCCGGCGACGATCTCGACTTCTTGCCCGTTTTGGATACCAGTCTTGACGTCCTTCGTCACTGCCTTCCCCTGGGAGTCGATGACCATGACCTGCGCGCCGTCACCATTGGCATTGAGCAGGGCCGAAGCTGGAATCACCAAAGCGTCCTCCACTGTCTTCGCCACGATCGAGAGCTGTGCTGTCATCCCCGGGCGCAGCTGCTGGCCTGGGTTTGCCGCTTGTATCCAGATTTCCACGGTCGTGCTGTTAGGGTCGA
>DATFQZ010000218.1:0-64252 GCA_035263765.1 Candidatus Angelobacter sp. | reverse complement strand
TCCTCGCCGCAGATGTACGCGCCGGCGCCGCGCCGTATCTCAACGTTGAAGCTCAAGCCGCGAGAAAGAATGTCGCGACCTAGCAGCCCGTTCTGTTGGGCCACTTCAATCGCGTGCGCCATGCGCTCGGCAGCGAGAGGATATTCGCCGCGCAGGTAGATGTAACCTTGCTCCGCGCCGGTTGCCACCGCGGCGATGGTCATGCCTTCCAGAATCGCAAACGGATCGGCTTCCATCAGAACACGGTCTTTGAAAGTCCCAGGTTCGGATTCGTCGGCATTGCAGACCACGAAGTGTTTACGCTTGGGATCAGTTCGAAGAAGATGGCGCTGCGTGTGCAGCGCCTCCCATTTCTTCGCGGTCGGGAACGCCGCGCCGCCGCGGCCCAGCAGTCGCGACGCGGCTACCTCGCGTATCACGCCTTCTGGTCCGATCTCGAGGGCTTTGTGCAAAGCTTCGTAGCCGCCAAGATGCCGGTAGTCGTCCAGGCTCACGGGATCCGATTTTCCTACGCGGGCGAGCAGGCGCAAGCGTTGGGTCCCTGGCAGGCTTGGTTTTGGCCCGCTGGGGTCAGCCAATCCAGCTTGCGGCACAGAAACGCGCGGGTTCAGCACGTCTGGAGTAGAAGGCAGGTGGTTTTCGACCGCGTCTTTGACCAGGGCTGATATGGATTCTGGGGCGGCCGGCGCAAGCACGTGCTCCCGCGCTTTGGCTCCGGCCGCGGAGACGAGCGCAGCCGGGGCCCGTTCGCACAAGCCGAGACATTGACTGCGCAGCCATATCGCCTTGCCGCCGTGGCAAGGCGAGCCCGCAAGACCTAATTTGGTCTCGAGGTCGCGGCACACTTGATCCGCGCCACGCGTAAGACAGGCGATGTCATCGCAGACATGGGCCACAACGGTCGGGCGCGGAGTGAGCGAGAACAGTCCGTAAAATGACGCAACGCCGTGGACTTCCGCCGGTGCTACATCGAGCCTAAGGGCGGAGTAGTTGAGCGCGCCTGGGCTGATCCAGCCAATGCGGTTCTGGATCGCATGCAGCACGGGCAGCAGGCGATGGCGCTCGGAACGAGCTTTGTGGCCGCCGAACGCAGCGCGCGTGTCGACCGCAGCCTGGCGCACGCCCCCTTCCCATCCGGACTGAGGCGCACCCAGGACGGAATCGACTGCAGCACGTTCTTCACTCGTGGGTTGCGCGCTGGCGAGATGAAGGTCCAATTAGTCTCCCGGTCTACTTCTTTTAACGCATACTTCTTAACGCGTACTTCTTAACGACACTTTTCGATCCTGACGGCAGTAGCCTTGAACTCCGCCGTGCCCGATTTGGGATCGACGGCGTCAATGGTCAAGTCGTTGGTGGCCACCTGATCGTGAAAATGCGTGGTCAAGAACGCCAGGCCGGGGCGCAGTGTGGGATCGAATCGAACCGGCGCGATCACCGATCCTCGTCGCGAACTCACTCGAACTCTTTCTCCTTCGCGCAAACGGTATTGCTGGCCGTCTTCGGGAGAAAGATTGAGCGCCTCTTCGCGGCGCAGCGGCGAGTCGTAGCGCTCGGTTTGCACTCCAGTGTTGAAAGAGTCGAGTCTACGGCCCGTGGTCAGGCGGATGGGGTATTGATCGTCGAGCTGATCGACCGGCGGCTCAAACTCCACCAAAGAAAACGGCGCGCGCGGACCGATGAGCGGATCGGCCCACAAACGGCCGTGCAGATACATCTCGCCGGGATGAGATTCGTCATAGCACGGCCACTGAATGCCTCCCAGCTCTTCGAGGCGACGATAGCTCATGCCGGCGTGCATCGGACTCACAGTCCGCAGCTCGGACCAGATGCTTTCAGCGTCCGGCTTGCCCCAATCGTGGCCAAGGCGGCGAGCGAGATCAAAGATGATTTCCGTGTCGTCGCGCACGCCCGGCGGTGGCGACACGGCCCGGCGGACACGCTGTACCCGGCGCTCGCTCGAAGTTACCGTGCCATCGCTCTCACACCAACCCGCCGCCGCGGGCAGAACCACGTCGGCAAGCTCGGCGGTCTTGGTGTAAAAGAGGTCCTGGACCAGCAGAAACTCGAGCCCGCCAAGAAGTTTGAGCGCATGATGACGATCGGCTTCCGAGTCGGCAGGGTTTTCGCCGAGAACATAGAGCGTCGTCAGCTCGCCGCGTTCCATGGCGCTGAACATCCCGCTCAGGTGCCAACCGCTCTTGGGGTGGATCTTCACTCCCCAGGCACGCTCGAACTTTGCACGCAGCTCGTCATTCTCGACGTGCTGGAAGCCGGTGAGCCGGTCCGGGATGGCGCCCATGTCGCCGCCGCCCTGCACGTTGTTCTGACCGCGCAGCGGGTTCACGCCGCTGCCGTAACAGCCGACGTGGCCGGTGAGCAGCGCCAGATTGATGAGCGCGACCACGTTATCCACGGCGTTGTGATGTTCCGTGATGCCCAGCGTCCAGCAGAGCTGGGCGCGCGGGGCACGCGCGTAAGCGCGCGCCGTCCGCCAGATCACTTCCGCAGGCACTCCGGTTTCGCGCTCCGCGCGGTCCAGTGAGTATTTCTCCACGTGCGCGCAATACGCTTCGAAACCGCTGGTGGCGTGTTCGATAAACTTTTTGTTGGCGAGTCCAGCCGCAATAATCTCGCGGCCCATGGCATTGGCCAGCGAGATATCCGACCCAACGTCGATGCCCAGCCAGACGTCAGCCCACTGCGCCGAACTGGTGCGCCGCGGGTCAATCACATACAGCTTGGCGCCTTTGTGCACGCCCTGCAACACGTGATGAAAGAAAATCGGATGGGTCTCACGGGCATTCGAGCCCCACAGTAGAATGACGTCCGTCTCTTCGATCTCGCGATACGAACTCGTTCCCCCACCGGCTCCGAAAACCGTCGCCAGACCGGCGACGCTGGGGGCGTGTCAAGTCCGGTTGCAGCTGTCAATGTTGTTCGTTCCCATGATGGAACGAACAAATTTCTGGGCGGCGTAATTCAGCTCGTTGGTGGTCTTCGAGCAACTGAACATCCCGAAGTTGCGGGGATCGTTCTTGGCGATCGATCGGCGAAAAGCCTGGGTCACGCGCTCCAGAGCTTCATCCCAGGTTGCGGCGCGATGCCCGCCATTTTCGCGGATCAGCGGCTGAGTCAGGCGGCCCTTGATCGAAATGCCCATAGATTTCCCAAGACAGTGTCGTCCGTGTGGCGGCGCCGGGTCAAGTTATAGGTAGATTCCCCGAGGCAGGCCGACGCACAGCCGAAGATCCACCGCCAACGGCTCAACCGCGTAAACGCGGAGGCGCTGAGAAGGTGGTACAGATCGGTGCCGCAGGCAATTGTGTCCCAAAATCGTCCGTTGCAATACGCAACCGTACTTTCCTCCGCGTCTCCGCGCCTCCGCGCCTCGCGGTTGAGACCTCTTTCCCCCGGTTTCACGCACATGGGTGTCGGAAGGCGGTCGTTCCAGCTTCGGTAAAGAATCGTAAAACCGCTGGCAGGACGGCTGGCAAGTGCTTATACTTCCGTCCGCCTGAGAAATCGGCGTCGCGCTTCGCGCAGACTCGTGCTTTTCTTCGCAGAGCCATTTTCAGATTCTTCCCGCATTAGGAGGCTGCCATGAAGAAGTACGTTCTCTCCATGTTGTTGTTCTTCACCACGTGGGCCGCAGCGGAAGTCAAGTTGTTGCGGAATCCCGACTATCACAACGGCAAAGTGGCGTTCAGCTATCTGGGCGACATCTGGGTGGCCAACGAGGACGGCAGCAATCCGCAGCGCCTGACCGTCCACAAAGCGCGCGACGTCTATCCGCGTTTCTCGCCCGACGGTAAGTGGATCGCTTTCTCGTCAAACCGCTACGGCAATTACGACGTATTTGTGATTTCCTCCGCAGGCGGCCCAGCAAAGCAACTGACCTTCCACTCAGCCGCGGACATAGTGGTCGGCTGGACTCCGGACAGCAAGAAGATTCTGTTTCAATCTTCACGCGGCTTGATGTATCCCGGAATCCCGAATCTGTATGAAGTCCCACTAGCCGGCGGGCTGGAGCAAGCGGTCCCCACGGACTGGGGTTACTGGGGTAGTTACTCCCAAGACGGAAGCAAGCTGGTTTTCAATCGCCATCCCATGGTGTGGTGGCGCCAGCATTATCGTGGCAGCTATGCCGCCGACTTGTGGCTGATGGATGTGAAATCCAGGAAGTTCACTCATCTCGCTGACGGCGACTACAAGGGCAACTACTTCTGGCCCATGTACGCCTCGGACGGCTTCATCTATTTCGTGTCCGATCGCCTGCCCGACGAGAGCCATATCAAGCCCGGGAGCCGGGAGGTTCTGAAGAGCACGAACAACATCTGGAAGATCCCTGAAGGCGGCGGCAAGGCAGTGCAGGTGACGCACCACGGGAGCGGCCGTCTGTTTTTCCCTGCCATCTCGAGCGACGGTAAGACCATCGTGTACGAACAGGACTTCGGCATCTGGAAACTTGACGTCAAGACCGGCAAGTCCACGCCGATCAAGATCGATATTCTGTCCGACGACAAGGAGAACGCGGTCGAAACCATCACCGTCCGTAACGAGACAGAAGGCTACGACCTTTCGCCCAGCAGCAAACGCGCGGCGGTCTCGGTGCACGGCGAGATCTTCACCGTGGCTGCCGACCGAGGCGACATCCAGCGCGTGACCCAGTCGTTCTCCCGCGAAGGCGGACCGGCCTGGTCGGCGGACGGCAAGTGGATCGCCTTTATATCCGACAAGTCGGGCCGCGAGGAAGTTTGGATGGCTCATGAAGACGGCACTGGCCTGAAGAAACTTTCCGAAGGCGACGGCGAAAAGTCCAACATTCAGTGGGCGCCTGATTCCAAAGCACTGATCTATTCCGGTTCTGACCACAAGCTGTACCGCTTCGACCTGGACGCCAGCAAAGCCACGGTAATCGCCAGCGGCGAAGCCGGCAACATCCAAGGCGCAAGATTTTCTCCTGACGGCAAATGGATTGCTTACTCGCGGCTGGACGCTGACATGCGTCCCCACGTTTACATCATTCCGTCTACTGGCGGCAGCGAAAAACGTGTCGGCAATCCTGACCTGCTGTTCAGCGAGACTTCGCCAGTATGGACTCCGGATGGCAAACGTCTGGTTTTCCTGGCCGGTCTGGCGCAGGCTGGCAGTGCTACACTGCGCCGTTCGTTTGTGCAGCTCTACAGCGTTTCTCTAACCAAAGAAGAAAAGAACCCCACCGACCGTGGCGTAGATGATGAAGAGCAAGCCCAGGCCGCGGAGAAACTCGACCGCCAGCGCACGGCGCAAGCACGCGGCGAGGCCGCCAAGCCCGACGTCAAAATTGACTTTGACGGAATCACTCGACGTTCGCGCCAGGTGTCCCACCTGAGCGACAACATCACCACTGCCGCGGTTTCACCCGACAGCCGTACCTATGCCTTTGTTGCCGTGGCCGACGAAGACGGCCGCGCAGTTTCCACGCTGTACACCATCCCGGAAGACGGCATCCAGACCACCACGATCGCTACGTCATCGCGCGGCGAAGGTGAAGAAGGTGAGGGAGGAGGCTTTGGCGGGCGGCAGATCGGCTCCTTGAAGTTCTCCAAAGACGGCCGCTCGATTTTCTTCATGGAAGGCGAAGGGCTGTATTTCGTTGAGCTGGGTCCGGCAGCAGGTCCGGCTGGCGGAGGCCGCGGTGCCGGCGGCGGTGCTGCTGCAGGAGGAGCACGCAACTTCGAACGCCGCCGGGTCAACTTCACGGCGCGCGTCGAAGTAGACCACCACGAAGAGTGGAAGGAAGTGTTCAACGAAAGCTGGCGCGTAATGAAGCATCGCTTCTATGACGCCGACATGCATGGCGTGGATTGGGCCAAAGTCAAAGAAGTCTATGAGCCGCTGATGGAAAACGTGGCGGACCAGGAAGAGATGCACAACGTGGTCAGCCAGATGATTGGTGAACTCAACGCGTCGCATACTGGCATCAGCGCCACACCCACTGCTGAAGAACGCGACCACATGGCGCAGACGCGTTTTCCGGGGTTCGAACTTGAACCCGATGCCTCCGGGTACTACAGAGTCTCCTACATCTATAAGGATGGCCCGGCCGACAAGGACTACGTGGACATTAACGTAGGCGACTACGTGCTTGCCGTGGATGGTCACGAGTTGAAGGCGGGAGACAATTACTGGAAATACTTCACCGCGGTCCGCGGAGAAAAGCTCGACTTCACTGTCAACGCCAAGCCGGACTTAGCGGGCGCACGGCTCGCCAAAGTGCGGCCGGTCAATGCTGTTGCGTATGCCACGCTGCAATACGAGCGCTGGGTCGCGGACCGCAAAGCCATCGTCGCCAAGATGAGTAACGGCGAGATTGGATATGTGCATATCCGGTCCATGAATGCCCCATCACTCCAGCGCTTTGAGCGCGACCTGGTGGAAAACCACGACAAGAAAGCGCTCATCATCGATCAGCGCTTTAATCCCGGCGGCGGCATTGACCAGGAACTTTTGGAAATCCTGAGCCAGCGCCAGTACCAATACACCAAGCAACGCGACTCGTTGCAGGTCACGCGGCCGCAGCAGGCTTTCTTCGGACCGATGGTGGTCATGGAAAACGAACGCTCCACCAGCGACGCGGAAGTCTTTCCTGACGGTTTCCGCACGCTTGGCTTGGGAAAAGTTGTAGGCAAGACGACCTATGGTGCTGTGATCGGAACAGGTGCATACCGGTTGCTGGATGGATCGTCGATTCGCACGCCCGGAACCGGCTTGTGGAACGTGAAGGGCTACAACCTTGAGAACTATGGCGTGCCGCCGGATGTTGACGTAGATAACACCCCGGAGGATTTCCTCGCACACCGCGACGCGCAGATTGAAAAAGCCATTGAGGTGCTGCGCGACGAGCTCAAGAACCGTAAGCCCGCCGAAGTGAAACGCGCTTCCGGCGAAGAATAGGCCTGTGGTTTGCACAAAAGCGGGGTGGCAATTTTTGCCACCCCGTATCTTTTTGCAACTAAAAGGCTTTTCCCAAACCCAACTTTGCAAAACTAAACCGACTAAGTTCCTGGCTGGGGGTTTGCACCGGTAGACAGAAAAAGCACCAGACCTGAGGCCAACCAAATGGTGATCGGGGCTGGGCTGGATAAAGGAGGACTTATGAATCGTTTCAAAATGTTGTTCATCGGCGCTTTGATGACGGCTGGGTCCGCGTTAGCCACGGCCCAACCCTATGACCACAACGAACGCGGGGACCGTGACGGCGGCAAGTATTACGACCATGATCGTGACCATGACCGTCGCTCCTACGGCGACCGCGATGATCGGCGTTTCTACCGCGACCGCGATGACCGGAGATTTGTCCGTGATCGTGACGACCGGCGTTTCTTTGACCGCGACGACCACAGGGTGGTTATCGTAGGCGAGCGCAGATTCTTCAACGGTTATTACTGGACCTGGGACGGCAACCAGTGGTGCCGTCGTGATGGCCGGTTCGTCGTTTACTTCAGGTTCTAACTTCGCCGCATCGAAGTTGGGTTCCTGAGACAAGAGGCGGGACATGGAAATGTCCCGCCTCTTGATAGCGGCGCTCCGCTCGGGATGACAGATTTTCGTCGGCTTCGCACGAACATGAGCCCGAGTGTTCTTCCGAAAATGGGCCGCTGTTTCCACCCACGCCGAACGTCTTACGGATTCCCCGCTGTCTCCTTGGAGAAGTGGAAAGGCTGAGGACGATAGCCGCTTCGCGTGCGAATACGATATTTTTTTGCGGCTTCACCCGTCAGCGCCACCTTGATCGTGCGCCATCCCCGGTTGGGATTGGGCTGAGGATAATAACTGAGAGTGTAGAGATGGGCGACGTCGTCACGAATGGAATCAAAAGCGACTCGTTGATCGTGCCAGCTTCTGGTGAAATACGCCCGGCCGCCCGTGGCTGCGCTCATTTGCCGGAAGATGGCGGCGGAGACCGGATCCACTGCGGCATGGCGGGTGCTGACCACGTAGATCGGCACGCCCTCTGACTGGGCCAGCTCGCCAATGTCTTCCGGAGTCACCATGCTGGACTCATCAGGGCCGTTGGAGAAGATCACGAGGACCTTCCTGCCGGGGAACTGGCTGGCGTCACGCAATGTCAAAAGCAGCGCGTTATACAGAGCCGGTTGATCTCCGGCGACCGTCGAACGCACCCCCCGCAGAACCTGCTCGCGGTCGGCGGTGAGCCCCGCTGCCCGGTAGAGATTCCGGCTGTACGAATAGAAGGCGACACGTTCCGGGCTGTCGAGAGACTTCACGAAGTCAGCGATGGCGTCTTGAGCCAGCGCAAAGCTGTGGTACATGTAGTTACTGGTATCAAAGAGCACGAACACGTTCGCGCCGGCGAGTACGGACTGGTTCGGTTCCGGCCGGGCCTCGCCGGTCACAGCGTCGACTGTTCTTTGCGGCTCGTTGCCCTCGCCGAAAGACGCAATCTTTTGGGGAATGTTGTCCTCGGCGACGGCAAAGTCACTGGGACGAAGGCCCGTTACGTAATGCCCCTTGCTGTCGGTAACGGCCGCGTTGAGCTGTACCAGGTTGACTTCCACCCGCAACATGGGTTTTTGCGGCTGTTGCTGTGCCTCCACGCGTCCGTCCACTGCGGGCGGAAGTGCGGGCAAGGAAAAGAGCAACAACCAGAGCACTAGGATGGATTTCCTCAGTCGCGTTGCCATGGTTCCTCTCGTTGTTTTTCTATGTGGCCCAAGTTCTCTTACGGTTAACCACCCGGATCACTCACCATCCCAGCCAACGCAAAACCGGCGCTCGCTGGGGGCAACGGTCATTCCATCCCAGCCAGCGCAAAACCGGCGCTCGCCGGGGGCCCCGGTCACTGCAAGGAGGCGGTCCCGCCTTTGGGCAGCGGGACCAGCTTGCCTTGACGAAATTCGTCGCCCGTCTCGCGCATGGCGCGGGGGATGGCCTTCCAATCTTCCAGATTGGTCGCGAACAGCCGCTCTACCATGCGGTGCGTCAGCTCCGGCGCCAGCCGGTTCAGCGTCACAGGGGGATAGCCTTGCTCATCGGCCAGTCGCGCCCAGTAGAGATTGTTTGAATCCCAGCACTCGGCCATCAAGCGGCTGGAATATCCCATGAACATGGGAAGCGGTTTGATGCTGAGGAATTCACGCGCATATGTGTGTGCCAGCACGGGATGAGGCACGCCGAAGTCCGCAGTAATCCTTTCCCATCCGGTCTCGGCGGGATTGCTGCGCACAAGAGTGTCAAGCTCTTTCCCGGCGGGGCCTTGGAGAGGGATTTGGTCAGGATACTTGCGACGGAACTCGGCCGAGAGATAGGCGGTTTCTCCCGGCAACAACAGCGGAATCAGAGTCTCCGCGCGGCCCTCGCGAAGTGCTGCCTCAACCTCAGCTGTGCGCTGCGGCAGCATGCGATCGGAAAGAATCTCCAGGACCCTACCGCGTAGTTGTTCGTCTCCGCCAGCGGCCGTTACCAGTTCTTCTCCCGCACGCTGATAGAGAGCAGCGGCGTGAAGCTCATTCTGCGTGACGCCCCAGAAGCGCGGCACGACTGCGCTGGTCAGCAACGTAGGCACAAAGTCTTCCCAAATGAGGGACTGGACATTTTCTGGAACAATAAAATTCTGCTCGAGCTCCGCGAGCGCGTAGGGAAGTCCGGCCAGCGATCCGGCCAAATGTCCGCCGCTGTTGGCTCCGATCACGGTGACTCGCCGTGACGTGCTCCAGGGCTGCTCCCAGGGAATGTCGGATTTTTCCGTGTAGTCATGGGAACGAACAAAGACCGCGTCGTTCGACAGCATCTGCGCTCCCGGAGGATCGTAGTAGGTGTAATTCAGGCCCACCAGCGTGTCGCGGAGAAACGGCGCAAGACGTCCCCGGGCTTCGGCGCGTTCCTTAGAAGTTCCCGACTTGATGATCTTCTGCATGTCAGTCCGGGTTTGCAGAGTGGTGTGACGGACATCGGATTTCTCGCGCCCGGCCTGGATGTCCTCCAAGTTGCGGTTGAAGATCGGACGCGGCAGCTCGAATTCGCGAAGCTGCGTGGCCAGGGGCAACAGGTTCTCTGAGGTTGCTTTGCCCTCGCCCATCTGCTCCAACCCGGCTCCCAGGGTGAACAGAGTGTCGAGCGAGACCAGGCGCTGCGCATCCATGACCGAACTCATCTTCTTCGCCAATTCGTGCTTAGTCTCTTGCGCTGCGGGAGTGACCAGGTTGGGGCCGGCGAGCAAGCTGATGAGTTCATCCTGGGTAAGGTCAGCGCGGCCTGCGGACGCAGACATCACGGCTTGCAGCGAGGCGTGGCCGGCGTCAAAAAGCTGCACCGGCGATTGCACGCCGGCGAACGGGGTGATCGCGCGCTGCCAAGAGTCATTCAGATCGGTGCTCGAAATCTGGCCCTGCCGGGCCAGGATTTGCCACAAGCCAAGAACCGACTGAAAAATGCCGATGGCGTTCGCGCGCACAGTCGCGGCAGAAATATTATCGAGCTCATCCGCGGCCTTCAAAAACGCGGTGATGGATTGGTCGTTCAAACCGGGAAACTCGGAAAACACAATGTACTGGTCACCGAAGCGCGGAAAACGTTCCGCCAGCAGGCCGGCGACCTCGGGACTCAAGCGTTGTTGCGGCGGCCGCCTGCGCTCAACTTCGCTTACCATCAGGTACGCTTCCAGGGGCCCGTCCTTTCGACTCTCGCGCGATAAGGCGAACAGCCCCTCCAGCAGCTGTTGCGGATCGTTCCAGCTGGCAGCGCGCTTGGCCCATTCCCGCTCCCGTTTAGAAAAGTGGTTGTGCTCAAAAGCGTTTTTCCAAACTTGCAGGTCACCGGGAACGAAGAGATGACCGGATTCCAAGGGCAACCGGGTGGCAAGCAACCAGAACCCCGCGCCTGACCGCAGGATGCCGCGCGCCGCCCCTGGAGACACTTCGTGGCTGCGTAGCGCCAAGTAGTCGCGCCGCAAACGGGGCGACTCAGTAAGGTAGGCTTGTTGTTCTGGGCCGGTGTGGGCCAAAGCGTCAAAATATGCCGCCATCCAGCCGCCATCCTGGGTCATCAACCGGTTGACAAATTCACCTGGGGAGTCAGGAGAGGCACCCACCAGCTCTGCCCAACCGGCTTCTGCGGACGGGCCTCCAGGCACAGCCACCTTGCCGGAGCGGATGCAGAGATGGTTGCCGTAAAAGTCGAGTACATTGGCGTAGCGGACCAACTTCGGCAATCCGATGGACTTGCGAATCGCAATCCCGGTCTCGCTGTCCATGGAGCCCAGCGCGGAGTAAAGACGGGCCACTGATTTGCTGTTCAGAAGAATGTCAATAAGATCGGGCTGCTTGGCCTTGGTTTTCGTGTTGTCGCCAAACTCGGCCCAGTCGTTCAGCGCAAACAACACGGGCACGCGTGATGAGGCATAAGGCATTGAGAAAGGCTTGCCTTCGCGCAACGCTTCTTCCAGTTCGGCCAGAGGAAACCCGGAGTTGATGGTCAGGAAAGCCCTGGAGGATTCGCTGACCTCGACCGCAGTGTCCTTCCCGCAGGGCTGGCGGAGCCCGTAGCCGAGCAGCGACAGCAGGGGTAAAGCGTCCTGGCAGCTGGAAACGTGAATGACGGATTCCGGCCCTGCAAACGCCACCAGCTCTCTGGCCTGACGTACGTACAGGCGAAGTTGAATCAGATACTCGGTGGGCCGTGCGCCCTGATAACCTCTGGCCGTCATCTCGTGTGCCAGGAGAAACAGGATCTCGTCCGGCGACGCTTTGCTGCTGATGCCCGCCATGCGCTGGAAAGAGCGCAGCGGGCCGGGAATCACAGTCAGCGATGGAGATAACGCTTGAGACGCGCCGTCGTGAGGCTGTGACGGTTGAGATGGGACAACGCTCTGGGGAGCAGCGCGCAGGGCAACAGACAACGCTACGAGGAGTACAGATGCGCAAAAGGAAGATCTCATAACCGCCCGTTCCTTCTCCGGCGCCTCGCCTGGATTTAAGCCTGCCACAATAAACCATGGACTCGGGAAATCAAAGACCCAATTTTGGATTCTTTGGGCCATTCCGGGCAGTCGGACGGAGGGTCCTAAGGCGGAACCTGCTAACAGCATGGTCCGCCCTGGCCGTTAACAACGAGCGCTATTGGTGAAGGAAGATTCCGGAGGCAACCTGGAAACTGTCGGCTTCTATAAAGACCACTCTTGAGCCGCTGGCCATGTAAAAGATGATGTTCACGGGGCCGGCGGAGGTGTTGAGCGTTCCTGTGCCTCGTCCATTGGCAGCCGCGGAATACGTTCCGGTAAGCGCCAGATTGCCCGCGGTGGCGCCCGCGTTGTTGAGATCGAGAGCACCAGAGAGACTGCCGGTACCTGAAGCGCTGAACTGGCCGGTGGCGTCAACCTCTCCGGCGCTGTTCGTCCCGCTGTAGTTCAACCCAAACGGCCCGGCGATCGACCCAGTGGAAAATGGCCCGCCCGATTGCTGGAAAGCAACTCCGGTGGCAACATTCGTGGAATCGATTCCCAGCAACTGCAAGCCTCCGGTCGTAGGGTAGAAAACGAGGTGGGTTGTTCCCGCGCCATTGATGGTTGCGGTCCCGCGGCCGGCGACAACCGTGAAGGTGCCAGACACCGCAGCGTTGGTGACCACGGCGCCCCCGCTGTCCACGTCCACTACGCTGGTACCCAGGATGTTGCTTACACCGTCAGTGTTGAGGATTCCGCCGGAGACGAACGCGCCATTCCCGACGAAGCTGGCGCCGGCAGTCGTGAACGCGAAACTCCCCGTAACTGTGCTTGAGGATTGCCGGAAGGGCTCGCCCGTGAGCGGGAAGCCGGCGTCGGTCTCCACCAACTTCAGGTGGTTGGCATCGACAATGTACACCGCGAAGTTGAGGGTTCCCAGGGACGTGGTGGGAACCGTGAGCGTGCTGCGCCCGTTCACGGGAACAGAAAACGCCAGGCCGGTCGCGGGAATCGTGTTACTCAGGGTGACCGTGCCATTGTTGTTTTCGTCGAGCACGCCGGAGGTGATGTCGCCGGAAGCATCCAGCGTGATTAGCGCGGCGACGGCGTCCGGTTGTGCGAGATTGTTGACGCCGGAAACAGTGAAAGCGAACGAGCCGGCGAGCGTAGTCAGGTTGAACGCGGCCGCGTTCTGCAGGTCAAGAGTGCCGCTGGCGGTAGCGGTGTTTTGGAAGCGAATGACCAGACCGCTTGATGTGTTGATAAGGACGAAAGCGAGATTAAATGTAGTGGACCCCGAGGTGATGGTGGCCGTGCCTCGGCCGTCCGCGCGCACCGCGTAGCTCCCGGTGAGGGGCTGGTTGGTCAGGACTCCGACGGTACCCGGGCTATTGATGTCCTCTGTCCCGCTGGTAATTGTGCCGGCGCCGTTGGCCTGAAAACTACCCGCGACGGCAAAAAAGCCTCCCGTGTTTGTCCCGCTGAGGGTAAATGCGTAACTGCCGTTTAGGCTTGCGTTGCTGAAGGGTCCTGAGGGTGGACCCGCTAATGAATTGGAACCGCCACCACAACCCGCCAGGAATGAAACCCCTAAAAATGCAAATAAAAGAAAACCAACTCTCTTTGGCAGCATGAGTATCACCTGATGCAATTCAATGAATGTGCAATGCCAGGCCGTGCCGGCATGACCCGATTCAACGGCAGGGACCCCTTCGAGTCCCCAGGCACTTGAAACCCAAACAACCGGAAATTGTTGTCATCTCAATTGTGGTACTTACCGCCAAGTTCTGGCAACCATATAGGCTGATTACTCAGGGGTTACCTCGGGCGTACAACCGGAGTCAGTGGGCAAGGAGGGTTGCCCCGGTGTTCCTGTCCCCTGAGTGATTCCTTGAGCCAATCGAATCAGCTGTTCCTCGTACGCGGCCAGCCACAGAGCAAATACGGGATTTCGTTTTTCTTCCTGCATACACTACCGTCCTGGGAGATCCAGGATTTTGATCAGTTTGATGCCTAGACAATCAGAGGTGCTGGCGAAAGGCAAAATAAGAATCCTCAGGAAATGTAAAGAGTAAAGAGGAAAGGCAGGCATCCCCGTGTGAGCGGGGCGCAAGCTGCGAAGAAGCTTGCGCCCCCTGAGGGTTACTCTTGGTCTTCAGCCCCGGCGGAAGCCGTTGCAGTCTTGGTTGCCGGAACTGCAACGCCGGCGCTCAAGTGGTCGTAATTAAGCATGGCGTTGAATACCAGGAAAAAGCTTCCCATGGTCTCCGCTCGCCACATCGGATTGGTCGCAAACAGCACAACGTGGCCCTTGCCGTGGGGAACATCCACCACTGCGGGCTTTTCGGCGATTTCATTTCCGCCCGTGATCATGCCGCTCAGGACCAGTTCCTTCTCCTGAGCAAAGCGCAGGACAACGCGCGGGAAAGCATCGTGCGCGGGCAGAAACCAGCGTGCGGCGTCCGGCGTGTCTTCAGGGATGTAAAGCTCCTGTTCGCGGGGCGTGCGCTTGACCTGTTTTTCCGGCGCAATGTAGGGGCGCCCTTGGATCACGTCGGGATCGCTGATCGAACCGCGTCCGCTGGCCCGGCCCGTGGCAGCGCCTTCCTGCCCTCCCGGTCCACCCAGTCCGGTGCTCACGGTAATTACAGGCCCCTGCCGGAAGTAAACATAGAGTTTGTCGTCATAGCCATAGGCGATGGGGCTGCGCTTGTCGTCGACGCTTGCCAACACAACGCTGCCCGGCGCCTGCATGGCGCGCGCGTCGGTAACGTTCACCATGTCCGTCATAGCCCCGGCCACGGGAAGGGCGGCGCTGGTCTGGACCGCGATCAGCAGGCCGCCATCGCGCACAAACTGTTCCAGGTTGGCCAGGCCGCTGTAGCCCAGGCCTCCTCGAATATCGTCGGTTGAATCCAGGCCGGGAGCGACAAAATTGGGGGTCTCATCCGAGTTCTTCCACGGCATGGGATCGCCGCGCCTGGGAAGTCCGCGGATGATGGAGCTCAAGCCGGCCGGACCGCCTCCACCCATCGGGGGAAGAATGATGACGTCAAAACTCTGGCGCAGGTTGGCAGTCTCGCGCAGCTTGGTGTCCGCCACATAGGTGTACGGAACCTGCAAGGTCTCGAATGCGATGCGAAACCAGCCGTCGTTCTGAGTGTTCTGCCAGTTGTGAACCAGGGCCACGCGGGGCACTGCCAACGGATGCGTGGAGACTTTCACTTCGCTCCTGGTGGCATGGACTTTCAGCCCCAGGTCCTTCGCGGCCTGATCGAGTTGATTGCGGTCAACCGTGCGGATAACAAACGTCCCGGCTTTGAATTTGAGACCGTCAACTTCAAACGGCTCTTCTGCGGCTTCCATGGCGACGCTGGCCAACCGGAACCGCAAACTGGCCAGAGTGTTGTCGGTGTTGTGATTGATCAGATAGATATTACCTTCACCACGAACACCTCCGGGAACCGTGACGTCACCGACCTTCTGCATGGGCGTATCCAGAATCGACACATCGGTCACGCGCAAAGTTTTGACGTTACGCAGCGCGCCCAAAGTCCAGCCGGTATCGTCATACGACCGCGGATCGCGCGGGTTGTAATACTGGGTGTCCAGGACAGCGTCCGCCAACCGGCTGTAAGGCTGGTCCATGCGCACCACGTAGCTGCCCGCGGGAATGATCGTGTCGGCCGGCTTTTTGTCGGCGGCGTCAGAAGATTTCCTGTCAGGCTTCGCAGCCGGAGCAGCATCCTCGCCCTTGCGTCCTTTGTCGGAGGCCTCTGCTGTTGCAGCAGGGATGCGAAACTCCTTGTCCGTACGCTGGATTTCCACGCCTTGCATCTCCAGCAGGTTCAGCAATGCAGCTTGTTCCGCGGGGCGCGGATCATCGGCGGGGAAAACCCACGCGGCTGGGCCTTCGTTTCTCGCCTTTTCGACCGCGCGGTGGCTCTTCAGATAAAAGTTGTTGAGGAACTGCTGTCCGTTGCTGGCCACGTTGTTCATGCCGAACAGGATGGCGCTTTCCTGCATGTTGATGTTGTTGCGCGCCGACCATTTCACCTTGGGTAGTGGCGGGTTGGGCCGGAACCAATCGCGGCTCGTGCTTTCGGCCGGGAGGGTGCGCACCCGTGTGTCGGCGCCGCCGTTGCCGAACGTTTCGTAGAAGCGGCCGATGGAATTGTGATTGTTCGCGATCGAGAGGAGGTAATTCGGCGCCCAGCCGTCATAGAACCCGTGCGTCCACACCCCGATCACGCCGCGCTTGGTCATCTCTTCAATCTCGTAGTAGGCCATCTGCTGCCATTCGCTGATGACGATGGGATCGAGCCATGCGTTGTAGGGGCCGGTGCCGGTCATGATGTAGAGATACGGGACGGATTCGTGGAGGTCATGCATCACCGTGGGATGCCACTCCAGAAAAGTTTTGAGCATGTTGCGGGAAAGCGCCAGCGTGACGCCCAGGTTGTCGCGATTGTTGTCGTGAGACACATAGTGTCCCCACCACACGAGCGGGTACGGCGGATCCTCGGGGTGTTTTTTGCGATGCATGTAGACGTCCACCATGCGGTCGTGGCCGTCGGTTTCGACCAGCGGCGTGATCATGACGATGGAGTCGCTGCGAATCTTCTGTATGAAAGGCGTCTCCTCGACCGCCAGGCGGTAGGCAAGTTCCATCAGCATTTCCGGCGCGCCGGTTTCCGGTGAATGAATGCTGCCGTCAGCCCAATAGATGGGCTTGCCTTCGCCGATCAGCTTGTGGGCGTCTTCTTCCTTGAGACCACGCGGGTCCGCTAAGCGCCTCGTGATCTCCTTATAGCGCTCGAGCCTGGCGAGATTCCGTTCGTCGCTCACCACGACGGCCAGCATCTCCCGGCCTTCCTCCGACTTGCCGATGCTGAATACCTTCACGCGCGGGCTCTTGCTGGCCAGCAAGCGCATGTAGGCATTGATGTCCTTGGTGTAGTCGAGCACGTCCGGCGCGCCGACGATGTGATGCAGGAATGCGTCCGGCGCGGGTACGCAAGAGCTCAACGGTAAGTGGTCCACGAGTTCCGTAATGAAGTACGGCTCTGTGGTGTACTCCTTGATTTTCTTGTCGTATTCCGTATGTGCGCTCAGGGTGCACTTGGGAGCTTGTCCCAGGCTGCTGCCAGCCAGGATTCCGATGAGAAGAAGAAAACCAATCATCCCGCGCTTCATGACCATTGACCTCGATGGTGAGTTCGTAAAGCGGTGGAGATTATAACGCGGTGATGCACGCGGCAATTAGCAATTAGCAGTTGGCAATTAGCCCAACTAGCTGATCCAGCCAGACTCGCGAGACGCGCATTCTTGCGTGGCTTCGCTAAGCTAACTGCCAACTGCCAACCGCTAACTGCCAACTGCTAACTGCCAGCTGCTAACTGCTAATTGCCAATTGCTAACTGCTAGTTGCTAAGTACTAACTGCCCACTGCTTTCCTAAACAGCAGTGACCACACCGTGTCCACGCTGGCGTGGGTGATAGAAGAAGCGAACAAGCGGCGCTTGTCGCGCCAGGCGCGGCCATAGAAGATGCCGGCGATCGTCGCCAGCAGGACGTAGCGCCAATTGAAAAGCAAGGTGTGTCCAGCAATCGGCAAGAGAAACTGTCCGCCGGCGTGCTTATTGAAGTGGGAAAGGCCGAAGAGAATTGACGCGACCAGGAGGGCAAGGTTTCTTGCCATGCGTCGTTCGAGCAGGTTTTGCACCAAGCCACGGAAGAACAACTCTTCCGGCATGGCTACAAAAGCAAACGTGAAAATCCAAGCCGCGGGAACCAGGAACACTGGTGGCCTGGCGGGATGAAACTGCAAGAAGCCGAGCCAGAACCCCAGAGGCAGCACGACGGGCATGTAGAAAAGCAGCTCGCGCAGGCCGGTCTTGACGTCAGAGAAGCGCGGCGTGAGGTCGTAGCCGATGCCTTCAAGCGGCTTAACGACCAGGTAGCAGTACAGCGCCACGTTCATCATCATCATCTTAGGGAATCCGCCGAGGCCAGGCGGCCAAAGAGTCGTGCCTGGCACTGCCAGCGGCCCTGACGTGTTGAGCAATCCCAGGTCGATCACCAGGCCGGCAGTGGCCAGGACGAAGACGTCGGCCCAGTTGCCGGGCTTCTTCCATGTTTCGACTACGGCGGCGCTCAGCAGAGCCAGTCCAACCAGCGTGACGGCTAGCGTCCAGTGAAACTCACCGCGCGGTATCGCAAGGACAAAGTAAGGTAACGCCAGCAGGGCGGCGGCGCCGATCCGCCCGGGTGCGCGAGGCAAAACGCTCCGCAACCACTCGGCCGCACCGAAGCCGAAGAACCAGTAGGGAGCGAAGAGAAGCGCAAAGCTCACGAGCGTTGAGACCGGGTGGTCCTCCACCTGCTGAACTTGAAAATACTTGGCGATGAACCAAAAGATGATCAGCAGGGCGCAGAAAACGCCCGCGGCAACACGCAAACGGCGGGTAGAAGGCCCTGGGGAAGCCGGGGCGGGGGCGTCCACCATGTTCACGCGCGTATGTTCGACCAACGTCATTTTGCTTGCAGTAGGATTGCCCGGATGGCCGTACCGTTGCCAGCGGACTGGCCGGTAGTGGGTCGGTTTTAAAAGCCGATCCACTAACAGTATCAGCGTCTAGTCCCGGCACGCCGGGATCGCGGGCCTTTAGGCAGACGTTCATCGCGCAGCGATGAATCCTTGCTGGCAAACTGCACCGCCAAGAACTACAGGCACGGCAGTCAAGGCGGCTCTTCCTCCGATATAATGGAACGAGTCTTATCTTTTCCTGGAGTTTCCCACACATGATTCGGTTCTTGCAAAGCGGTAACAAGGCTGCCAAATACATTCTCAGCGTATTTCTGCTGATTATCTGCGGGGGCATGGTGGTTTACCTGATCCCTGGATTCATGTCCGGTGCTGACGTGAATTCCCGCAGCGGCGTTATCGCCACCGTGGCAGGGACCAATATCGGCGTTGAAGAAGTGAACCAATTCGTGCAGTCCCAGACCCAAGGACGCCCGGTTCCGGACTTCTACATGCCCATCCTGATGCAGCAGGCGGTCAGGCAGTTGATCCAGAAGCAGGAAGTCCGCTACGAGGCCCAGCGCTTAGGGTTGAAGGTGTCTGACCAGGAGGTGCGCGACGAGCTGGAGCACGGCCAGCTCAAAACCGCTTTTTTCCCGGGCGGCAATTGGGTCGGCCAGCAGCAGTATGAAAACATCGTGGCAGACCAGTGGGGATTGACGGTGCCTGCCTTTGAAGCCCAACTGAAGGACAGCCTGCTGGTCCGCAAGCTCGTCAACACCATCATGGCCGGCGTGAACGTCTCTCCTGCTGAGGTCGAGCGCGCTTTCAAAGAACAGAACACCAAAGTCAAGTTCGAATATGCAGTGCTGGATTTGGAGGAGATCAAGAAGCAGGTCAACCCCACCGAAGCCGAACTCAAGGCGTTTTATGACCAGAACAAAGCGCGCTATCAGAACATGATTGGGGAAAAGCGCCAGGTCCATTACTTCTTGATGACCGATAAAGACGCTGAGAGCAAGGTCACGGTCGATGCCGGCGCCCTGCAGCGGTATTACAACGAAAATCAAGATGCGTACCGCGTGCCCGAGCGGGCCCGGGCGCGGCATATCCTCATCAAGATGCCGCCCCCTGGTCCGGACGGCAAGGTCGATCCCAAAGCCGTGGAGGCAGCCCGCGCCAAGGCCGCAGATATTGCCAAGCAGGTCAAAGGGGGTGCCGACTTTGCCGCGCTGGCGAAAAAGGAATCAGCTGACCCAGGAAGCGCGGACAAAGGTGGAGAACTGGGCTGGGTGGTCAAAGGCCAGACAGTTCCTGAATTCGAAAGAGTGGTCTATGCCCAAGCCCCCGGGCAGATCAGCGATCCAGTGCAGACTCAATTCGGTTTCCACATCATCCAGACGGAAGAGAAGGAATCAGCTCATCTGAAACCTTTTTCGGAAGTAAAGCCCGAGATTGAACAGATGGTGAAGGCAAAAGAAGTTGGCGATTACCTCGACAAGGCAGTGGCCACGACTGGCGACATAGCGCGGAAACAAGGGCTGGAAAAAGCAGCCGCCCAAAGCGGCGCACAGATCGTCCAGAGCAATCCAGTCAGCAGAACCGATGCCCTCCCTGGAGTCGGAACTTCCCCCGAAGTCATGGCAGCGGTGTTTGCCGCCCAGCAAGATTCCGATGCGCAGATAGCCCGTTACACCCAAGGTTACATGGTCTTCAAAGTCACCAAGATCGAACCAGCGCGCACACCGTCGTTTGAGGAGATCAAAGAGCGCGTGACCACCGACTTCAAGGCCCAGCGCGCGGGTGAACTTTTCCAGAGGAAACTGGCAGCATTGGCGGACCGCGCCCATGCCGAACACGACTTGGCCAAGGCCGCCAAAGAAGCCGGGGCCACGGTGAAGACCAGTGAGCTTGTCGGCCGAACCTCCAACGTCGAGGGTCTCGGCCCCATGAGCGGGCAGGCTGGCGCTATCTTCGCGCTGAAGCCCGGCGAGATCAGCGGCCCCATCCCCCTTGGCCCCAAGGGTGTGGTGGCGAAGATGCTGGAGCGCCAGGAGCCCTCGACCAATGACCCGCAGTTTGTCCAGCAGCGCGACACTCTCGCGGAGCAGCTTTCCGAGCAGAAACGCCAGCAGGCGCTGGAGCTCTTCATGAGCGAACTGGAAAACCGGCTCAAAAAAGACGGCAAAGTCAAAATCAACCAGGCTGAAATGCAAAATCTCACCAGGTCCCGCGGTTGAAGGTCCCTGAGTGATATGCCGTTGGAACGTTCTGCCGGAATTCTTCTCCACCCCACGTCGTTGCCTTCGCGGGGCGGCATTGGGGACCTGGGGCCGGAAGCGTACGCATTCGCTGATTTCCTGACACGGGCGGGGCAGAGGTTGTGGCAGGTTCTGCCGCTCTCCCCACCCGGATTGAACAACTCTCCTTACTCGGCGACGTCTACGTTCGCCGGCAATCCCCTTCTCGTCAGTCTGGAAAGGCTGGCTCAGCATGGCTGGGTCGACCCCGGGCACTCGTTGCCGCCGCCTACAGGAGACAAGATCAACTTTGACGAAGTCCAAGCCTGCAAACTCCCGCTGCTGCGCCGCGCCGCCCAGACCTTTTTGGAGAAAAACGACAACGGCCGCAGCCGCTTTGAGCGTTTCAAACAGGAATGCGCCTGGTGGCTGGAAGATTTTGTGTTGTTTGAGGTCATCCGCCGGACCCATGGCGGCGCGGTATGGAGTTCGTGGCCGCGGGAGCTGGCCCGCCGCGAACCCGAGGGCATGCACCGCTTCGGCGTGGAGCACCAGCGTGAGCTCGAGGTGGAACGCGCCATCCAATTTGCTTTCTTCGAACAGTGGCGGGCGCTGCATGGCTATTGTTCCCGGTACGGCATACGCATCGTGGGCGACGTCGCCATCTTCGTCAACTATGACAGTGCTGACGTGTGGCGCAACCCGGAGCTCTTCACGCTCGACGAGAGCCTTCAGCCTACGCTGGTTGCCGGCGTCCCGCCGGACGCATTCAGCGCCACGGGACAACGTTGGGGCAATCCGCTCTACCGATGGGAAGCCAGCCGCGCGCGAGGTTACCAATGGTGGACACAGCGGATCTCGTGGGCTCTGCGGACGTGTGACATCCTGCGCCTGGATCATTTCCGCGGCTTTGAGAGCTATTGGGAAATCCCCGCGGCGGAGCCCACTGCGGTCCATGGCCGCTGGCGGGAAGGTCCTCGCGACGATCTGTTCCGCGTTTTGCGGGAGCGGGTTGGCGAGCTGCCGTTTATCGCCGAAGACCTGGGCATGATCACGCCGGAAGTTCATGCCCTGCGAGAGCGCCTGCAAATCCCGGGAATGAAGGTCCTGCAATTTGCCTTCGGCGACCCCGGCGCTCACATCTATTTGCCGCAGAATTATCCGCCGAACTGCGTTGTCTACACCGGCACGCACGACAACGACACGACTTTGGGATGGTGGCAATCCGCTCGCCCCCATGAAAGAGAGGCTGTCGAAGCCTACATGGGCCCGGCGCTCGATGTCCCCTGGGCGTTCATTCGGGCCGCCTATGCTTCTGTAGCTCGCATGGCCATCGTGCCTCTGCAAGATGTGCTGGGCCTGGGAAGTGAAGCGCGAATGAACGTTCCTTCGGAACCATCCGGCAACTGGGGATGGCGTTTGCGACAAGGCGCGCTCACTCGCGAGCTTGAAGAGAAACTGGCTGCCCTGGCTACCGTGTGCGATCGTATGCCTTCGCCGGCCCGACAGCAAGGCCAGGCGGCAACGAACGAAGAGTTTGTGGCCTAGCGACGCTGTGCGGCGATGGACGCGTCCCGTAGAGACGCGGCACTGCCGCGTCTCACTCTCAAGGCGAAGATGCTGCTTGGAACTAATGGCACCGGATTGAAAACATCGGGAAACCCAGAGGACGATCTTAGCGCCCAGCATTTGAGACGTGGCAGTGCCACGTCTCTACGTTCGATTTTCGGTTCGTTCTGCCGTGCTTTATCATCCCGAGGTTGCGTGGTCGGGCGCTTTACTAATCCCGCCGAAGAATTGACAATGGATATTCAGTACGAAGGAGTCATACATCGCATGCCCGTGACCGGTGAGCTGATTCGAATGATGAACTATGTTGACGACATTGCCGCCACGCTGCGGCGCATCCAGGCCGGAGTTCCCAGCATGACGGAAGAAGAGCGGAAGCGCCTCGCCGACTACATGCGCAAGGCCGATCCCAATTATGTAGCCATGATGACGACCCTCGATAAGGGCTAGACTCTCCCATCATGGCGGAGATCAGCACCGTGGCCGTCATCGGCGGCGGGGCCATGGCCCAGATGATCGCGCTGGCGGCCATTCGTGGCGGCTATCGCACCATCCTCCAAAACATTCTCCCCACCAGCCTGCGCAACGCTGAAAACGAAATCCGCAAGAGCCTTGACCAGGCTGTCCAGGGCGGCGAGCTTTCATCAAACGATGCCGATTCAGCCTTTCGGCTTTTAGAGTACGCTGGCACGGTAGAAGAAGCTGCGCGTCAGGCAGATCTAGTGATTGAAGCCGTGCCGGACGAAATGGATTCAAAGCTCGAGATCATCACCTTGCTCGATAAAGTTTCCCGCCCGCACACCATCCTGGCCTGTACCACTTCGTCTTTGAGTGTCACCGAGATCGCGTCCGTTACTTACCGGCCCGAGAACATCCTGGGCATGCGCTTTGCGGACAAACGGCTGGAACTGGTGCGCGGACGTGAGACAAATGACGCTACCGTTGCGGCTTGCATTGAAGTCGGGCGGCAGATGGGCAAGGAAGTCGTGGTGATTGCCGAGGACCGACATGCTACAGACGCATGAGCCTCTTCTGTACGCTTGCGCTTGGCAAACGGACGGACTGTGCCCCTTGAGCCGGCCCCTACTTCTAATGTCAGACCACTTTCTTCTTCCACTTTCCCAGACGAAATACGAATATCGACACGCCAGCGAGCAGGTTTTCGGCGACCAAGATGGCCCAGAAAACGCCGTTTGGGCCAAGTTGGAAGCGGCGGCTGAGCAGGAATGCCAGTGGAAGTTGCACGACCCAGTAGCACGCCAGGTTGATGACGGTTGGTGTCAAGGTGTCTCCAGCGCCGTTGAACGCCTGCACAATCACCATTCCGTAGGCGAAAAGAACATAGCAAGCGCTGATGATCCTCAGGCAACTGGCACCAACCGAAATCACCGCCGCATCACGGCTGAAGATCCCAATCAACTGAGGAGCAAAAAACAGGAACACAAGCGATAACGTTCCCAGGAAGAGCATGTTGAAAAATGAGGCACGCCAAACAGACTGCTCCGCCCGATCCGGTTGCTTGGCTCCAAGGTTTTGTCCTACTAGCGTTGCAGCCGCTGAGCCCAAGCCCCATGACGGCAGGATGGAAAAATAGATGATGCGGACCGCCACCGTGTATCCAGCCGTGGCGGCGCTTCCGAACGATTGAATCATACGGACCATCACCACCCAACTGGCGGTAGCGATCATGAATTGCAGTACGCCGTTCCCGGCGATGCGCAAAATGTTGGCCATGACCTTGAACACGATTCGCAGATGTTCGCGCCGAATCGCAATGCGTCCTCGCGACCTCCAGAGTAGATAGAACTGGAACACAATCCCGATGCTGCGCCCCGTCGTGGTAGCCACAGCGGCTCCGGTCACGCCGAGCCGAGGAAATGGACCCAACCCCAGGATGAGACAGGGATCCAGACAGAGGTTGATGAAATTCGCCAGCCATAGCACACGCATGGCGACCGCGGCGTCGCCGGCGCCACGGAAAACGGCATTGATCAGGAAGAGCATCAAGATCACTCCTGAACCGCTCAGCATGATCCGGGTGTACGTAGATCCCACTTGCAGAATGCCGGGACTCGCTCCCATCCATGCGAGTAGCCTCGGTGCAAACGGAAAACAGAAGGCAAAGATCAGTGTCGAGACACCAATGCCGAGAATGATGGACTGCACCGCGGCTCGAGCGGCTCCTGGTGAGTCCTTTTCACCGGTGCGGCGCGCCACCACGGCCGTGGTACCCATGCTCATTCCCACGGCGATGGCGTAGACCATGGTCAGCATGCCTTCGGTGATGCCAACGGTAGCGGTGGCATCGGCTCCAAGGTGGGCGACAAAGAAGGTGTCCACGATGGCGAACAGGCCTTCCATGGCCATTTCCAGAACCATGGGCACAGCCAGCAGGAAGATTGCCCGGTCCACGGACACGGCAGTGAAATCCTGCTTGGAGCCAAAGAGGGCCTCCTTAACCAGGGCAAAGCGGCTTTCACGCTCGTGGTGCGGCGACTGAGGCGCAATAGATTGCGTGGGAGTTTCTACAGATGAACTCAAGGCGTTTCTCCATTTCAGTTGGAAGAGTCGTGTGGCAACAAGTCTGGGGACTTACAGCGACTTGTTAGGTCGAGTGACTTGTTTGGAGAAACGCATAGACCACTACTCCGACTCAGCAAATCGTAGCTGATCTGGGTCGAAAACGCAAACCAAGGATTGAAACCCTGTAGCGGTTTACGTTGAAGTCGCTGGTGGAAAACTTAACGTGCGGAAGTCGTCACCTGATGGAAAAGTTCCGCGGCGACGTGATCACCAAGGTCCCAAGGCTTGTAGCTGCTGAGGTTTGAGAGCACGACGATGCAGACTCGCTCGTCCGGATAGCGTTGGATACTGCTAGAAAACCCCTCGACTCCTCCCCCGTGATAGTAAAGCAGCTTTCCAAACTTCTGCCGGGAGATCACGACTCCGTACCCGTAATGCTGGCCTTGATAGATGGCCTCCGGGTATTCCGTGAACATCTGCTTGAGAGAATCAGCCGACAGGAGTTTGCCGTCCTGGGCCAGCGCTTCATTGAAGCGGTACAGATCCTCCACCGTTGAATAAATTCCTCCCGCAGCAAACGGAATGGTCATGTCAATGAAGTCTGCATTCGCGAGGCTGCCCTTGATCTGATATCCCGAAGCCCTTTCCTTAAGGATGTCCGTTGCCCGGTCGTACCCCGAACTCGTCATGCCCAGCGGCTCAAGGATGTTGCTCTTCAGGAAGTCAGCGTAGGATTGGCCGGATATTCTCTCAATGATCATGCCGAGCAAGATGTAACCCGTATTGGTATAGCGCCACTTGCTTCCCGGCGGGAAGTCCAGCGGTTTGTCCGTAACCAGCGCAATCATGTCTTGCGGAGTCGCGCCGGTGCGGTTGATCTTCTGGAGCTGAGGACTGTCTGTGTAATTAGGGATTCCGGATGTATGAGTCAGGAGTTGATGGATGGTGATCGATTGCCATGCCTGGGGCAAGCCAGGTAGATACCGCGAGATGGGATCCTGCACCTTCAACCGTCCTCGCTCTTGGAGCAGCAGGATGCACGCCGCTGTGAACTGCTTGCTGAGCGAAGCGATTCGGAATTTCGTGGTCGTGGTATTGCGGGCGTTCCATTCTTCATCTGCGATACCGTAAGCCTTCTCGAAGACGACCTTGCCATTCACTCCTACCAGGACCACGCCTCGAAACGAGTGTTCGGCGGTTTGCGCGGTGATATAGGCGTCCACGCGTTGGAATACGGCCTTGCTGTCATCCACTTGGGCGGAGTTAGCGACGGGGATGAGGAACCCGATCAAGCACAGGACAGGAATAGGCAATAGGACCGAGGGGCGGCGTGGTTGGTACATCATGTCCGAGATTATCAGTTGTTGTCTCTGCTCATGGCAACCAAAGACAACCATGAGCAACGCTGCGAGTCATCCAAAGCGCCGATGGCTCGCCCAGTAGTCAGGCCATGGCGTACGCAAGTTGCGGCAAAGCAGGATATCCGGATGATAGCGCGACTCCTCGTTGGTCACACCGAAGGGATTTGTATTCTTCGCCGCGACGACACAGCTTTCGAATAGCTTCTGGCCATCCTCCAGTGCAAATCCCGTGACAATAACCGTGCTCGGCAATCGCGAGTCGTATCCGCGATACCAGAAAGAATTGGTCAAGCCCATGGCGTGGGGCAGGCCTAGAGCCGGTCCGTAGAGGTTCAAAGCGCCGGCTTCTCCGTAGTTGCCAGTGAGGATTCCAGTACGCGCTTGCTCATCGGAGGGCAGCTCGCGGTAGACGCCGGCCACGGAACGCGCTAAGTCAGGCCAACCGATCTCCTCGCGAAATTGATCGTACAACTTGCTGGTGATGTTCCATAGGGGCGACCCAATAGGTGCGACCGGCATTGCCAGAAGCACCCAGAGGGTTCCATTGGCGACCATGGCGGCCCATTGCACGGCGTAGATCAAGCGCGCCCATAGTGGGCGCAGTCCGGCCAGCCATGTCGCCAGCAGAACACTGCCGCCGGCAAGCAACATCGGATAGAGCGGGGCGGCGTAATAAGAGCGCGACCGGACCACAGCAAATATCGCGAAGCTCACCAGGAACGTCCAGCCCAGCAGGCGATAGCGCCGGCCTTCGCGATGAAAGAAATAGAACCACAACCCCATGATGGCCAGAGGCGCGGTAACCAGATTTACGCAAACGAGAAGTTGTTCCTGCAAGAACCCATCGTAGCGGCCCTGCCGGAGGTCGCGCGCGTGCAAATACGACAAGAACTCGCGGGAAACGAAATGATGCTGCGCCTGCCAGATGAGATTCGGCAGAAAGACGAGGATCGAGAGGCCGACGCCGGCCCAAAGCCAGCCGCTGCGAAGCCAACGACGCGCGGGCGTGAGCACCACCGCAGCCGCCACGCCGAGAGCGAGAACGCCCATGGTGTAACGTGTCTCCATGCCTAGACCGATCACCGTACCGATAGGCAACCACCACCGCGGATTGTCGGAGTTCAGCATCCGGACGAGCAGGTAAGCAACCGTGACGCCCCAGAGGTAGTCGAACGAGACGTACTGGAACACTGCGCCCTGAACCAGAGAGACGGGAGCAATTCCAGCCGCTACCGCAGCCAGCAATTGTGCATGCCGCTTTCCGCCGAGTTCTTTCGTGGTAAGCCCCACGAGCACCATGATGATGCTCACGGCGAGGGCCGAGAAGACGCGAAACCCAACGAGTGATGTCCCGAAGAGGATCAGCTCGAAGCGGCCGATCAGCGGCGTGACCGGCGGATACGCCACAAAGCCCCAGTCGAGATGGCGAGCGTCATCGAGCGTTTGCAGCTCATCGCGGTGAAAGCCATATTGACCATTGGTCGCGGTCTGTAGAACCAGACGCAGCACCGCCACAAAGATGAGTAAGCCAAAATCTGAACGGAGGAATTCCTGGATTCGTTTACCCATAAACTCAGCGTGAATACGGTCTTGCACCTCCAGATTAGGAAGGGTATCACTCACCGCTGTACTGCCCTTGTGTTCCTATTTTCGCTTTGCGGCGGACCTCGTGACTGAAGCCCATGTTCCGGAACACTATCGATCCGTATCAGTCTTGGGGCTGATAGCCCCAGGCCTCTACGACGCGCACTACGCAACCGACGGTCCCTGGAGTACGAGCGTACTCGTACAATTCGCCAATGATCTGATCAACTTCGGACCGAGAGGCCAATCCCTCGGCAATCACTGCGTCGGCGATATTCTCCATGGTGAGAGGAGTGATCAGCTTTACCTCGCCCTCGGTCCCAGCCGGCTGGCTGACGCTCATCTGCACATTCGCAAAGCCATTTTCGGTCAAGAGCCTCGGCAAGCGGGGTCCGATGTTGGCATCGCCGCCGCGGCGTTTGACCGTCTGCGTATAAAGCTCAACGTAGCGCCAGAGTGCCGGACAATCAGGGTCGCAAAAGTGTCCGCGAAAATCGGTATCCGCAACCACTAGGATTCCGCCGGGGCGGAGGGCGCGCCGGATTCGCGCCAGTGCGGCCTGGGGATCTCGCAGGTGGGAGAGGAGAAACCTCGCATGGGCGAAATCGAACTGCGGCTCATGCTCGTCCTCGCCGGCGTTGGCGACACGAAACTCGACATTGCCAATCCTCTGCTCAGCGGCCTGATTGCGTGCGGCCTCGATCTTCACCGGGTCGATGTCCGTCGCCACCACTCTGCCGCTGGGGCCAACCAGGCGAGCCAGGTCGCACGCAACATCGCCACTTCCGCAGCCAACCTCAAGAACAACCATCCCGGCCCGGATCCCGGCGCGGTGAAGCAGGCTCTCGGTCGCCGGGCGCATCACCCGGGATAGAATCCGCAAGCGTTCTCTTCCTTCAATTCCGCCACGTATGACGTAGTCCTGCTTCTGCGGCGACACGAAGCCTCCTGTGAGCGCTTTTGCCAGGTATCTTAACCTTGGCAGTCGTTAATTGGTGGGTGCTTGCTTTGGCTTTGCTTTTTCCAGCACGATGTCGTGCGTGGCCTGGCATTCAACCACTGGATCGTCCGTGGCCATGCCGACGAGATCGCCCTTGGAAGCGTGAAATTCGAGGGGCGGATTGTGCACTTTGGCGGGCAGGCCCTTGAATGTCACTTTGCCCTGGGCGTTGGTGCTGGCCTCGAGGTCCATTTTTTTGAAGCCGCCAAATCCGTAGGTGATGTGCACATTAACTGTGGCGGCATAAACGGGCTTGCCATTGGCGTCTGTCACCGTGAATGCGGCCGAGCAAGGACCGATTCGGCCGTCAATGACAGGAACCTCCTGCTCCGGCGATGGCGTCGGGCTCGTTTGCGCTGATAGTGAGGGACTTGGCGACGGTTGGCTCTGCGCAAGGGCGAGCTGGCTAAAGGACAATGCTGTCCCCAGCAACGCTACGCAATGCAGTCTCATTTTTCCCTTTTGCTTCAAGCTTTATGCTCGCCGGTGTCTGGAAAAATTGGAGAGATATCAATCACTACGCTCTCGCTGACAGGTACCTTGCCCGGGCCTTCATCAGGGAGGTCCCGTAGATGATGGCTGCTTATCTCAAGACGGTAGTGACCTCCCCCGATGTTGGCAAATTCAAGTTCCCCAGCGGAGTTCGTCGTGACGTGGGCAATCGCAGGCTGCTTCTCATCCCAAGACCGGGTGTGGAAATAGACTTTCATTTCTGCTCCGGAAACTGGCGTCCTTCACTGCGTTTTCTGCTCGCTCCACGGGCCCGTAGTGACTCAGTTCCCCACCGGCTTTGCGTTTGGGCTCATCCGCATGGGCAACATGCCGTCGGCGCCGCTGGTTAGGGCCATGAACTCCTTGTCATTCATCAGCGAGGCGAAGACCGCATCGACGCGCGCTTCCATCATCTCTTTGCTGCGGACAGCTTGATAGCGTTCGTATTCGAAGAAGTGCCTCTTCAGCAGCGCCAGGGCTTTGTCTCTCTGGCCGGCCTGCGCATAGATGGCCGCGAGGTTGTAGCTGGCGGGAAGAACGGCTTCGTTCTCGCGGGCAATCTTCAGAGCTTCCTCTCCGTGTCCGTTGCCGGCCATGAACGCAGCCGCGAAAATGAGGTTGTAGGGATCTTTGGGAGCGAGCTTAAGCGCTTCTTGGGTGTAGAAGTCGGCTTTCGCGCGATCGCCTTCCGAGTTCCAGTACACCGCCAGGTTGCGGTAGGCCAGCGCCAGCGGATACTCGCGCACCGAGGCTTCCATCAAATGCAGGCCTTTGAGGAAATCGCCTTCATGGATGGTCATCTTGCCCAAGCCATGCAGAGCGACGGCGCGGGACATGGGATCGGCCGGCATCGCCAGGATGGAGTCAAAGACCTCGCGAGCCTTGGCCCAGTCGCCGATGTGATGGCGGTACAGCTCACCGAGGAAGCGCAGAGGCACCGGGTCCGCCGGGTCCATCTGGTGTGCGGATTGGTAGAGCCGCTCGGCCTCCACGTACTTGGCGGCGTTTTCGGCTTTAAGGCCGGCACGCATGGTCTTTTCGATCCGCGCGCTGAGGATGGGATCGAAGGTTGGCCCATTAGGCACGTCAGCCACTTCCACGCCCAGTTTCTTCAGCTCTTTCGCAGCATCTTTCGCCTTGCCGGGAAACAGGCACTTCTGTTCGTAGACGGCGCGTAGCTCCTGAATGGCGCCCTGGTTGTCGCCGGCTTTGATCTTGCCCTTGGCGCTCTCGATCTTTTCTTTGACGGCGGCTTCGCGCTTCTTCATCTCGTTGTCCAGCAGTTTTTCCAGATCGCCGACCTTGAGCTTGCCGCCGGTGTTCTCGAGCCGCGCCACCACTGTGCCGTCAGCCTGGACTACGACGGCCGTAGGAAGCTGGTTAGCTGTGGCAAACTTCTGTCCCAGTTCCGTGCGGTAATCGACGATGCCCATGGTGACGCACTGCGTAGCGTAGTTGGCGAGCGTGTGCGATTCGCGGAGGCTGGAGCGTTCGAGTTCCTGCTGCGTCGCCGGCAGCCAGTAAACGGCCAGACCCTCTTTCAGGCTATCCGCAGGCTGAATGATCTTCCACGGCACGGCGTAGACCTGAGGGCTGGAACCGCCACCCGGGCCACTTCCGCCACCCATGCCGCCCATACCGCCTCCACCGCCACCACCGCAGGTGGCCCAGGCCTGAGAAGCCAGGAGCAAAAAGGTTAATGCGAGAGAGGTAGTGCGGGCGATCAACGTGCTTTTCATTCCCCGGATTATAGCATCGGGTGAGAGCGGGTTGGTCGCGTTCAGCCCACGACCTGCCGTCGTGTCCCAGTGTCCTGTATCAGTTCCCGCATGGCTTGGATCACGGCATCCGGAGCTTCCAACGAGCTCGAATGGCCGGTAGCAGGGACTCGAACCAGCCGTGCTCCTGTGATAAAGGACGCAAGACGTTCCGAGCGGAACGGGGCCTGGGCCGTATCTTCCTCACCCGTGATGATCAGCGTGGGGCAGGTGATGGAGCGCAACTCGTCTGGAGTCACTTCGCGCCGTTCCATCACCCCGGTCAGGGCGGCGGCGATGTTGCGGGCATGTTCTCGCAGTTTGTTTCGCCATTGCTCCAGCATCGCGCGCTGGGCAGGATTCCGGCGGGTCGTTGCGCCGAACAACGCCTTCATGGCGGTGCCGGTGAATGGCTTCACCCCGACAATCCATACCAGGTTAGCCAGCAGTGCATAGCGTACCCGGCCAGGCCACGGTTCCCGGTCCGGGCCAGTGTTCATCAAGGTGAGGGTCCGGATGAGCGCGGGACGGCGCGCCGCCAACCGCAGGCCGATGAATCCTCCCATGGACAGCCCGGCGAAATGGCAGGGTGCCGCATCCAAAGCCTGGATGAGGGCGGCGGCATCGGTGGTGAGGGTCTCCATGTCTTTGTTTTTGCTGCCGCCGCTGCCTGGATCCGGGGACTGGCCTTGACCACGGTGGTCGTAGGCGATGACTCGATAGCGCCCTTCAAACGCCGCGCGTTGGGCTTCAAACATGGAGTGATCCATCAGCAGGCCATGGGAAAAGACGATGGTTTCAGGCCCGCTCCCGGACTCCTTGTAAAACAGCTCAACTCCGTTGACTTTGACCTTGGGCACCCTCGATGTCCCTCCCTTGGAGAAAAGTACAAAAGTACAAATGCATTTCGAGAAAAACTTAATAATCTAGCATGCCGCCGTTCTTGTCCGTTTATTAGATGGCTCTGCAATCCCGCTCGGCGGGACTGCTACGCCCTCGCCAATTGCTCGCGCTGTCACGGCCCTCGCATTGGCTCACCCGGTTGATTGGACACGACTCTTGGCGCGATCGTTCATTTGCCCCGCACCAAGGGTGACGAATCCGCTGGATCACGGTCTAAATATCGGAACTGGAACGGCGCTCCTTGCGTATCTGGCAAGGGACTGATGCGAATGGCCTTAGACATCATCGGGCAGGTGTTGAAGACACTGTGGGCGCACAAGCTACGGTCCTTCCTGACCATGTTCGGTATTGCGTGGGGAGTGGGCTCACTGCTGTTGCTGGTGGGATTGGGTGAGGGCTTTCGCTCCGGCAACAAGAGGCAGCTCGACACCATGGGGCAGGACATTATCTTCCTCTGGCCAGGCAGAGTCCCCGCCGTGGCCGGGCAGCATCAGGGGATGAAACCATACTACCTGACCTACCAGGACGTCCTTGACATCCGGGCGGAGTGCAAGCATGTGCGCAATGTTTCGCCGGTGCTGACGCGCGGAGATATCCGGGCGCAGAGCGACTTCGCCACCAGCAACGGGCAGGTAATCGGGGTGAACGCCAACTTCAACGAGATACGCTGGCTCCCCATGGGCCAAGGTCGCTGGTTGAACGATGCCGACGACCAGCAACGCAGGAACGTCGCAGTGCTCGGCTTCGAGATGACGCGCAATCTCTACCCCGGGCGTCCGGCGATCGCCAGCACCGTGCTGCTCAACGGAGTCCGCTTTGAAATCATCGGAGTGCTGGCCAGCGTGGGCAAGGACGAGAACAACGCCACCAACTTTCGCGTTTACGTTCCTTACAACACCATGCGTTTGTTTTTCCCCATTAAGGATGCCGACACCATCGATGCCATATCGTTCATGAACATCCAGCCCGTCACTACCGACCAGCATGCCGTGGCGGTGGAGGAGGCGCACCGGATCATTGCCCGCAACCACGGCTTTGACCATCGCAACAAGGACGCCTTTGAGGGATGGGACACGGTGCAGAGCCATGAGATGGTCGGGAAGATCTTCACGGCTATGGATATGTTTCTAGGGGGCGTGGGCCTGGTTACCTTGATGCTCGGCGCCATCGGCATCATTAACATCATGCTGGTTTCGGTATCAGAGCGCACCCGTGAGATCGGTTTGATGAAGGCCCTGGGCGCCACCAACCGCAGCATCCTCATGCAGTTCTTCGTTGAAGGCGCATTTCTCACAGTGTTGAGCGGCGGCATCGGCATTGGCGCTGCGGCGTTGTTTATGTCCGTCTTAGGGCTGCTGCCTGCGCCCCCGGGCTTTGATCCACCCAGGCTGGTACCCATGTCGGCTGCGCTCGCGGTGGGTTCGCTGTCGCTGGCGGGGATTGTGGCGGGGCTGTATCCGGCGCGGAAGGCTGCCATGTTGCCCCCAGTGGAAGCTTTGAGAAAAGAGTGAGCAGATGGTCCACGATCTCCTGGGACAGGCGTACTCGGCTATGCGGCACAACCGGCGGCGCACGGCGCTTACCATGTTGGGCATGGCCTGGGGTATCGCCACCGTGGTCCTGCTGCTGGCCTATGGCGCTGGGTTTGGTCGCGCCATTCACAATATCTTTTCCAATTTTGGCATGCAGGTGATGGGTATCTTTCCTGGACGCACTTCGTTGCAGGCGGGAGGCGCCAAGGCGGGTACCGAAGTCCGCTTCACCATGGACGACGTCGACCGCATCGGCAGCATGGTTGCACTGGTCCACCACATCAGCCCGTCGGCTTTCTTACGGGCCAACATCCAGTATGACAACCGGTCTTTCCAGTTCCCCGTGGATGGCTTCAACTCAAACGTGCAGTCCATCCGTGCGCTCAAGCTCGACGAAGGGCGTTTTTATAATCCGGAAGATGAAATGCAACGTGCCCGCGTGGCGGTCATTGGCTCCGAGGCAAAGGCCAAGCTCTTTTCCGGGCAATATGCCTTGGGCGAGCACATCCGTATCAATGGGATGAGTTTTGAGGTCATCGGCGTGCTCGTGCCAAAAATGCAAGAGGGCGATGATGACAATATCAATCGCTCCATTTACATCCCCTTCGTAACCATGGGCGACCTGAAGGATACGCGATACTTGGATGGTATCTGGGTAGATTATGAAAGCATGGAGTACGAGAGGATTGAAGCCAACATCCGCGGCGTGCTGGCCGGCGCTCACAGCTTCAATCCCTCTGACCGCCGTGCCGTATTCATCTATAACGCGATGAAGCAGGTCAACACGTTTGAGATCATCACTCTTGGCCTTCAAGTACTGCTGGCTTTCATCGGTACGCTGACTTTGGGCATTGGCGGCATCGGCCTGATGAACATCATGCTGGTGGCGGTGTCGCAGCGCACCCGGGAGATCGGCGTAGAGAAGGCGCTAGGCGCGCGCCGCAGAGATATTCTGTTCCAGTTCCTGGCGGAAGCCCTGGCCATTACTTTTGCCGGAGGATTGCTGGGGATTGTTCTGGCTTACACTATCTCCTGGTCTGCTGGCTCTCTGACTCTCTACAGCGCCATCGCCAAGAATGCTGACGCCGGCGATATACGCCTCATCATCTCGCCGATGAACCTCGTGGTTTCCACCGGAATCCTGATGGCTGTCGGCATCGTGAGCGGCATGCTGCCGGCAATCCGGGCTTCCCGGCTCGATCCAATTGAAGCCTTGCGCTACGAATGAAGGAATGATGGTCCCATGCGAATGGTCTTAGACATCATCGGGCAGGTGCTGAAGACACTGTGGGCGCACAAGCTGCGCTCGTTTTTGACCATGTTCGGCGTCGCCTGGGGCGTCGGTTCGCTATTGATGTTGATTGGTCTGGGCGAGGGCTTTCGTTCCGGCCAACAAAAGAATATGGCGAGCATCGGCCAGGACATCATCTTTATCTGGGGTGGGCAGATTCCGGCGGTGCCAGGCCAGCACCAAAGTATGCGTCAGTATTTCCTCACCTACCAGGATTATCTCGACATCAAGAAAGAAGCTACGCTGGTGAAGGACGTAGTGCCCATCATCAACCGCGGCGACCTGCGCGCGGTGAGCGACTTTGCCAATTCCAGCATGGCCGTCACTGGCAGCACTCCCACCTATGCCAACATTCGCTATCTGCCTTTGGGAGAGGGGCGCTGGTTGAATGACGCCGATGAAGCACAGCGCCGCACGGTATGCGTGCTTGGCTGGCAGATGATGAAGAATCTGTTTCCCGGGCGGCCGGCTATCGGCAGCTTCATCACCATCAACGGAGTACGCTTTGAAGTTGTGGGGGTGCTCGGCAAGATCGGGCGTCAGGAAAACAACTTCAATAACATGCGCCTGTACATGCCCTTCAGCACCATGCGCATGTTTTTTCCGATGAAGACGGAGCACACCACCGATGACATTGGCGCCATGAACTTGCAGCCTGTCAGCCGGGAACAGCATGCATCCGCGATTGACCAGGTGCACAGGATCATCGCCCGCAATCACGGCTTCGATCCCAGCAACATCGAGGCTTTCGAAGGCTGGGACACGATCAAAAGCGCGGAGACAGTAGGGAAGATTTTTACTGCCATGGACGTTTTCCTGGGAGGCGTGGGCATGGTCACGTTGATGCTGGGCGCTATCGGCATTATCAACATCATGCTGGTCTCGGTGACCGAACGCACAAAGGAGATCGGGCTGATGAAGGCGCTCGGCGCCACCAACCGAAGCATCCTTTTGCAGTTTTTCCTGGAAGGGGCATTTCTCACAGCGTTGAGCGGGGGCCTGGGTGTGGGCGGGGCCGGCGGCCTGATGGCTTTGATGGGGAATTTCCAGTCGCCCAACTGGATCGATCCGCCGCACATCGTGCCGGCTTCAGCGGCCCTGGCTGTACTGTCACTTTCTGTCGCCGGGATTGTGGCCGGACTGTATCCAGCGCGGAAGGCCGCGTTACTTCCGCCGGTGGAAGCGTTGAGGAAGGAGTAGCCATGGTTCACGACCTGCTGGGACAAGCCTATGCCGCGCTGCGACACAACCGCCGCCGTGCGGCCCTGACCATGCTGGGCATGGCCTGGGGCATCGCCACGGTGGTGCTACTGCTGGCGTATGGTGCGGGTTTCGGGCGCGCCATCCACAACATCTTTGCCAACTTTGGCATTCAGATGATGGGCATTTTCCCCGGGCGAAGCTCCATGCAGGCGGGCGGCATGAAGGCCGGTGTCCAAACGCGTTTTACGCTGGACGACCTGCAGCACATCCAAGACGCAGTGCCTCTCGTCCGCCACATCTCGCCGGAAGCCAGTTTGGATGCGACCGTGCAGCGTGAAAACCGCTCCTACACGCTTCCCGTAAGCGGCTTTTACTCGCAGATCCAGTACATCCGCGCCATCGAGGTAGAGAGCGGAAGGTTTTTCACGCCGGAAGACGAAATCCAGCGCTCCCGGGTCGCCGTGATCGGCTCTGACGCCAAGACCAAACTTTTCTCCGGCACGCCGGCTGTAGGCGAGAGCATCCGCATCAAAGGCGTGAGCTTTGACGTGATCGGCGTACTTACGCCCAAGATGCAGGAGGGCGACGACGACATCAACAAGATCATTTACATTCCCTTCAGCGCTGCCGGCAATTTGAAAGATACCCAATACCTGGACGGGATCTGGGTCGGCTACGAAGGCACAGAGTACGAGAAGCTCGAAGATAACCTCCGCAGCGTGCTCGCCGGCGTGCACGGCTTTAACCCCAAAGACCAGCGGGCAGTGTTCATCTGGAACGCCATGAAGAACGTCAACAACTGGACGATCATCACCATGGCGCTGCAGGTTCTGCTGTCCTTCATCGGCACCCTGACGCTGGGTATCGGCGGCGTGGGACTCATGAACATCATGCTGGTATCGGTCACGCAACGCACCCGCGAGATCGGCGTGGAAAAAGCTTTGGGCGCGCGCCGCCGTGACATTCTGTTTCAGTTCCTGGCCGAGGCTTTGGCCATTACCTTTGCAGGAGGAATGCTGGGTATTCTTGCCGCGTACGCGATCTCGTTTGCTGTGGGATCGATTCCTCTCTATAGCGTGATCGCCAAGAACGCCGAAGCGGGTGATATCCATTTGTTGATTTCGCCTGTGAATCTTGTGGTCTCTACCGGGATTCTGGGGCTGGTGGGCATCGTGAGCGGCATGCTGCCAGCGATCAAAGCGTCCCGGCTCGATCCGATTGAGGCGCTGCGGTACGAATGAGCAAATAGCAACTAGCCGTTAGCAATTAGCCCAGCTAAAGCAGATCTCAAGCAATTTCGTTCAAGCAGGTTTGTCGTGGGGCGAGCTTTAGCCGTGCCAATTGCTAGTTGCTATTTGCCAATTGCTTTGCTTCCGGGAAGCCAATCTTCTTCAACATCGCAGCGAAGCGCGGATCGGACCGCAGCGGATCCATGGCAGGATCAGTCTTAATGAAGGTCAGGAAGAAGTCTCGGTTCTGGTATGCCTGATCGAGCCACTGAAACGCGCGGTCCTTGTCGCCCAGCGCCGCATACACTCCGGCGATCCACTGCCAATTCTGGGCGCCGTCGGGCGGCGGTTGCTCCTGGTATTTCAGAACCCGGCGAGCATCTTGGACTCGTCCCAGGACGGCATACAAGTGGGCTTCCCCAATACCTTCCTGGCCATTGAACTCTGCCCGGACCTTTTCCATCTCCGCCAAGGACTCCGGGTACATGCGCTTCTCCTCGTAGCATTTGGCGAGATGCACACGCGAAAAAACACGGTGCGGATCGGCGGCCAGGATCTGCTGCAATTCGGGAATCGCTTCATCGTAACGCCGCGCGTAGTAGAGCAAGCGGCCGATGTTGGACTGAATCACCAGGGAGAGCGGAGCCAATTCGTGCGCCAGCCGGACTTCGCGAATTGCTTCATCATGACGAGCCAGGTTGGAGAGGAGCTCTGCGTAGCGAAGGTGCGTAACTGCATTGCTGGCATCGAGCTGAATTGAAAGCTTGTATTCCTCCTCCGCACCCGCCCAGTCCAAATCGAAGTGATATTTCACATACGCCAGGGCGTTGTGGGCCTCGGCAAGGTTGTGGTCGAGTTCCAATGCTTTGAGCGCGGCTGCCTTGGCCTTGGGAAATCCCTCCAGGGGAGGCAAGGCGCTGTAGTTGACCAGCAGGCTGTAGGAATCGGCGAGCCCTGCGTAAGCAGGAGCGTACAGACGGTCGAGCGTAATGGCTTGCTGGAAGTACTCGAGCCCTTTGCGTAGAGCCTCCTGCCGTTGCTTGCCGAGCTCCTTGCGGCCGCGGAGGTAAGCATCATAGGCCTCGGGGACTACGGTGCTGTGCGCGGCCAGCAGCTCGCGCTCAGCCGGCGTCAGCGTCGCCCGCACCTGGTGAGCGATTTCCAGAGCTACCGTGTTTTGCACGTCGAGAACGTCCTTGAGATCGCGCTCATAACTCTCCGCCCACAAATGGCGGTCGTTGCGGGCGTCAATCAACTGCGCTGTAATGCGCACACGATTTCCGGAGCGTGCGACCGAACCTTCGATGATTGCATCCACCTTCAGCTCCTGGGCGATCTGCTGGACCGGTCCGCGCGCGTCGCGGTAACGCATGGCGGAGGTGCGCGAGGTGACACGCAGGGCGCTGATCTTTGCCAGATCAGTCGTGAGTTCGTCCGTCATGCCGTCAGCGAAGTATTCTTGCGCGGCATCGCCAGAGAGATTGGCCAGGGGCAAAACGGCAATGGAACGGATCGGAGCGGAGGCAGAGACCGTGCTCTGGCGCCAGCGTAGCCAGGCCCAAACCGCGGCCGCCACCACAGCAGAAAGTGCGAGAGATGCCACGAGCCCGCGCCCTATGCGTCTCGGACGTGCTACGGCTGCCGCCAGGCTCGGCTTGCCCTCTTCCGGCAGTCCGATAGCCTCGATCTCGCCAATGAAGCGATAGCCTTTGCCGACGACGGTTTCCAAACAATGCGGGTTAGCGGGGTCGTCGCCGAGGGCGGTGCGGATCTTGCGCACTGCGCTGTTGATGCCTCGGTCGACATCTACGAAGACATCTTTGCCCCATAGCTTGTCGATGATCTCTTCGCGAGTGACCAGTTCGCCACGCTTCTGGACAAAAAGGATCAGAAGGTCCATGGGCTGGCGCTCCAGCTTTACCCGCTTGCCGTCCACCGTGAGTTCGTAGCGGTCAAGATCAACGCGGAGCTTGCCGGGGTGGGCTTCCAATGCCATGGGGGAGCAAGTATAGCGCGGATTTAAGGCACGAGTTTATCTCTCACTAGTTCAGCAACTTAGGACAGATCACACAAAAGTCACACAAAAATCATGTGACCTCCATTGCCCACAGAAGGGCCTGCAGGAAACACTCGCGCTCTCACACGCGCCGGTTTGCCCGGCCCGTTCACAGGGAGGGGAGGAGAGTTAACGATGGCCCGGAATCGTCGAGGTTTGAGGGTGAGGCGAACCCTGTTTCTAGCCTTGTGGATGGTATTGTCAGCGGGCTGTGTATTCGCGCAGGTGACCCTTTCTGTCACTCAGCTGGCTTTTCCCGACACGATTCAGGGAACGACTTCCGCCCCGCAGTCCGTTTTGCTGACCAACACCGGGTCATCAGCTGTCTTGTTGTTCTCCAACTTCATTGGCCCCGGCTTTGCTGTGGCTCAATCGGATTGCCCAGTCGCAACCCCCGCCGGCGGAGGCCCAGCCTTAGCTGCAGGCTCGGCGTGCACCATCCAGGTGGTGTTCGCACCCTCTGTTACCGGCCCGCAGAGCTCTACGCTCAGCATCTCTGTGACCGACCAGGCCTTCAACCTCGTAAACCAACCTAGCGTCATGCTCGGCGGAAACGGAATCAAGAATCCATTCCCCAGCGCCGACCTGCAGGCCTTCTTCGAAAATGCTATCCCCAATCCCGTGCAAGAAGGTGGCACGGTGCTGGTCCAGGCACAGATGATCAACCAGGGGCCAGACCCGGCAACCAACGCCGTTCTCTCCCTGGCGATCCCCAGCGGATACACGCTGGTCTCCTGTTACAACGAGCCAACGCATGTGCCTTGTGATAATGGCGGCACATCGCCTTCCATCACTCTGGGATCGCTGCCCGCGTTCGGCGGCGTCACGATGAACGCGGTGGTCAAGGTGCCCATCAGCGTTCCGACACAACCGGCCGCAACCGGTGGCACGGGGCTGACGCCGATGGCTTACACGGTCTCAGTTACATCGGCAACCGGCGACCCAGTGGCGAGCAATAACACGGTCAGCGGATCGATTCCGATCATTCCGCCGTCAGGGATCAGCCTTTCCGCCACCGCCCTCGATTTCGGCTTGCTGATTGAGCGCTACCCTTCCTCCTCGAAGCAGATCACCATCACCAGTGTTGGGCCCGGCCCTCTTTTCATCGGTTTGTTGGGGAGCGGCATCTCGATCCAGGGAACGCAATATGAGTTCACAGAGATTGACGATTGTCCGAAAAACGGCCTTGCGCTGGCTGTGGGCAGTTCGTGCACCATCTCGGTCACTGTCAATCCCCAGGACGAAGGACTGCGGTCGGCAACGCTACGAATCGACGATTCTGCGCCGGGTTCGCCACACCAGGTTTCTCTCAGCGCCACGGGCCATCCCCTCTGGGTGGGACCGTCGTCACTGTCTCTTCCACTCCAGGTTGTGAACACCACAGCCACTGGATTTGTCGGACTGTCGAACAACGGAAACAGGCCGGTGAGACTTAAGGGAGCCACGGTCACCGGAGACTTCTCCTTGGCTACCGACGGCTGCGCTGATTTCGGCGACGTCATTCCGCCAGGAGGTGGGTGCTACGTCTCCGTAAGCCTCACCCCAACGACTCCCGGCCCGCATACCGGCGCGCTGACCATCGTCGACGACGACAACGTCACCAGCCCGCAGGTGATCGCGCTGAGCGGGACAGCGTCGGCCGTGGTCGTCTCAGCCACGTCTCTCAGCTATCCCATCCAAACCGTGGGTGTCGCAAGCTCCCAGAAGGTAACGCTGACCAACGTCTATAGCGCGCCGCTAGCGCTTAGCGGGATCAACGCATCAGACGACTTCAGCCAAACCAATGACTGCGGCCGGTCGCTTGCGCCCAACTCCTCTTGCACCATCACCGTTACATTTTCTCCTACAGACCTGGGACCAAGGGGAGGGACCCTCGTCCTCAATGAAAAGGACCCATCCAGTCCGCAGTCGGTAACGCTCTCCGGCTTCGGCGTGGCCCCGATCAAGCATATTTACGTGCATTACGACTACATGGTCCTGCCTGACCAGGGCACCGCGTGCACACCTCGCAATGCATTCCCGGGGGACTTCTTCAGCCCGGATTGTAGTCAATCCCAAAGCTGCATTAACAACGTGTGCCGCGGCCACAGCCACGAGCCTGACCGGCGCGCCATTGACGCCATTGTTGAGGCTTTCCGGCTGCACGGATCTGAGTTGCATATCGATCCTCACCACACCGCCATCCCCGAGCAAACCACCATCGAGTTCGGGCCGCGCGGTGTTGAGTGCCCCAATGCCATCGACCCTGTCAATTTTTACGATCTGCGCGACCAGTACTACCAGCCCGCCCACAAGTTTGAGCACTACGCCATCTTTGGCCATTTCGCCCAGGACACCGAGGAGTATGTCTGCCCTTTCATAACAGGCGTCGCGGAACTACCACCTTTTGAAATCGGCCAGAACTTCGTCGTGGCTCTGGGCGGTTCTCTTGTGAACCTGAGCTTTATTTCGGATACGGTCTTGCGCTGGCAGGCCGGTACGTTCATGCACGAACTGGGACACAACCTGGGGTTGAATCACGGTGGCGGTCTCTTCGACACCGGTGACCGCACCAATTACAAACCGAACTATATCAGCGTCATGAACTACTACGATCAGCCCGGCATCCTGCAGGCGGATGCGGTGGGATCGGAGCAATTCAAGAGCTGTTCTCGCGACCAAGACTGCGGCCCAGCGGCGCTATGCACACAAGGGTCCACACACAAAATCTGCACGCGCTATGACTACTCGGACCAACTGCTGCCGACCGGAGGGCCGACGCCCGGAGTGCTCGACGAGCGCGGGCAGCTGAGCGAGCCCGCCGGATTGGGCTCCGGCCGGCCTGACTTGTTCATTTACAGCGACGGAAATTGTTTTCAGCAAATTGCGCCCAGCGATGGACCAGTGGACTGGGACGGAGACGGCAACACGACCGGAACAGGCTTGACTGTCGATGTGCTCTACTTCTGGTGGAGTTCCATTTCTTTCCTTCCCACTTGCCCTTCGGGAATCTACATTCCGGTGCGGGGCCACAATGACTGGGCTGCTCTAGCCGCGATCCAAGAAAGTGGCCACCATCGTCATTCGTGGAATTCAACCCCGGATTCTCAGCACCCGCATGAGCTGACGTTCGAAGAAGCCGAGGCCAGGCACATCGTTCTGCCTCCGCGACCGGTCAGTGTTCAGGCCCAGTTGCCTTGCTCATCTTCTCCTTCAAATGGAACCACGGCATCTTCTATCACCCTGCAGTTACTTGGGACCGACGAACTGGATGTGTCCCAGATCAACGTCGACAGCCTGAAGCTCCACGGAGTATCGCCGGAGAAAGTGAGCATGGCCGATGTGAACGGTGATGGCCGGCTCGATCTGGTCCTCACCTTCCTGGCATCCGTCGTGAAGCAGAAGCTCCACCCGAACGCCAAACGCATGATTTTGACCGGCTTCATGAAGAACAGCCAAGCCTTCTGGGGCCACCCAGCAATGAGCTGCCAATAGCGAGAGGGAAAATACCTATGCGAACACAGCGACGAATCAAAACGGCAATTCTAGGGAACCCATTCCTCGGCTTCTGGATGTTGTTAGCGTCTTGCTATCTATCCGCACAAGTTGAAGGAAGCGCCCAAGTGACGCCTCTGAGCGGAAGTGGTGCGGCTGCGGTGGTCTCAACACCATCTCTTGAATTTCCCATCCAGATGGTCGGCGTCCCGAGCTCCCAGATCGTCACCCTGACGAACGTCGATGTCACGCCCTTGGCAGTCGGGGAGATCAGTGTCTCGGGCGACTTCAGCCAGAAGAATGACTGCGGCCGATGGCTCGCACCCAATTCGTCTTGCAACATCACCGTCACGTTCTCCCCGACCGACTTGGGTCCGAGAGAGGGGACCTTGGTGGTGAACGAAAAAGATTCTTCCAGCCCGCAGTCGGTCGCGGTCTCCGGGTACGGCATAGCTCCCATGAAACATATTTATGTGCACTACGACTACATGGTCATGCCCGATCAGGGCACTGCGTGCACGCCTGAAAATTTATATCCGGGAGACACCTTCAGCGCAGACTGCGCGCAGTTCCAGAGGTGTATTGATAACGTGTGCCGCGGCCATAGCCACGCGCCCGACCCGCGCGCCATCGAGACGATTGTCGAAGCTTTCCGGCAGCACGGATCTGAGCTGCACATTGATCCCCATCACACCGCCATCCCTGAACAGTCCCCTTTCATCCAGTTTGGGCCGCCCTTCGACTGCCAGAACGGAAGCGCTCCCGTCAACTTTTACGATCTGCGCAAACAGTACTATCAGCCCAGCCACAAGTTTGAACACTACGCCATCTTCGGCCACACCGCCCAAAACACATTCGATGAATCGGGAAGCGCTTGCGCGGTCCTAACCGGAGTGGCTGAGCTGCCGCCGTCGGGTGGCAGCCAGAACTTCCTTGTGGCCGTGGGGCTCATGCGGGACAGGGGAGTCTCGGCGGACAGTTTAGTCCGCTGGGAAGCCGGCACGTTCATGCATGAGCTCGGACACAACCTGGGATTGAATCATGGCGGTGGCTTATTTGACCAGGCTGACGTAATGAATTTCAAACCCAACTTTATTAGCGTCATGAACTACAACCACCAGACGGGCATCATCCAGACGGATGCTCTGGGATCGGACCAAAAGAAAAGCTGTTCGCTTGACAAGGACTGCGGCCCGGCAGCTCTGTGCGCTCCTGCCTACAGTGATGGAAGTTGCCCACCGGGTTTGTGCACACGAGACACTTCCAAATTCTGCACGCGGTACGACTACTCAGACCAGCTCCTGCCCGCGGGTGGGCCAACGCCCGGCGTCCTCGACGAAAACGGGCAACTGAGCGAGCCCGCCGGCTTGGGCTCAGGACGGCCCGACTTGTTCCGGTACACCGACGGAACTTGTGCGACACGTTATGCGCCGAGCGACGGACCTGTGGATTGGGACGGAAACGGTGATACGAACGGAACAGCCTTGAGCGTCGATTTGATCTTCCTCTGGTGGGCGGGGCTTGGGGTCGCAGCCGACTGCCCCACGGGGATCTACATTCCGGTTCAGGGTCACAATGACTGGTCAGATCTGATCGCCCTCCAGGAGCGGCATCACGGAGAGCACTCCTGGAAGTCCCAAGCCAATCATGAACGACAGCACGAGCTGACGGTTGAAGAAGCCGAGGCCAGGCACATTCTCCTGCCGCCGCGGTCGGTCACGGTCGTGTCTCCGTCTGCCTGTTCGTCTTCGTCTTTAACTGGATCCGCGCCATCGTTCATCACCCTGCATCTGCTCGGAACCGACGATCTGGATGTGTCGCAGATCAACGTCGACAGCCTCAAGCTCCACGGAGCATCGCCGGAGAAAGTGAGCGTGGCGGATGTGAACGGTGATGGCCGGCCCGATCTTGTGCTCATTTTCCCCGCATCAGCGGTGAAGCAGAAGCTCCACCCCAACGCTAAACGTATGACTTTGACCGGCTCCCTGAAGAACAGCCAGGCCTTCTGGGGCCACGCAGCAACAGTCTGCCAATAGCGAGGTCTCACGATGCCACTTATGACATACAGAAGATCGTTAGCTTCGTTCGCTGCCCTGCTCTTCGCGATAGCGTTCGCATGGGCGCAGGCCACGGCGCAGAGCAACGTGGCGGATCTCGCCATCAGTGCGTTAGCCACCACCCCGGACCTGCCCGGCGCCAGCTTTACGTACCATGTCTTTGTCTCCAACTTGGGGCCGAATGGCTCACAGGGACCAGCGGTTATAACCGGCACGCTGCCCGCAGGGGTCACGCCGACCCATTGTGTCGCGGGATGGGGTGGACCGTTCGAGAACATTCCAGGAACTTGCGTCATCGTTGGACAGTCAGTCACCGGGACCGTCCCCCAGAGTCTCGGTCTCGCGACTTCCGCCCAGCAATACTTTCTGGACCTTGACGCCACGCTGACACCATCGGTGCCCAACGGCGGGGCGGTCTACAGCGCAACCTTCTCCGTCAGCGGGCCCAGCACCGATCCCAATCCGGCGAATAACTCCACCACGACGATCATCACCACGCCCGCACCGCTCTCCATTACAGTCAGCCCGCAGCAACTGTCCTTCGGGGTTGTCGCCCTGAACCATAACAGCTCGAGCCTCACCCTCTCGGTTGCCAACACAGGCAAGAGCGCTTTCTTTTACCATACGCCGGTCCTGACTGGGGATTTTGTCGCAATCAATGACTCGTGCACGGGCTTTCCGCGGCCCGGTGTCACCACGGAAGTGTTGGTTACACCCGGCCTCACGTGCGCGGCAACTGTGGCCTTCGTGCCCGCCAGCCTGGGGCCTGCGAGCGGCACGATCACCTTCAGCGAGACGGATTGGGTGGGCCAATCGGCGCAGCAGGTCCTGCAGTTGAGCGGCGTTGGTTCAACCATTGCGCTCCAGCCATCGAACTTCACCTTTCCCCAACCTCAGGCGGACGGAACGTCTTCCTCCGTCCGAATCACCTTGATCAACGTGGCAAGCACGCCAATCCCGATTGGTGAGATCCAGACCAGCTCCAACTTTTCCCAGACGAACGATTGCGCGAGCGTGGCCCAGCCACAGAGTATGTGCAACATCTCCGTCAGCTTCACGCCAACGGTAGTCGGGGCCGTTTCGGGTACGCTGACTGTGCCGGCGCAAGCTCCAGGTAGCCCGCTTGTGGCTACCCTGCAAGGCACGGGGTCGGCGGTGAAATTGACCCCGTCTCCGAACCAGAGCCCCACGTTTGATTTTGGTACGCAGGACCTCGGCACTCCCTCAGATCCATTCCAGGTCATGCTGACCAACGTTTCCACCCAGCCGATGACGCTCAACAGCATCTCGGCAACTGGAAGCGGCTTCCACGAAAAGGACGATTGCCTGCGCCGTCTCAATGCCGGCGAGTCGTGCACCATCTCCGCCACTTTCGATCCAAAATTTGACGGGCCGGAGGTGGGATCGCTGGTCATCGACCCCAAAGACCCGATTGGACCACAAGCCTTTGCGCTGAGCGGGACCGGCTTGGGGATCCTTCATAACGTTGTTCTATTGCATTACGACTACCTGGTTGCAGACAACCACACCCACGATCCCGAGGTAGTGGCTCCGGGAGCCATTCACGAAGTTGTGAAAGCCTTTGCCAGGCATGGAATCACTTTAATCATCGATCCCCACCACACGGCGATTCCGGAATCCGCGCTGCCTCCTGGTGATTTCCCGACCGTCGTGTTGGGAACAGGAAACTGCGGCGGCGCGCCGGGTTTCGTTAATTTCTATGACCTGAAGGCCGCCTACTACCACGCCAAGCGGCAGAAAACTCACTACGTAATCTTCAGCCACTACATTGCTACTTCCGAAGGCGGCGAGTCATGCAGCCCCGGCGCTTTTTCCGGCTTTGCCGAACTTCCTGGACAGAACTTTGTGGTTGCCATGGCACAGCTTACGTTCGCGGGCGCACCCGCTTCCTTCCAGAAATTCATCGTGGCCTCTGACGTCATGCATGAGCTTGGTCACAACCTGGGACTGCATCACGGAGGAGGTTTTGGAGTCTTCGGAGACGACACGAATTTCAAGCCCAACTACCTCAGCGTGATGAACTATATCTACATTTTCGGCGGGATCCTGCAAGCTGATGCTGTGAGTTCCTCGCACTTGCGAAGCTGCAGCCGCGACAGTGATTGTGGCGGCGACGGCGGGCTATGTGTCGACATGGGACTCCCGGGCTCGCCTTCCAACGCGTGTTTCCGCCTTGATTATTCGAGACAACTGCTCCCCACGGGCGGCAATACTCCCGGAGCTTTGAACGAAGCCGACTTGAACGAAGTAGCCGGGCTTGGCTCGGGGACGCCGGACCTGTTCTATTTCACAGACGGGCGATGCAACTCCCAGGTGGCCCCCAGTACTGGTCCCGTTGACTGGGACGGCGACGGTAGCCCAACGAACGAGCACGCGGCAGCCCATGTGAGCACGGATGGGGCCTGCCCATCAAACTTCTTCACCACACTGCCCGGTTTCAACGATTGGGAGGCCTTGAACGGCAATTTAGACGCCACTGAGACCGAGAACGAGGCCAACAGCGCGGCCCCGCGGCCAGTTGCCGTAGAGATGGATTTGGATACGATCCGGCAAAAGCATCTGCTGTATCCGCCACGGCCCGCAGAGATCGTGGCTCGTCCCGGATGCGACTTGCCGTCTGCGCCCGTCGCGCCGGGTCAACCGGGGACACTGACCATCACGATTCCGGGAACGGGCTCGCTCGACGTACGCGAAGTAGACCTCTCCAGCCTCACTCTGCACGGATTGAACCCGCTGAGCGCGACGATCGTCGACGCCACTGGCGACGGCCGTCCTGATCTTGTCTTGACGTTTGACACCGCGCAGCTTCATCTCAGCTCGCAACAGAAGGAAGTCCATCTCAGCGGTTGGCTGAAGAACAGCCAGAGATTTGTGGCCAATGCTTCCGTGACGATCGTGAATGACATGAGCACGCAACCAGATGCGTGCCGCAGGTAAACCTCGGAGACGAACAAAAATGACTGGCAACAGAGCGATTCTTCTGATGGCTGTGATGTGCATGGTGGTCGTGGCGATCCTTCCCGCATCTGCGCAAAGCAACGTCTCGGACCTTTCCATTAGTGCGACGATCAGTCCGAATCCGGCGCTGCCAGGATCGACGGTCAGTTATTTCGTCAACGTCCAAAACCTCGGGCCCAATGTCGGGCTTGACCCAGGAGTGATTACGGGCACGCTTCCCGCGGGCGTGACGGCGTCAAGTTGCTTCGCAAGGTTGTATGGCGCGTTCCGGATCGTTGACGGCACTTGCGTGGTTGCTGGACAGTCAATCACCGCGAGTATCCCCGCAACGATCTTCCCTTATGCGACTTCCGCAGAGCAATACCTTTTGTTCTTTGACGCTGTCCTGACGCCCTCGGCGCCCAACGGCGGCGCCGTTTACAGCTCAACTTTTTCCGTCAGCGGAGCCAGCCACGATCCTAACCTCGCGAACAACTCCATCACCGCGGTATTCACCACGCCCGCGCCGCTTTCCGTCACCGTCAATCCCAAGCAAGTGTCGTTCGGGTATGTTGCGCTGAATCAGGACAGCTCGAGTCTGACCATCTCGGTTACTAACTCGGGCAAGAGTGGTTTCGTGTACACGCCCACCCTCACCGGGGACTTTTTCGAAAGCGACAACTCATGCGCTGGCTCGCATCTGCGGGGTGTCACCATCTCGGCGTTCGTCGCTCCGGGAGCCACATGTGTGTCTACGTTGATTTTTCAGCCCACCGGCCTGGGCCCGGCGCATGGAACGATTACGCTCAACGAGAACGATTCGGTAGGGCAGTCCGCACAGCAAGTCGTGCAGTTGAGCGGCATCGGCTCCAACATCGCCTTTCAGCCTCAGCGCTTCATCTTCGAGCAACCTCAGATCGACGGAACCACGTCCTCATCGGTTGGGTTGTCGCTCATCAATGTTGGGAGCATACCGGTCCCGATCGGTGAGATCCAGACCAGTACCAGTTTTTCCCAGACCAACGATTGCGGCAGCGTGGTCCAGCCGCAAAGTTCTTGCGAGATATTTGTCAGCTTCAGTCCTACCGTTGCCGGCCAGATAACGGGCACGCTGACCGTTCCGGCGCAAGGGCTGAGCAGCCCTCTGGCCGCTGCTTTGCAAGGCACAGGATCAGCTGTCGAACTCACGCCATCGCCGTTACGACCGCTCGACCTCGGCTCTGCGGACTTAGGCACGGATAGTGATCCTTCTCCGGTCACGCTTACCAACGTTTCTACACAGCCGCTGCGGCTAAACGGCGTGTCCGCGAGCGGAGCCGGCTTCCGCGAGAAAGACGATTGCCCGCGCCGTCTCCATCCCGGAGAGTCGTGCACCATCTACCCATTCTTCAGGGCGACCATTGACGAAGGGCCGGCAAAGGGATCGCTGATCGTCGATGCCCAGGATCCCGCTGGCCCGCAAACGTTTCAACTGACTGCAACCGGCATCGGGATAAGGCATAACGTCGTTTTACTGCACTACGACTACATGGTCGCCGCCGATCATACTCACGATCCCGAGGTGGTGGCGCCGGGCGCGATTCAGGCGGTGGTGGATGCGTTCGCCAGGCATGGCATCAGGGTGATCGTCGATCCCCGGCACACGGCCATTCCCGAGACCGACGTTACGGTATTCGGGCCTGCCGATTGCAGTAAATTCTTCGGCTTTCACTCTGTCAACTTCTACGACCTGAAGGCACAATACTTCCACTCCACTAATCCACGAGTGCACTACTCGATCTTTGCGCACTTTATCGCGCAGGGAACTTCCGGTTTTGGCGATCCATGCGACCCGTTCGCGTTTAGCGGCTTGTCTGAACTGCCGGGACAAAACTTCGTCAACTCTGAAATCGCCGGATTCCTCCTGCCGGAGGGCGCATTTACGCCTTCGATGGCTCGTATGGCACTCGCGAGTTCATATATGCACGAGCTCGGACATAACCTCGGCCTTCACCACGGGGGAGGCATTGGCCCTCTTGGTACCAACTTCGACGATTTCCAGCGGAATTTCAAACCCAACTACATCAGCGTCATGAATTACAACTATCTCGGCACCGGCATCCCTGTTGCTGATGCCGTAGGTTCCACCAATCTCAAGTCGTGCTCCCTTGACCAGGATTGCGGTGACGGCGCTCTTTGCACCGATACCGCTTTGGGTGCGCCCTTTCCCGCGAAAGCTTGCTTCCGTCTGGATTATTCGCGCCAGCTCTTGCCAGCCGCCGGTAACACGCCCGGCGCGCTGGATGAGAACGGCAACTTGGATGAGACAGCAGGTCTTGGATCGGGGAACTCTGACATTACATTCTTTACCGACGCTGCGTGTAATGGCCAGATCGTTCCCAGCAACGGCCCCCTCGACTTTGACGGTGACGGCAGCGCGACCAATACCCATGCCACAGCCGACCTGATTCCATCCTGGTGGCTGGTTATCCAACAAAGCGTTGGTTTTTGCCACACCGGTATCTACAGCAAGTTGGGTGGTTTCGACGACTGGGCGGCACTCACCGGCAAGATAGATGACATTGAAACGCAGAACTCCCTCGATATGTCGGCGCAGCGCGACCACGCGCAAGAAGTAGATATTCCGACTCTGAAAGACAAACACGTGCTCTACCCGCTGCGTCAGGTCGCGATCGCGATTCATCCCGGCTGCGGCTTACCCAGCGCCCCGATTGCCCCCGGACAACCAGGCAGTGTGACCGTCGCGGTACTGGGCAGCGCTTCCCTGGATGTCACGCAGATCGATCCCCAGAGCCTGCGCCTGCACGGAGTGGTGCCGATGAACACCTCCATCGCCGACGTCAACGGTGATGGCCTACCCGACCTGGTGGCGACTTTTGATCTGAGCCAGATTCACCTGTCGCCTCAAGCAACGACGGTTCGCCTCAGCGGATGGTTTACAAGCAGCCAAAGATTCTTCGCTTCCGCGCCCATCACGATCGTAACCGACATGAACGCACAGCCTGCGGCGTGCCGAAACTGAAACCACGCTCGCCGAAAGGAGTCACAAAATGCGAATCCTGACTCGAAAGAACACTGCAATCGCGATGCTTGGTTTCGCCTTGATGCAACTGTCGTACGCCGTAGCGGCCGAAAAGCTATCGATTTCGCCCATCAACGCCAGCCAACTTAGCCGTTCCAGCTTGCAATTCACAGCGCTGCTGAACGGGCAGGACGTGAGGGATCGTGTGCAATGGGCCTCCTCGAGTACGGACGTCGCCGTCATCAACTCTCGCGGCGTTGCCAGGCTGCTCAGCCCGGGCACAACCATCATCACCGCTCGGTTGGGCGAGGGTGTGCAGCGGGCATCGACGACGTTGAGGGTCACCACTGCAGCGAATCCGGTCTTCATCGTGCAACCGATGGACACTAGCGTGAGCACGGTGATCGATCCTAGCGGCGGCGTGCAGGTGAAACTGCTCGACAACCTTGGCGGGCCTCTCCCTGGCCAGTCGATCACTCTAAGCATCGGGACGAATCCGCCAACGCTGGCGACGCCATCTTACGGAAGCGGAACGCTCAGCGGCACGCTTACGCAAACCACCAACGCCTCCGGTGTCGCAACCTTTGCCGACCTGAAGATCGACTGGCTGGGGAATGGCTACATCTTGCTCGCGAGGGCGAACCCGATCAGCGGACCGGTATCGGGAACCTCTGCACCGTTCAACGAATTGCGTGTGGGCGATGCTTGTCTGGGGCCGGACCAACCAGCATGCTCCTCCGGGTGTGCCGATGCCGATCTCGATGGGTTGAACGATGCCTGGGAGATCGCCGGCGGTGTGGACCTCAATGGCGATGGCAACATCACCGATCCTGTGCACGACGTTCTCTTGCCAGGCGCTGATCCCAAAGTGCCTGACATCTATCTGAAGTACGACTACATGGTGGCGACTACCACCTCGTCTCTTGGAGTTCCACCACACAGCCATCAGCCGCCTGACAGAGCTTGGGACCAGATGAAGGCGATGTTCGCGGCACACGGAATCGTTCTTCATGTGCTGGCGCCATCAGGAGGCGTCCCCGAGCACCAGGTCACCACGCTCGACCCAAACGCGCAGCCAGCGTGCGCGGGAACAGACTTCGTCACGATGCAGCAATTGCGCGCGCAGTATTTCGGCAACTTGCGGCCGGCGTATCACTACATGGTGTTCGCGCATGACTCCAGTACGCCGGCCGATGGGACATTGGTCCACAATTGTCCAACTGATCCGCTGTGCGGCGGCGTCACGCTGGCAACCGGGACGGGCGTGGCTGACGTGCTGGGAGATGACGCCATCATTTCCTTCGGGCACAACGTCGACAGCAACGCGCAAATCGGGATCGAATTGTGGACTGGCACCATGATGCACGAGTTAGGACATAACTTCGGTCTGGTCCACGGCAGCCTGGCTGATCCCGGTGATGCGACTCAGAAATGCATGATCAACAAGCCGAATTACATCAGCGTGATGAACTACACGTACCAGCTTGGCGGCATCATTCCGAACGGCATCCCGGGCGCTCCAATTACCGGGATCTCCTGTAGCACGGATGCTGACTGCGGTCCTCCGAAGATCACAAGCGGCCGCTGTTCGACCATGAATGCGTGTTTTTGCACCGACGACGGCGGTCCAGGAAATAATTTCTGCTACCGACCCGACTACGCTGAAGACAATCTGCTGAACTTGAACGAAACTACCTTGGACGAAAATGTTGGGGTGGGCGGCCCTCCCCGGCTCGATGACATCGTTTTCTACTGGAATGCGGGGAGCACACTTTTCGGCCCGAGCAACGGCAGCCCCATTGACTGGAACAACGACGGGTTCATCAACAACCTGACCGGCTGTATCCCCGCGGGCTTCCCACCTTCCTTCGTTCTTCCTTTCTGCCCCGATGTCGACGATAACGCCACCGATACGGACCGTATGGACACGACCGCCGACTGGACGCAGGTCAACGGCCGTTTCGTAAACCTCAACTTTCAATTCCAATGCACCGCGGGATACTTGAACGATGTGGCTGGTGCGCCAACGCCCCAACCGGCACCGCTCTCCGTTGTGTTGTCACCGTCTCTATCCAACAAGCCCAGCGAGTTGAGCTTTGACTGGGCACGACAACATCACCAGCTGCATCCGCCGCGGCCTGTTGTGATCAGCATTAGCCCGGGCTGCTCCTCTGAGGCCAAGCCGATCGCTGCCGGCCAAGCTGCAACCGTGCGTGTGGCCGTCCTGGGCACGGACAATTTTGATGTCAGCCTAGTTGATACTGAAAGTCTGAACTTCCACGGTGCCAAGCCGCTCAACATTTCGGTTGAGGACGTGAATGGGGATGGCAAGGCCGACCTGGTCGCCGTCTTCGATGCCTCGCTCGTTAAGGTGCACGCCCGGGCGTCGGTCGCCCGTCTGACAGGCTGGCTGAAGAACAGCCAGGCATTTTATGGCGAAGACAGAATCCGCGTCGTGCCCAACCTGAGCTTGGAAGAGGTTGGATGCCGATGAAATACAGAAAGTTCAAGTGCTAAAGCCAAAAGCCAAAAGCCAAAAGCTAGAAGCTATCCTTCCCGCAAAGCTCGCGCGTCACAACCCGTTGGTCTTGCGCTCGCGCGTGTAAGGCGTATCCAGGTATTTGCGGGCTTCATCGATGGCGCCCTGGGTGTTGTCACCGGTCTGAATGGCCTGTCGATACTCATTGACGGCGCGGGACCGCTGGCCGGTTATGTCGAAGATCTTTCCGAGTCCGATGTGACTCCAGACCTCTGTCCAGCGTGGCTCCTGGTCGCCATTGAGGGCCTCTCGGTATTCGTTGGCCGCCGACTGGTAATTGCGTTGGAGGTAAAAGACCTCAGCGATGCGATAGTGCGCGAGGGAACTGTTCTTGTTGACTCCCAGGGCCTTGTTGAACTCGGCTAGTGCCTCCACCAAGTTGCCCTCCTGGGTCAGCTCCTGGCCGCGGCGGATGGCGACACGCACTTTCAGATCCGGCGCGTTCTTCATTACCCAGTTGTTGGGGTCCAGCACCAAACGGCGTGGTTTGCCGAAGGTCTCAATGGCAAAAGGCGACTCCGTACCCACGACTTCGATGCGTTTCATCTCCGACTGGCCATCGGTGTCAACTCTCAGTTCAACCGGCATGCGGAACAGGTCAAGGTCCTGGGAGACCTGTCCCACAACGCGGAAGCCTTTCTTGACGCGAAAGACAGTGTATTTCATCTTGAATTCGGGAGCACCCGTCCCATCCACCCACTGCGAGAAGAACGCGGTGAGCTTGTCGCCGTAGTTCTTTTCCGCGATGGCCTGCAAATCGGCTACGGAAGCCGACTTCCCGGTGAACTGGGCCATGAATTGCCTCATCGTCTTGTCATAGGCCTCATCGCCGATCACCCAGCGCAGCATATGGAAGATCATGCCCCCTTTGTCGGTGACCAGGGCCTGAAACTCGGGGGAATAGACGTCCATCTTGCTGACGCTCGACAAGGGTGTGGTGTCATACGCCAGGGCCCCGACGGTCATGTCTCGGGTGGCTTCCTCAAAGGCTTGCTGGCCGGAAACGCTTTGCACAAACCGCATTTCCGAAGCGCGAGCTCCGCCTTCAATGAGCCACCAATCGTCTTTACTGGCCGGACTGACAATCCCGCCCCACCATTGGTGGGCCACGGTGTTCGCGAGCAGGCGATAGTTTGGTTTCTCGCTGATGTCGCGCGCGGCGAGAGCTACGATCTCAGGCGCCCAGGCCGAGGGTACCGTATCGTCGGGCAACTGCACCACCTTCAGCAGTGGGGAAGGCGCAGGCCCATAGAGGCTGGAGAAATACTCCATCTGTTTTAGAGCAAAATCCGCGTAGGCCGCGGCGTACTGCTTCTTGTCGGGCAGAACGTACACGTGCACGCCGCCGCTGCTGAAAACGTTGTCCGAGAACGGACCGGCGATGATAGTCCCGGGGAAACTCGGTTTCTGCCAATTGAAGGAAGTCAGGGTCTTCCCGGCCCCGGCCGGCTTGGGCGAAGCCGCGCTTCCGCTGCCTACCACCACCGTGCCCTCGGGTGCGGTGATGTTGATTGCCGCTGTAAAGCGGTCAATCCCGTAGTTGGTGACCGGGAACCAACGGCCGGCATACAGCAAAAAGGTGATGTCCTCGCCTATGTACGCCAGCTTCAACCCTTCCACCGGGCTGTCATCGGCGCTGGCCAGGGCGCCTTCATATTCAAACGTCAGAGTCGTAGTGGCGCCCTTGGTGAGTCCGGCCGGGAAGTTCACGCGCAGGCCGTTCTCGGCGCTGACACGCTCGGCGCTCAGAGACTTGCCGTTGGCGTCCAGGACGCGGGTCGCGCGCAGCGCGTTATGGAGTTCGAAGGTCGCAAAGTTAGTTTCTTCTAGGGCGGTAATCTTAACCTTGGCACGGGCGATCAGACGGTGGGTCTTGGGCACGATCTCCGCATCAATTACGTAGTCCTCGGCCTTGACGCGCGACCGCTCCGCTGCCAGGGCGGGCGTCAACAGGGTCAAAATTAGGCCCAAAGATAGGCAGGCACGTCGCAAGGACCGTCGTGCAATTTGCATGAAGACTCTCCAGATTGACAATAAGGGGCTTAGATGTAAATTGTCCCAAAAAAGCTGCTTTTGCACCACTGTAGAACCGGGCGCGCGGCTGCTCAGAAGGGAGGTTAAGGAGAAAAAGCGAGGTTGACGCGTGAAACCGAAAATGCCTGTTCTCTACGGCCGTTTCACAGCAGAGTTCGTGCTTCGTCGCTCGCGTCGCATACCGATCAAAGCGAATATACGACGAATCTCGGAGTCAAAAACCAGTCTTTCGTAACAAACTTCCGCGACCTTTCACTATACACTGAGCAACACCCCCCAAAACAACTAAGAGAGCCCTTTTAGGAGAATCGATGAATACTTCTGTGAGAAGTGTGTCCCACTGGCTTGCCTGCGTAGCGTTGGCGGTAACAGGGGCCTTGGCATGTGCACAACAACAGCCGGGCCAGGAGAAGGAGTCCAATTCAAGCACCACCGTCCTGCTGGCGTCCGCGACCGCGCCAATGACGACCACTACGGCGTCGCCGGCACCGGCGCCACCGCCATCGGCGTCCGGACTCAGCTGGACTGGGCCGTACGTTGGCGTCACCTTCGGCTATGCCTTAGCCACGGCAGACACGTTCGTCAACCCGCTGCCTACGGCTGCCCAGTTCATTAACCTGGCGCCGCAGACTCTAAGACAGAGCCCGAGCGGGCTTCTCGGTGGCGCCGAGTTGGGCTACAACTGGCAAAGAGGTCATTTCGTCCTTGGGCCCGAAGCTGACATTTCGGCTGCAGGAATTGATGGCACGAAGGAGGTTGCTCCTATTACTCAGAACAATGGAACACCCTTCCCGGGCGTAGGGAACCACATCATCGTGAACCAGAGGACGGATGCGCTCTCCACGGTGCGCGGGCGGCTCGGCTTTGCCCTGGGCTCGCGCGTGCTGGTCTATGGCACCGGCGGCCTGGCGATCGGTCATGTGGGCTACACAGCCAACACGGACTTTCGCCTGGCTGGGAATGAGCAATACATTGCCGCCTTCAGCAAGACTAAGACCGGCTGGACCGGCGGCGGCGGCTTTGAATTTGCGATCGGCAAAGGGCTTACTGCGCGAGCCGAGTATTTGCACTACAACCTCGGCAGTCAGTCGTTTACCGCCAACCCGTCCATTCCGTTCCCGCCTCCACCATTCCCGCAATTCCAGGTTGCCTATACATGGAATGATGCGACGGCGAACGTAGCTCGCTTCGGTTTTGGGTTCAAGTTCTAGTTCTGGGGCCGCGAACGTAAGTTCCAATCGTCAGCCTGGCAGTGGGTGATATCCCGCACCAGGCTGTCTTTTTGGAAGCGCAGCCGCGGTCCGTTCAGCGTCGCGGCAGCAACCTGAGAATCTCCCCTGCAGCCCGCACGGCCGGCACTTCAGGGTCACCGCTGTCACGAAGTTTCTCGCGAACTTCCTTGAGGTCAGCAAGCATCCGTGTCCGCGGAGCGTCGTCCGGGATGATGGCCTGCAACTCGCGCACGATGTTGCTCGCGGTGAAATCCTTCTGGATCAGTTCCGGGACAGCATGGCGCTCCTTGCCCTGGATCAGGTTGGGCATGGCGAAGGTGTTGAGGTTGACCAAGCGGCGTCCCAGGAGCCATGTTAGCGGCGCCACGCGGTACACGACCACGAACGGCGTTCCGGCGAGCGCGGCTTCCACCGTGGCTGTGCCGCTGGCGACCACGGCGGCGCGAGCATGCTTCAACGTCACGCGCGAATCTCCGGTGAGCCGGACCGGCACGCTTTCTTCGGGGCCGCTAAGCTGCGCGCGCATCCACTCCTGGCTGAGAGTTGAAGCCACGGGAAGAACGAACTCGTAGTCACCGTCCCCTTCCAGAAGGCGCGCAGCCGACAGCATCTCCGGCAGGTTCAATAGCACTTCCTTCTTCCGGCTGCCCGGCAGCAGCGCGATCCATTGCTTGCCGGCCTCAAGGTGGTTCTGTGCCGCGAATTCCCGGCGCGAGACTGAACTTTCCGCGCTGTGCGCCAGTGGGTGCCCCACATAAGTTACGTCCACGCCGTGCTTGCGATAGAACTCCTGCTCAAACGGAAAGATGACGATCATCTTGCGAACATACTTCTGGATTTGCTTGACCCGGCCGCTGCGCCACGCCCAGAGCTGCGGGCTGATGAAGTAGAAGACAGGAATATGCAGGCGGTGTAGTTCGCGCGCCAGGCGCAAATTGAAGTCGGGGAAGTCAATGAGCACTGCGGCGTCGGGCTTGCGGCGCCCACATTCGGCGACAAGCGCCTTGAACTGACGACGAATGTGCGGCAAGTGCGTGACAACTTCTACCAGTCCCACCACAGCGACTTCCCTGGCGTGGACCAGTAGCTCGCAGCCGGCGGCTTGCATCTTTTCTCCGCCCATGCCGAAGAACTTCATGTCCGGCACGAGCTGCTTCAGCGCCTCGATAAGCTGCGCGCCGTAGGTGTCGCCGGAAGCTTCGCCGGCGGAGAGGAGGAAGTTCATGCGTTGTCCTGTCCCGAGCGTAAGCGAGGGAAGCCTATAATCGCAAAAATCTTGGCCGATTTCCTGGCCTCAAGACTCTCGCGGCTATAGGGATCCCTCGCTCCGCTCGGGATTTTCAAAACTACGGCTGGTATCCCGGCCCACGCAACACTTTGCCGGGAAGCGCGTTCGTCGCCTTGCCGTTGTCGATCACGGGCACGCCATTCACCAGCACATACTGCATGCCTTCCGAGAGCTGGTTGGGGTTTTCGAAAGTAGCGCGATCGGTGATGGTCTCGGGGTCAAAGATCACCACATCGGCCCACAAGCTGGCCTTCAAAACGCCACGATCGCTGAGGCGCATGCGCTGCGCCGGCAGTGCCGTAAATTTGCGGATCGCATCTTCCAGGCGCAGCTTTTTCTCTTCACGGACATACTTACGCAGGATGCGCGGGAACGTGCCGTAGGCACGCGGATGCGGATGCTCCTGGCCGAGCAGGCCGTCAGGGGCGGTTCCTTGCGAGTCGTTGTCGACGGAGACCCAAGATTGCTGGAGAGCCAGAGAGACATCGGGCTCCGACATGCCAAAGACAGCGACGTAGGTGTAGGCGTTGTCCTGGATCAGCAGATCGAAGATGGTGTCGATGGGGTCTTTGTTCCATATCTTCGCGACTTGAGCGACGGTCTTTCCCTGAAGCGGAAGGAGCTGTTGGTTCTGCACAACGCTGATAAGGATCGCGTCCGGGCCGGCGATCTCCTGCCATTCGTTGTCCCACTCGGTCGTTGGCGTCTCCATCTCCTTGCGGATGCGGGCGCGGAGGGCGGGATCCTTGAGGCGCTCCACCAGCTTGGCGTCGCCGCCGTCATGAGCCCAGGGCGGAATGAAGGCAGAAAAAGAGTTGAACCATGCAGGGTAGGCGTAGGTGTTGGCGCTGATGTCGACGCCGGAGGAGCGCGCCTTTTCGATCTGGGCAAGAATCTGCGGCATCTGGCCCCACTGCGGCTTGCCCGCGGCTTTCAGGTGCCAGATCTCCACGGGAATCTTTGCTTCGCGCCCGATGCGGACGGCTTCATCAATGGCCGCAGAGATGGCCGAGCCCTCACTGCGCATGTGCGTGGCGTAGACGCCGCCGAATTTCGAGGCTTCGCCGGCGAGTGCGATCAGCTCTTCGGTCGATGCATAGGGGGCGGGTGCGTACTGCAGCGACGTGGAGACGCCCACGGCGCCGTCATGCATGGCGTCGCGCACCAGGGCCTTCATCTGCTCAAGTTGCGCGGGAGTGGGCTGGACTTTATCGTCGCCCAGTACCATGCGGCGAACCTGTGTGGCGCCGACGTAGGTGCCCAGATTGATGCCCATGCCCTGCTTCTCCAGGCGGGCGAAGTACTGGCGCAAAGTACGCCAGTCAGGCGTGATCTTGAGGTGGTCGTAGGAGACCTGATCGGCTTTGATGATCGCGTCATTGAGCGGAGCTGCCGAGCCGCCCTCGCCGGTGATTTCCGTGGTAATGCCCTGAAAGATCTTGGAAGGCAGATGCGGGTTCACCAGGATCGTCATCTCCGACTGCCCGAGCATATCGATGAAGCCCGGGGCGACCACCAAACCGTGTGCGTCAATGGTGCGTTTGGCCTGCGCGGCGCCCAGAAAACCGATGGCTGCAATGCGCCCGTCGCGAATGCCGATGTCGCCCGAATACCAGGGAGAGCCGGTGCCGTCGATGATGTGGCCGTTGCGGATGATGATGTCGTAGGGAACCTCAGCGGCACGCAAGGCTGTGAGCGCAAGGAGAAGAAACAGGGCAAGAAAGGAACAGCGGAGTAGTTTTGGCATGAAGGCTCCGGGGGAGATTGTAAATGCAGACGGCAAGGGTGAGGACGGTGGCGTAAGGTGCTACATCATACCATCGACATAGTTCTGGATGGACGCGCCCCTCCATTTTACAAAAATCCGGTGGAGCTCCTTCGCCGAGACTGGTACAAATTCCGACCAGCTATCGTGCATGCCATGGGGATAGCCAATCAAATTGTTGAAAGAGTTGTTGATGGCAAGCATAACGGACTTATCTGCTTCGTTGAGATTCGGCCAGAAGGCAAGAATCTGTTTGAGTTCGTCGCGCGTGAGGCCGAAGAGTGTAAAGAATTCCCAGTCGGGGAAAAAGGGACCCTCCACCGACGCACGAAGACAGTCTCTTACAATCTCGAGTTCGCTCGGGTTAAGGTCGGCGAGAGGCACGCAAGGAAATAGTTTACCTCTGAACATAAAGCTGAGGAGGGCCGGTGATCTGCTCATCGGGTGAAGGTATGAGCGCTCTATGCGCGGGATTTAACCAGCTTTCCAGACAGCCAATAAGAAAGCGTTGCAAGCAAAATCAAGAATGCGATGCCTTTAAGAATCGATGCAGGTGGACCGAGCGTAACGTAGAAGCCCCACGCGACGTGCGCCCCGGCAAGGAAGCGGTAAATTTGAAACAAACCCGACAGAGATAACAACAGGACTGCGGCAAGGAAAATCCCGGTCGCAATGACGAATCGTCTCATGTCTCCTCGGTCAACCACACCTAGGCTTCACGAATCTGCCGGAAAGCCAATATGCAATCAGCGCAAGAACCGTCAAGACCGCGACGCGCAAAAGATTCTCAGCGGGTGAGCCAACAACGAGAGCAAAGCCTGTAGCGCGGCCGCGGACCATATGCACCAAAACAGGCAGAAGAATAATCGCCTGCAGCACAAAGATGAACCCAAGGAAGAGAGCGAACGCGTCAGCCAACGCTTCATTGACCGTCCTCCAGAATGCGTCTTTGGAATACCGATCACCCGATCACGGCGATCACCCGATCTGAAAACTCAGTCGTCCGCTCCGACTTGCGTCTCGCCCACGCCCAGCTCCTGATCCTTGTACTGGAGCTGGTAGAGCTTCCAATAGATGCCGCGACGGGCGAGCAGTTCCTGATGGCTGCCGATCTCGCGCAGTTGGCCTTTGTGCATCACGATGATCTTGTCGGCGCGCTGGATGGTCGAGAGCCGATGAGCGATGATCACCGAAGTGCGTCCTTCCACCATGGTGGTCAGCGCCTCGCGCACCCTCAGTTCGGTATCGGTGTCCACGCTGGAGGTAGCTTCATCGAGAATCAGGATGCGGGGATCGTGTGCAAGGGCGCGGGCAAAAGAGATGAGCTGTTTCTGGCCCGTGCTCAGCGTGCTGCCGCGTTCCAGCACCGGTTCCTGGAAGCCATGCGGCAAAGAGCGGATGAAGTCGCCCAGGTTCACACTCTCCGCAGCGGATGCCACCTGTGCGTCGTCAATCCAGCTCGAGCCCAGGCGGATGTTGGTCTCGATGGTTCCCGAGAACAGGAACGGATCCTGCAAGACCACGCCGAAGCGGCGGCGCAGCGTCGTCAGATCCATCTCGCGCACGTCAACGCCGTCAATGCGAATGGAGCCTTTCTGAATATCGTAAAAGCGCATGAGCAGCGAGATGATGGTGGTCTTGCCGGCGCCGGTGTGGCCCACAATGGCTATCGTCTCGCCAGGTTCGATGGTGAAGGAGACGTCGCGCAACACCCAATCGAAATCCCCGTGATCGGGGGGTGTGACTAACGTCTCGCCGTGGCCGTTGCTTTCCGCGGAAGAAGCCGCGGCGCTGCCGTCGCCGTCTCCCAGCGGAAGCCTGCGGTAGGCGAACCAGACGTGGTCGAATTCGATGCGTCCGCGACTGGGAGACTCGACCGGATCCGGCGGCGAAAGCACCTCCACCGGCGTATCCAACAGCTTGAAGATGCGCTCACTCGCTGCCATCGCCGATTGCAGAATGTTGTACTTCTCGCTCAGGTCCTGGATGGGACGGAAGAAGCGTAGGGCGTACTGCATGAATGCCGTCACCACGCCTGCCGTGATGGTGCCAGCGACCACGGTGGCGCCGCTGACCAAGTTCGGTCCCATGTACTTCAACGCCATCAGTCCGCCGAACCACACAACAGACGCGATGGCTGCTGTCGAGAGAAATTCCACCACGGGGTAGTAGAAGGAGTAGGCCAGGATGGCGTCCTTGAAGGCTTCCATGTGCAAGGCGTTGATTTTGGTGAAGCTGTCATACGCCCGCCTCTCGCGGTTGAACAACTGCAACACCACCATGCCGGACACGTGCTCCTGCAGATACGCGTTGATGCGGGCGATCGCCACGCGGATCCGCCGGTAAGACTCGCGCACCGACTTGCGGAAGATCATCGTCACCCAGAAGATCACGGGCAGCACCGCAAACGTAATCAACGCCAGCCGCCACTGCATCCAGAGCATAAACGCTACGATGCCGGTGAGAATGAATACGTCTTCAAAGATCGAGACCACGCCGGCGGTGAACATTTCGTTCAACGCGTCCACGTCGGTGGTGACGCGGGTCACCAGCCGGCCGACGGGATTCTTGTCATAGAAGCCGACGTGCATCTGCTGCAAATGACGGAAGATCTGGCTGCGCAGATCGAACATCACTTTCTGTCCTGTCCATTGCATCCAGTAGGTCTGGATAAACTCCAGCACGAAGCTGAAAAGCAGCGTGGTGAAATAAATCAACGCAATCTCGCCGATACCCCTCAAGGGCTGGGGGCTCAGCCAGCGCTCCAGCAGCTTCAGGTGAACCACGTGCTTGTTGGCCAGGTACTTGTCGATGGCGGTGGCAAAAAGCACAGGGCCGATGACTTCGGGGCCCAGAACCACTCTCAGGAGAATCGCAGCGAGGGCTACGGTGCTTTGCAATTTGTACGGGCGCAGATAACCCAGCAGCCGCTTCATCAGCCGGCTGTCGTACGCCTTGCCTAATACTTCCTCTTCCTGCGACATGGGTAAACTTCTATTTTATCGTTAGACGCATACACCCCACCGGAGGTCATCGCGAATCCCTTGGCCGATTGCGCGTGGCGCGACCAGAACGTCTCGCAAACCTAAGCGCGAGCCCACTGCTCCCCGGGCGACGGCCCGGGAAAGCTGGCTAGTCCACTCTCCGCAACACCAGGGCTGAATTCTTGGACCCGAATGCGATGCAGTTGCAGATGGCGTGCTCGATCTCTGCTTTGCGGCCCACCTCAGGCACGTAATCCAGGTCGCAAGCTGGATCAGGTTTTTCCAGGTTGATAGTCGGCGGGATCTGGTTGTGCTTCATGGCGATCAGCGTCGCGGCAATGCCGGCGGCGCCGCAGGCTCCTTGAGGGTGCCCGATCTGCGACTTCAGCGCCGACATGGGCACTTTGTACGCATGGTCGCCCAACGCCAGCTTGAGGGCGCGGGTCTCAATGCGGTCGTTCAGTTCCGTGGATGTGCCGTGGAGATTCACGTACTGAACGTTTTCCGGCCCAATGCCGGCTTCCCGCATCGCCAGGCCGATGGCTCGGGCCGGTTCTTCTCCACATTCCTGGAGGCGCACTCGATGAAATGCTTCGCACGTGGAGCCGTAACCGGCAATTTCGGCGTAGATACGCGCGCCGCGGGCCCGCGCGCGCTCGTATTCTTCGATCACGAACATCCATGAGCCTTCGGCGATGACGAATCCGTCGCGGTCCAGGTTGAAGGGGCGCGAGCCGCGCTCCGGCTCGTGGTTCCAGGATTCGGTCATGATGCGCATCAGGATAAAGGCCTTCAAGATCCCCCAGGCCAGCGGTGAATCGGTTCCCCCGGCGAGCATGGCCGACTGTGCGCCGAGCTGGACTTGCCGCACCGCGTAGGCAATGGCGTCAGTCGAAGAAGTGCAACCGCTGGTGACCACCTGGCTTGGGCCGCGGAAGCCAAAGCGCATGCTGATCTCGCTGGACATGGTTCCCATGGTGCCGCTGGGAATGGTGAAGATGCTGACTTGCTTGATCTTGCCCTGGTAGTAAAGATGGTATTGGTGGTCGGTAAAATCGTTGGCGCCACCGCCGGTGCCCAGGGCCACGCCGATTTCCCGCTGCTGGTCGAGCGAAAGTTTCGTGGGGTCGATGCCGGCCTCGCGGAGCGCTTCGGTTGCCGCGGCGATGGCCAGAGGCACGCAGCGTGAAACATGCTTGCGTTCGCGAGCCTCCATCCAGTCCAGTTCGTTGAAATCCCCGTTGGCGATCTCACCGGCAATCTTGACGGGGACTTCGCTGGTGTCAAAGCGGGAAATCAGCTTGACGCCGCTCTTGCCGTCCAAAACCGCGCGGCAAAAGGCTGTATTGCCAATTCCATTCGGGCTAACCACACCCATTCCTGTGACGACGGCCCGTTTGAGCATAGGTATTGATTCTATAATTGATGCGGGATTTCTGCCTTCCCGGCGGCTGTATTTCCGGAAATTGCAGGGATCCGGGTGAATCTGAGGCGATAGGGCTATGCATGGTTTGAGACGACCTTGGGATGCAATCGCATGGTGGGAGATTCGGCGGATCCCATTTAATCTGGTTCTCCTTTTTGCCGGTGTCTTATCCATCGTCGTGGCTGAGTTTGTCGGTGGGCGCTTGCTGCCTCCGGGACAAGATCTCGAAGAACCCCTGGGATTGATCGCAGGCGTCATCCTTT
>DATFQZ010000217.1:0-4283 GCA_035263765.1 Candidatus Angelobacter sp. | reverse complement strand
CCGGGCAGTGGCTGCGCGGCTTCCACAAAGCCACCGCCGACATGCCGGAGCCTTTTGACGGTGCCGGACTGATCGCGGGGCTGGAGAAAATCTGCCGCAGCTGTCGCGAAGAAGGCTTGGACGAAGCGTCGATTCGAGTAGTGCTCGACGGCGCCCGTGCCGTGGTTGCCCGCGCCCGCAAGACGATGCCCAGTTCCGCCGTGCTCACCGACTTCACCCCGCTCAACGTAGTGGTTACCGAAAACGGTGTAGGGTTCTGTGACTTGGCGCGCATGAAACGGCGCGGCAATTCGCTGGAAGACGTCGCCAACTTTCTGGCGTCGGTAGAGGCACTGGAGAAATATCCTTTCTGCAACCGCACCATCACTGGCCAGATCCAGGAAAGTTTTCTTGAGACCTATGGCGCCAGCCAAGCCGATCTGTCGGTCCTGCGCGTGCTCAAGATGAAGGCCTTGCTGGGAATGTTTGCCCACGGGCGGGTGGTGAAAGACAACGCCCTGCGCAAGAGAATCATGTGGGCCACGGTAATGAAGAAATTCATTCACCAGGCAGCGCGGCGCTCCATGCCGCCGGCTGCAGCGGCGTGAAAGAGAGCAGTTAGCAACTAGCAGTTGGCTTTTTTCTGAAATCCCGAGCGGAGCGAGGGATCCCCATAACAACGTGGCATTGTGGGAAGCCCGGTCTTTGGAGAGGACACACGATCCATTACCAGCGGGGAGGCGTCGCGGCGAGAGTGATCTACCGTTCGAAACTTTCAGACAAACCGACGAGGATGAGATCTCTTCAGAAGTTGCATTGTTAACCTTCAGAGCCTTGAAGATTATATGGATCCCTCGCTGCCGCTCGGGATTTCAGAAGTGAGCCAATTTCCAGTTGTCGGCTGCTATTTGCTCTCCTTACTTCTTCTTCCTGAACTTAAACTCAAACTCCTTCATCCTCACCTTTTTCCCGCTGAACTTCACGCCCTCGGCTTCCAGGCGGAAGCGCTGTTCCAGCCCCTTTTCGCCCGGCAGGGCAATCCGGCCGCCGGCTGCGACCACGCGCTGCCAGGGAAGTCCGTAGGACCGGCGCAGCGCCCTCACCACCTGGCGGGCAGCGCCGGCAGAGCCGGCAGCACGGGCCACGGCTCCGTAGGTCGACACTTTGCCACGAGGGATTTTCAGAATCGCGGCGCGGATGCGGGATTCGAGCACTGCCACCTGCTAGGGCCCGGTCTTGTGCGCGGTCCCCTGGAGAAGGGTTTTCCAGGTGACGCCGCCGTCGTCGGACGACTCAGTTTTGAAAACCTCGGTGCCCGGATCGGTGAATTCGTTGGTCGTCCGGATCTGGATGGTCTTCCCGTTGTTTTCGAAGCTGCTGGAGTAGGTCCAGAGATTGCCTTTGATCTCAATCTTGCCGCTGGTGGGCTTGCCTCCGGGATCGGGGATGGTGACGTAGCTGTAGATGTTGTCTTTGCTGTTGTAGGAATAAGCGGTGAATTGATGGTGATCGCCGCCGCCCGGCAGGCTGACCAGTTGATCGCAAACGAGGAAGATTCCCTGCGGCGACCAGCGGCAGTCCAGGGTCGAGCTGATCTTGTTGTCGGATCCCGCGAAAGAGCCCGCCGTCTGCCACGTGCCGACGAACGCGCCCAGCTTCTTCACCGGGTCCACCGCTTGCTCAACCGCCAGAGAACTGCAACTTAGAATCGTCAACAGGTACAGCGCCAGCTTTGTCCGCATTGTCTTTCTCTCGCATTCTGTTTGGCTCATGTGGCACTTGCCACCTCAGCAGGAGCTTTCTTAGTCCGGTGCCACATGAGCTGCCCCGATGATGAAGGATTACTTCTTGGCAGGCGATTTCGTAGCCGCGGGCTTCTTGGTTGGCTTCAGCGCCTGGTCAGGCGGAATCTCGTTCCCGTCTTTGTCGATGTAGTGAATGTCAAAAGCGCCGTCAGTCACGATGAAACCCGTGCACGCCGAGATGCAGGTGAACTGATGCTGGTGCTTGCCCGGCAAGTAAACGTAGTCGCCAGGGGCCACCGGGGAGGGAGCGGCAGCGTCTTTCATCTCAATCTTGCCTTTGCCGCTGACCAGCATCACGTTTTCCGCCGCGGTATGCCAGTGCCAGGGCACGGTACAACCGGGGGTAAACTTGGCGAGAATTACGGCGGGTCCTTTGGTGGGATCGCCGCGCTGCGCCGAGACGGTCATGCACGCCGGTATACCGGGAAAGGGCTGGAACTTGGTTTTGGCCATGGTTGTGACTCCAGCCTGGTCCTGGGCGAATGTGATCATTGCGGAACCGGCCAACAGTACAAATGCAATTGCTATTCTTCTGAAAGCATTCATTTGTTTTTTCTCCTATACGCTTCCTCTCGAGGGAAGTTTCCCTGCATTGTAGGCGCGTCACCGGGGGATGTAAATTGTCACACTTATTTTGCTGCAAAGGTCAGCGTAGTGGAATGCAACCGGGTACGTTCGTGGAAACCCAGCCGTTGATAGATGGCGATGGCACGAGGGTTGTCGGTGCGCACCGTTAGAAACGGCTGTTCTTTGTGCTCGCGGATGGCCAGAACCAGCGCGGCCACCAAGGCGGTGGCGTGGCCTCGGCCTTCATGACTGGGCAGCGTAGCGACGGTCGTGATCTCGCGATAGCCCGGCACATGCAGGCGCATCCCGCCCATGGCCACGAGCTGTCCCTGTTCGCGAATGCCGAGAAACGTGCCCAGTTTCTGAATGCGCGGACAAATTGTGCGCCCGGGCCGGGTCGCCGAATAGAGCGTGGACATTTCAGGAAGATCGGCTTCTTTAAGTTCGAAGGTCTCGATCGGCTCCGCGGAACTCGGCTCGCCGCCGTGGTCACTGCTTGCCGCTTTTGCATCGTCCTGAACCATCTGCAGCAATTCGACGTGTCGCGTGACTGCCCATCCTTGAGGCAAGGACAGAGGAGCAGTCGAGTACAGCCCCACTGGAGCGTTCGCCAATCGCGCCAATGACTCCCAGGCCGGCGGCAAGGACAGAGCCAGCGCGCCAAAGACGGCCATCTCGGGCGGAAAGCGCCGGGCCATGCCCTCTGACAGTGCGACGCTGGCCTGATGGGTGGTTAACGCCGTCCAGACGACATTGTCCAGGGGATGCATGGCCAATAGTGTATCCGGTCGTGGGATCAGAGAAGCTGCCCCACGACTGTATCAGCGTCGAACGATTCGCTTGCGAATCCTGGGCCTTTAGGCAGACGAAAAAGGGTGGTCAGGGAAGCTGGCCAACTATTCGGATCAACGTCCAGGTCCCGCCTAAGTCAAGGGGCAGCAGCCCTTTATGCGTAGGATGAGCGAAGCGAATAGGTGACCTGCACCGCTGGCAACATTCTGTGCTCGGACCCTATCTCATTTCCAGGTAGATCCCCGCGCTACTCAGCTCAGGAGGTTGGTATGAAACCGATCATCGCCCTGCTGTTGATGTCGGCGGCCGTGGCATGGCCCCAGCAGCCCTCGAACCAGGGTCAATATCCGAGTTCGACCTCGCCGGCCATGGCTCCAGAAAGTGGCCAGCAGCCCACGCCCACGCCTTCACGACAGGACAAGGCCTCCGCTAACTCCCAAATCAGGGACAACATCAGCAGTGCACTTAGCAGCGACCCGATTCTCAGCGGGACTAACGTCCAGGTTAACGTGGACGACGTGAACATTACTCTGACTGGCAGCGTTGAGAGTGCAGGACAGATGCGCAGAGTCGTGGAGCTGATATCGCCGTACATTGGCTACCGCCAGGTAGTGAACAAAGTGCAGATCAGGTGATGCGGCGGTGTGTTGTTGCGTCCGGTAAGCACGTGAAAAAGAGAAATCAGCCTGGATCGCCGGGAGCGTGAGGTGTCGGCGGCGCGACCGGCGTGCGTGAGCTGCCCTTACGCTTCTGCACCGCCTGGCGCAGAATGTATTCGATCTGGCCGTTGACGCTGCGCAACTCGTCCTGCGCCCAGGACTCAATGTCCGCCCAGAGCGCGGGATCAATCCGCAACAGAAATGGTTTGCGTTCCGCCATTCTCTCCCAATCGAGGTCGTGAGCGACGCGGCAGCTCAGGTGTAGAGCGTACCGGTATTGACCACGGGATGCACCTCGGCCTCGCTGCATAGCACCACCATCAGGTTGCTGACCATGGCGGCGCGGCGCTCGTCGTCCAACTGCACCACGCTTTTTTCTGCCAATTGTTTGAGCGCCATGTCCACCATGCTCACGGCTCCCTGGACAATCTTCTGCCGGGCAGCAATCACTGCTTCCGCCTGCTGGCGGCGCAGCATGGCT
>DATFQZ010000216.1:0-8900 GCA_035263765.1 Candidatus Angelobacter sp. | reverse complement strand
CCGGCTGCGCGCTCGCCGAGGCCGGCGTTGCCGTCACGGTGTTCGAGCGCCGTCCTTACGTTGGCGGACGAGCCTCATCGTACGAGCACCCCGGGACCGGCGAGGTGATCGACAATTGCCAGCATGTTCTGCTCGGCTGCTGCACCAACCTGATCCAGTTCTACGAACGCCTCGGAGTGAGTGAAAAGATCCGCTGGTTTGATGAGTTGACTTTCCTGGAGCCGGGCGGTCGCGCCAGCCGTCTTGGGCCGTCGTTTCTGCCGGCGCCGGTGCATGCCGCCCCGTCATTCGTGAAGGCGAAGTACCTTTCTTTGCGTGACAAATTGACGATTGCCCGCGCCTTTACGCGAATGCTGGGCGAGTTGCCGGAGGATTCGGAAGAGAGCTTTCTCCAGTGGCTCCAGCGCCAGGGCCAGACCCGAAATGCCATCGAACGCCTTTGGAAACCCGTCCTGGTCAGCGCGCTGAACGAGGAACTGGACCGCGTGTCGGTGCGTTATGCAGTGCAGGTATTTCGCGAATCGTTTCTGAAGTCGGCTGCCGCGGGAAGGATGGGCTTGCCCAGTATGCCGCTGTCCGAGCTCTATGCGACGGCCATCGATTACATTCGCGCGCGAGGCGGGCAAGTTCTTCTTCGGACATCGGTGACGGCCATCCGTCCCGAAGCCGATAGCGTCAGTTTGACCGTCAATTCAGATACCCAGACGGTCGATGCCGTGGTCCTGGCAGTTCCGTTTCAGACAGCGGCGTCACTGTTGCCCGCCGGTCCCGCATCAGAACCCCTCAAGCGGGAGCTCGAGCGCTTTACGTCTTCGCCGATTACCGGAATTCATCTTTGGTTTGACCGCGAGATCACGCCGCTGCCGCATGCGGTTCTGCTCGATCGCACGATTCAGTGGATGTTCCAGAAGTCGAAGTTTCAGGAGTCGGAATACCGCGAAGGACCCGGCAGTTACATGGAACTTGTGGTGAGCGCCTCCAAATCTCTGGTGTCGAAATCGCGCGAGGAAGTATTGGAGTTGGCGCTGAAGGAGCTGGCTGAATTCTTTCCCGGTGTAAGGGAAGCCAAGACGGTCAAGGCCGCAGTGGTCAAAGAGATTTATGCCACGTATTCGATTGAGCCGGGCTTGGATCAATACCGTCCTCAGGCCAAGACGGAATGGCCTCGCTTGTTTCTCGCCGGCGATTGGACGGCGAGCGGCTGGCCCGCGACCATGGAAGGCGCAGTGCGCAGCGGCTATCTGGCTGCGGAAGCAATCACCGAGTCGGCCGGTTCCCCTCTGAAGTTCCTGGTGGCCGATCTGCCGGCCGCCGGGCTGATGAAGCTGTTCGAGTAGGATCTTGGTTCTCGACTCCTTGGACAAACCATGCGTGTCTGTTTGGAACCGCAGTGAGACGTGGCAATGCCACGTCTCTACGTTGACGTTCGTATGTGACTCGACGAATTTCGAAAAGGGAGACGGTATCCCCGTAGAGACGCGACACCGGGGCCCCCGGACTGGGCCGGTTTTGCCCGGGCTGGGTCGAGACACCGTCGCGTCTCACATTGAAGGTCGCGAGCCTGCTTAGCGGCCGGATCCGCTCAGAAGCTCAGCCGCAGCGCCAACTGAATCTGCCTGGGGTTATAAACGGCGCGCGGTGTGCCGTAGTTCACGTTGGGCGAGCCTTCAAGGAATCTCTGTGTCACTGAGCATCCCTGCGCTGCCGGGTTGAACGGACAGAAATCCGCTGCTCCATACACCGTATTGAAGAACCTCACGTTAACGGTATTGAAAAGGTTGAAGGCTTCGGCCATGGTCTCGACGCTCAACCGCTCGGTGGCCTTGAAGGTGCGCGACAGGCGAAGATCGATGGTCTGATAGCTGTCGCCCTTGAAAGTATTGCGCGGCTCGATGCCCACGCGGTCGTTGTTACCGAAGATATCGCCGTTGGCGTCAAAGCCGGCAAACTTGGTGAAGTAGTTGGGCGACTCCAGCGTGATGATCGTACTCAGGTGGAGATTGTTCACCGCGGCATTGCGGTGTGTCGGGCCATCCACGGTGGCGTTGAGCACAAAGCGCTGGCCAACATTGTCAGAGGAGATGGCGCGCTCCGCTTTCAGGTTCTGGCTGTCTTGGGGAATCAGCACAAAGCTGGGATTGGGCCCGTCATCAATGCCCTTCGACCAGGTGTAGCTCACGCCCGTGCTGAAATGATGGCTCATGCGCTTGTTGAAGTTGACCAACAGACCGTTCCATTCCGAATTCCAGCGGGAAGCGGCCTCGAAATAAACCGCATAAAGAACCGGGAACCCCGGAGCAGCGCTGCGCGAACCGGGAATTCCGGGAGCCGCGAAGTACGTGTTTTTGAGTCCGGACACGCCTTGCGAGTTGTGCACCGTGACCTGGGCGGTGGGGTTGGGCTGGTTGACGTTATAAAAGCTTCCCAAATGCACCCCTTTGGAGCGCAGGACGCTGATATCGAGCGCCGAGTCCTCCGTCGGCTGAAATTGCAGGGCCAGGCTCATCTGGATTCCATAGGGCGCCTGGTGATTCTTGTCGAAGCGCACAATCGTGGCGTCGCCAAAGAATCCGCAACCGGCGACCACGCCCCCGGGGCAGAAGCCCAAAGGCGCGGCATCAGGATAGGTGCCGCCCAGCATGTCCGAGAGAGCGATGGACGTGATGTTGGGAGCGCTGGCGAAGGCGAACAAACGCGTGGTTGCGTTCTGCGCATCGCCGTTGGTGCCGGGATAAGGACCTCCGGTTCCGCCGCAGGAGGGAATCTGGCAAGCCAGCAGCGGCATGGGGATCATCCCGTGGAAGATTCCCGCCCCGCCCCGCAGCACGATGTTGTGCTTGGTGCCAAAGCTATAGGCAAAGCCGGCGCGGGGGTCGAACTGGTTCATCGGGTTGTTCAGGAGCGCGGATGGAAAAGTTTCGAACTGATAGCGCACGCCGTAGTTCAAAGACAGGCTGTTGGTGGGGCGCCAGCGGTCCTGCAGATAGAAACCGGTGTAGGTATGGCCGATGGTGCCTTGCGCCTGATTGCTAACGGTCGAGGAAATGCGCTGGCCTCTGAACACCGAAGGATTGAATGTGGGTTCGGTGAACGTGGGCGATTTGAAGCGCTCGAAGAACAGCACCTGCGGCGCGCCGGCTTGCAGGCTGAAGGGACACTGGGTGGCGAAGAGACAGCCGAAATCGGCTTCAAAAGGATAGAACAGCGGAAACGACTCGGTGGTCCGCACGTAATTGAAATCACCGCCAAAGCTCACCGCGTGTTTGCCCGCCTGCCAGTTCACGTTGTCTGCGAATTCGGTGCGGCTTTCCTCATAGGAGTCAGGGTTGCCGCGGTTCACGCCCACGGTAAACGTGTTGAGGACCTCCAGGTGGGGCTGCGTGGTGTCCGTAGGGAAATTGAAGGTGCGGTGCGCGAACTGCCCCCGGAGCTCATTGTTGAGATGGTCGGAAACCACTGAATTCAAGCTGCCCACCAGCGATTGGTCGCGAAGGTAGTTGTCCTTGAACCCGGAGGGGAGATCGAAGCCGTCATTGAGCGGGGAGACGTTGGTCAGCCGTCCGTCGTTGAAGAAATAGCGGAAGAATGCGTACTGATGCTGGGAAAAAGAGTGGTCGAGCTTGACCAGGAAATTATCGTAGTCGCTGTTGCGGGTGACGTGGAGATTTTCCGGGGCCAAGCCAAACGCGGTCTTGAATGTGTTGATGGCGGTAATGTTGGCCAGGATCACGGAGTTGTAGAACGGGTTTTCGCTGCGGCGTTGCCCTTCATAGTTGCCGAAGTAAAAAGTGCGGTCCTTCTGGATCGGGCCGCCCAGGGTGAATCCGAATTGGTTCTGGTGCAGTTTGTTCAGGCCGGGTGCGGCCAGGATGCTGGTGGCGTCGAACGCATCGTTGCGGAAGTATTCGTAGATGCTGCCATGGACATCATTGGTCCCGCTCTTGGTAATGATGTTCACGATGCCGCCGACCGCGCGGCCAGCCTCCACACTGTAGGTGTTGTTGATAACCCGGAACTCGCGCACCGCTTCTTCCGAGGGCGTGGTCTTTTGGACACCGGAAGCGGTGGAGATGTTATCGGCCCCATCGATTCCGATGAAGTTGTAGTGGATGTTCTGCCCAGCGAAAGAGAGTTTGGTAACCGGCTCAATGATTACGTCCGTGCTGCCGGAGGTGGTGTCGCCCACAATGACACCGGGAGCCAGCAGGGCGAAGTCGATGAACTGTCTTCCGTTGACCGGCAAGTTCTGGATCTGGCGCTCACCGATCACTGAATCCACCGATGTACGCGTGGTCTCGACCAGAGGCGCTTCCGTTGTGACTGTGACTTCCTCTGTGCGCGCGCCCGGGGCCAGAGAGAAATCCAGGTCAGCCGCCTGGCCGATCACCAGTTGTAGAGTGCGCGACTGCGGTTGAAAGGACGTGGCTTTCGCTGTGACCTTGTAATTGCCCACCGGCAGTTGCGTAATCTCATACTCGCCCGCGCCGCTGGTCTTGACCGAACGCGATAATCCAGTTTCGGTGTTTACGGCAATGACTTCGGCCGTGTTGACCACAGCCCCGGTCTTATCGAAGATACGTCCCCGCAGCGAGGCGGTGATCGCCTGGCCGAACGCGGGCGCGCTGGACAACGCTAAAACAAGGCACAGAGCAGCCAAACGAGACTTCATACGATCCTCCGTGGCGTCGATGAAAAAGGTCCCCAAGATTGAGTCACGGATATTATTTGGGGCAGCCTTTGTTGTCAATGTGATCGCCGGTAGTGTGTCGTATCAAAAAACGACCCACTACCGTGTATCAGCGTCTAGCGATTCCGGCGTGCCGGGATCGCGGCCTTTAGGCAGACGTTTATCAGACGGTTGTTTCAAAAGAAGGTGACCAACTACCGCGTGTCAACGTTCGCCCACCGTCGTTGTAGTAACCACCGTGGCGGCCGAGGTTCATCGAACAAGCACACTTGCCAACGAAAATCGTTGACAACCGTCACATTCACGTGATATTCACAGTGGCCCCATGGGGCATTTCAGCCCTGAACAATATTCAGCAAGCCGGGATTCTGGCGGCAGCCGGAGGCGGTTGAAGCAGACTGTTCAGCCGCGAGCTAGGTAAGCCAGGGTATCGATGTGGTCACAAAGTCCTGACGATCGGAAGGAGACTTCTCGTGAAAACCGTCAAATTGAGTGTTTTTGCCGTGATTGTTGCCGCGGTCTTGATGACCGCAACCGCCTGGGGACAGGTTGATTACTCCACCGCTTCCCTGCGCGGGACGGTAACCGATCCCAACGGCGCCGTCATTGCCGGGGCAACGGTCACTGTGACCAACTCCAGCACCGGCATTTCCAGGACGACAACCAGCGCGGGCGACGGCTCCTACCGTTTCCCGGCCTTGCCTCCAGGCCAGTATCAGATCTCCACAGAAGCACGCGGCTTTGCTAAAGCTCTGGTCAAGAGCTTCGATCTCACGGTCGGCCAGAGCGCACTCTACGACGCGCATCTGAAAGTGGGTCCCGCGACGGAAGTCGTCGAGGTCAGCGCCGAAAACATTCCTCTGATTCAGACGGACCAATCGCAACAGGCTAATACCATCAACCTGCGCCAGGTCGAGGACCTGCCTAACATCAACCGGAGTTTTACTTATGATGTCTACACCGTCCCTGGTGTGACCAACTCGGAGGCTCCGCGCGCTCAGAATCCTGGATTCACTGGATATCTAACGACAGGGTTTTCCATCGGCGGCAGCAACGGCCGCAACAACCTTTCGACCATTGACGGCGGAGAGAACGAATACGGCACGGGTCAGTACCGGGTCACCAACCTTCCCGTGGATGGCATTCAGGAATATCAGGTCAACCGCAACGCATTTGCCGCGGAGTTCGGGTTCACCGATGGCAGCGCCATCAACATTGTGACCAAGAGCGGCGGCGCCAAATGGCACGGCGATGCTTTCGGTTTCTACCGCAATCAAGACACCGAGGCCAGCAACTTCTTCAACGGGTTTACTGGTGGTGGTTCCAAAGCGTCCAGCCAGCACGCCTATATGGGCCTGTCCCTGGGCGGACCCCTGGTCAAGGACAAACTGTTCTTCTTCACTTCCTACGAGTATCAGAAGCTAGATACGCCGAACTTCGGCAACGTGGGCATCCTGACCGCTCCGACAGTGCTGGGAATCAGCAACCCTAACTTAGGAAATAACAATCCCGGCGGAAACTGTGCGACCCAGTTCGGCGCCAAGGCACCGGATCAACTCTGCTATATCAACGCGCTGAAGGCATCCGGCGATCCTTTTCTGATAGGCTTTGCTAGCGGAATTACCCCCTTATTGAGTCCGCTGAACAATCCCGCGTTAAACACGATTCTTACTCGGGACAACGGCGTGTTCAACAACCCAGATCGGCTACACAACGCTATCGCCCGCTTCGATTATCAGGGGAGCGCGCGTGACACCGTCACCCTCCGCGTTGGCTATGCGCACAACAACTTCACGTCGCCCTTGGACGGAATTATCAACGGGACCCCGGACAGCTATGGACTGTTCGTTCGCGACTTCAGCATCCTCACCAGTTGGTCACACACGATTAATCCCAACCTGCTGAACCAGGTCCTGGTGCAGATCGTTCCGCGCAACCGGTCCAATGCAATTCCGTTCCACAACAACGGGGTCAATTTCAGCCTCGGCAATTTGGGCGCCGGCGGACCGGGCGGCACTTCCACGTTCGGAGGACCCGCGCTCCTGCCCTACCTCGCCCACCAGCAGCGTTATCAGTTTGAAGACAACGTGAGCTGGACGAAGGGCGCGCACACTTTGAAGTTCGGGGTCTCCTATCGCCCGGCCAACTATCACGTTGAGAATGATCTCTGGTTCAATCCCGAGTTTGACTTCCGCGACGGCGCCATCCCGCTCATCTCCCTGGCGCCTCCGGCTGTGCAAGGGCATCTGGTCGCATTCAATCTGGGACAGGGTCTTCCCGCGACCGGCCCGGTTACCACCAACCTGACAGCGCCACAATCCTTCGCCTTCCCTGGGGCAACACCCGGCACGTTTGGGTTTCCCGCCGATGTTATCGCTGGGTTCAACAACCCGGTCTGGCAAGGCTGGGGACACTATTTTGGCAGTTATGTCCAAGACACCTGGAAACTGAACTCGCGGTTGACTATCAATGGCGGCGTGCGCTTGGATGTTGATGGCGAGCCTTCACCTCTGGGCACCAATTTCTATGCGTCCCCACGGCTGGGGTTTGCTTGGGACGCTACAGGCGACCACAAGACGCTCATCCGCGCCGGCGCGGGCATCTATGTTGCGCCGATTGACGTCCTCATTCCTTCGTATGGTTCCCTATTGGACGGGAGCGGACGGTACATCAATCAGGTACTCGTACCTTTGAGCCCGACTGATCCGCGAGTGGTCGCCCTTTGGCAGCGCGGCGTGGCTCTAGGCGAACTGCCGTTCGGACACCTCACCCCGGCTGACTACGCCGCAGTAGGCATTAATATCTCCACGCCCGGAGCCACGGTCGGCTACAGCGTGATCCCCAATTACAAGAACCCTTATAGCTTCCAGGCCAGCTTCAGCATCGACCGCGAATTGGTGAAGGACCTCTCGCTGGAACTCGGCTACAACATGTATCACGGCGTCCACCTGCAGATGCCGGTGGAAACTGCGTATAGTGAGATTCCCCACGGTTCTCCGCTGTGTCCGACGCCGGCATGCACGGACGCTACCGGGGGGCCCCTATATGCGCCAACAACCGGACAATTCCAGCACACGGCTTACGCTTCCAATGGCAGCTCGATCTACCACGGTATGACGGCGTCGCTCACCAAGCGCTTCAGCCACGGCCTCCAGTTCCAGACGAACTACACCTGGAGCAAAACCATTGACAACACCATTGACTTCTCGAGCTTCCAGAACTGGTTCCGGCCGAGCCGCATCGATCTGTTCCGCGCTGTCTCGGTTTTTGATATTCCGCACAACTTCACCGCCAATGCGGTGTATGTGCTGCCGTTCAAATCCGGCCAGGGAGCCCTCTCCAGCATCCTGTCCGATATCAGCCTGTCTCCAATCCTTACCATGCACAGCGGGCTCCCGTTCTCAGTACGGACTCCGAGCCTGATCAACAAGATCAACGGCCAGAACGTGGACAACAACTACGCGATGCCGTTCCTTTCTTCGCGTGATAACAATCGCGGCGCAGGCTTCTACTCATTCGACATGAGTTTCCAGAAGGCCCTGTACATCAACCGTGACCGCGGGGTTCGCATGGACGTGATTGTGCAAGGGACCAACCTGCTCAATCACGTGAACTTCAACAAAGTGAATGACGTCTTTGATATCAACGGCATTCCCGCGAACGGCATTGTGCAGACTGCCCGCGGCCCGCTGAACCTGCTCACCGGACCCTTCACCGGGCTGCATGGCGTGGTGCCGACCAATGCCAGCCAGCTCAACGCGCCGTTGTTCTATTCGTCGGCGGACGTTCCGCGGCAGATCCAGTTTGGATTGAAGCTGGCGTTCTAGATAGGGTTTTGAGAGGGCACGTTTCAATCGTGCTTTGAGAAGCGATCATTGAGATGCGGGCTTTAGCTCCTGAGGTAAGTGTCAAGAACCGCAGGGGTTAAAGCCCAGATTCTTTTGGACGGCCTACGAGCAGTGCCCTTTCTATGCCGGGTTAGGAATTGCCGGGATCCGGTGTCATCTCAAAGGCATTCCCCGGACCGGCCGATCGCACTGAAGCTCTCCACCGCTGCGCTACTCTCTCCCTTTGTCATGTTGTCTATAACAACGACGGCGGTGTCAAGGGCGTAGGGGAGCGTCGACGCCTTAGGTTTTGAGGAGGCGCCATTTCGCTCTCGTTGAAGGTTTCGGGTTTTTTTCACGATGACCAAGACTCGCGCATTAACGTT
>DATFQZ010000215.1:0-7784 GCA_035263765.1 Candidatus Angelobacter sp. | reverse complement strand
TAAAAAAGGTGGTAATAACCTTGCATCGCACAAAACGGAGGACGGTATGAAACGTGAGCGCGCCTTACAGGTAGTGTTGGTGTTGGTGGGCTTGTTTTATTGCTTTTGGGGCTATCTCCTGTTCGACGATCTGTGGCACTCGAGGTGGCTTAGCGGGCATAGTGACGTCATGCCGATGTTCCTGAGCCTTAACACGGCGCTTGGGGTCTGTCTGTTGGTGGCCGTTAATCAGCCGGCCAAGCATCGCTTGATGATCGCGTATGGGGCGTGGTCAAGCCTTGCCCATGGGTTCACGATGACAATCATGTCGGCGCAGGCCGTGGCGCACGGGATGCACAGGAAGGATAGTCCCCAGGACATTGTGATCTTTGGCGTGATTGGATTGACGCTGCTTGCACTCCTCCCGGCAAAACAACCATCGCCGGCCGGCGCGCCTATCAGTGAGCCGCGCGTTGCCGAACGCTAGAGGACCTGGTCCACCGCCGCGCGACGAATTTTTACACGATGAATTTCTGGGAAAGAGTGAGACGTGGCTGTGCCACGCCTCTACGGCGACGTTCAAGTTTGCCCGTTGAGTTACATTGGGGCTCAGGTCTTCTCTGTGTCTCCGTGCCTCGGTGGCAGGTTTCCGTTTGTGGCGTCTACTTCGGCCAAAGCCAGCCGAACGTCCCGGCAGTAAGTCCGGCGTAGATCAGACCATCGATCGTGGATTTGATGGTTGTGCTCCAGGCGCGCCGGTACCAGATCGACATTTGCCACAAGGCTACCGCGTAGCCGATAAACGCTGTCGCTCCGGCGAAACGGAACACGTGCAGGTACTCCGTGCCGTTGGGCAGCGCGCGGCTCGCGATATAAGCCGCAAAGATGCTCACCACCAGGCAATAGATAAACCAGAGGCTAAGGCTCCGGCCCATGGAGAACGCGTTGCCAGGCAACACCGTGACCACCATCACCGGTCCTTTTTTGAGCTTCTCCTGGAATTCGGGGGTTTTGAAGTCTTTCTGGTTGGCGCAGCGCGGCACCATGTAGTCGCCGGGCGGGATTGCCAGCGGGCGCAGGGAGTCCATCACCTTGTCTTCGTTCGGGATCTTGGGATAGTCGCTTTTGTGCCAAGGCAAGACCGTGTGGATGATCGAACTCGCAATAAATACGAATACCGCCGAGACGAGGATGGGCAGCCAAAGTTCAAGTAGGCTTGTCATGGCCGCAAAGGATTTCACATCCCGGCCATGGGGTCAACCATAATAGATGTGGCAGTAAGCTCGCGCCCTGACACGAATCGCTCCGCTCCGCGAATCTGAAGCTCATGCTTTGATCATCGGCACGATTCGGGTACGCCGCCCTATTTCTCTCCACTCATTCGCGCAGGCCCATCAGCATCCTGCGCCAGCTCGTCAGAGAGCCAATCGTCGTCGCCGAAATCCTGGACCTCAACCAGCTCTGCGCGCAGGCTCTGGCGCATTGCAGTGAGCGCATCAACCAGAGGTTGCGGAGCGCGGAGTCCAAGACCGTAATCGTGCGGGCAGGTCAGCACGCGGCCGAGCGACTTATAGACCAGCAGCACGCGGTTCTTTTCCCTTTCCATAACGGCCTCCTGGCTTGCATTAACGGTACGTCAAGACCGGGCGAGGAGCCGCAGTCATGATGCGGTATGCCCTTTCACATACAGGATAGATGCCGCTGATGGCTCAGGCAGTGATAGAAATCACAAGCAAATTGTGAGCGGGACCATCAACTCTGGCTACTTGGCGACGCTGGCGCGCTACCACGCAGGAGGTGATCGACTTGGCCGCCATCCTCAATGCCCTGCGCATCACTGACACTTCGGTTCAGCCAGGATCTTTGCCACTCCTACAAACAAAGACACTGTCATCCCGAGCGCAGCGCCAGAAGGACGTAGCCGCTCAAAAACATGATTGGCGCGGAGTCGAGGGATCCCGATAGAGTGTCCTCTACTTTGTGGACTTAGGGAGTTCTACCCATGCTCCCAGCGGAAGGTAGCAGCGCAAGAAAGGACTGCGATCACCGGGAAAAACAACTCACTGTGGGACTACTTAGACGCTGGATAGAGAAATGCTGTTTACAGGCGCCCCCGTGAAAAACTCCCTGAGCGTTCCTGAACAGACGACGCTCTGTCGGGGTCCCTCGACTTCGCGCCCGTCATAATCGTTGGGGAAAAACATGTGCGGCGCTGCGCTCGGGATGACAGGCCTTTGTAATAGGTTTGCGAAAAGGCCGTCCTAATGTTGTGCATCCTGTTGCGCGGCCTGGGCGCGGCGCAAGCCGGCTCGCGCCGCAGCATTGCCAGGATCGAGCTTGAGAATGAGGTTGTACTCGTAGCGGGCGAGACGATAGTCGCCGCGTCCCGCTGCGGCGTCGGCCTGGCGCACCAACTCGGGAACGTCGCGCCGGCTGAAGCCATCCACGGTCGCTGCGCCGCCTCGCGGCGCGGACTTCACGGGCTTCTTTGTCGCGGGTTCAGTAGCTGGATCGCTCGAAGCGTTGGCCGCGGCTGAACTTTGTGACGAATCTTTGGTTGGATCGTCTTTTCCTTGGGCAGAATCGCTTGCTGGCGTCGTTCCAGCATTCCCCACAGCCGGTTGGCTGTTTTGGTTTTGCACGGGAGCGACGGAAGGCTGACCTGCGGCAGGCGTCTGCGGTGCAGTGGACGCGCCAATACTGTCAGAAGATGTCGGCTCCGGCGAAGACGTTCCGGTGCTGGTGTCGGCTGGGCTGCCAGGAGCGGAATTCGCTGGTCTGTCGTTTGCGGAGCTGTTAGCAGGGCTGTTCTGGTCTGCCTGACTGTTGGCGCTGCTCGCCGGCTGCGACGGCGCAGAAGGTGACGGCGCATTGGAGCCGCTTGCACCGAGATGTGACGCCACTCGCTGCCAAGCAGCCGCGAGTTTTTGTACTACCGGCGGGAAAGAACCCGTACGAGCCTTTACGGAAAACGCCAAGGCTGCGACCCCAGCCACGGCAAGCAGCGTAACAACTACGAACCATGGCCAAATGCGACGCTGTGGTCTCTGAACCACCGGCTCGCGCCGCAGGCTTGTTGCGGAAGCTACAGCGGGACGGACCGCCGGTATGGCGACTGTGCCCCCAACGGCAGAGACGCTCGGCGCCGCTGCCCCGGTTTTCAACAATGCAGCCTGTTCGCTGAAAGCCTTGCCCATCTCCTCGCAGCTTTGAAAGCGGTCGTTCGGATCCTTAGCCAGCGCTTTGCGGATAATGGCGTCAATGCCGCCAGGCAGCGCCGGATTGATGAGCGAAGGCGCCATCGGATCTTCGTGCATGATCTTGTAGAGCACGGTGGTGACGTCGCCCTTGAACGGTTTCTCCCGGGTGAAGAGCTCGTAGAAGACGGAGCCCAGGGCAAAGATGTCCGCGCGATGGTCAATCTTCTTCCCTGAGGCCTGCTCCGGCGCCATATGAGTCGGAGTGCCGACCACCAGGCCGGTCTGCGTGAGCGTGGCGTCTTCAACTTTGGCGATGCCGAAGTCCAGCACCTTGATGACGCCCTCGCCGGTCAACATGAGATTGGCAGGCTTCAGGTCGCGATGAATGACGCCGCGTTTGTGCGCAAAGCCTACGGCGCTGCAAATCTGTTCCGCGTAGGAAACCAGTGCGGGGAGGGGCGGAAGCCCGCCTTCAGTCAGTACGTGGAGCAGCGTCTTGCCTTCCACGAACTGCATGCTTAGATAAACGATGTCCTCTTCCTGGCCGACGTCGTAAATGGTGATGATGTTGGGATGGTCCAGGCTTCCGGCCGCCTTAGCTTCCTGCTTGAGCCGCTCGACCAGTTCTTCACGGTTGGGAGTATTGCGATTGATGGAAATCGTTTTGAGAGCGACGGTGCGTCCAATGAGCTGGTCGAAGGCTTTGTAAACGACTCCCATTGCGCCCCGGCCAAGTTCTGCCAGGATCTGGTAGCGTCCGGCGGTAGTGATGCCACTGCTGCTTTTGCCTGCGTCGCGCAGGTGTCCGTACGTCGACTCGTCGGTCCACAGCAGTTCGTAGATCGCCTCAGAAGCGCCGCCTTCACCGGCTTCGCGCACGGGTTTGGGATTGAACTGAAAGCCCGGCGCGTTCCTGGCAATCTCGTAGATTCCCTCTGACACCAGGATCTGGGCGGTGTTCCCGCCAGCCAGCAGTTCGCCGGCAGCCATGATCTTCGGGGCAGAGCCCTCGCCCGCGGCAGTTGCTCCGCCTTTCTCGCCGGAAATCAAGATCGAGGGAACGATCTGCTCCGGCGGCTGCTTGCGCTGGAATGTCAGGAGGCGTTGCTGCAGCGACTTGGCCGCGGACAACGCATAAAAGGGCGCATGGAAGCGGGCGACGAGCATTTCCGCGCTACGCTCAGTGACTTTTCCGCGGCCCTCGGTAATGAGATTGCTGATGAGTGCGCCTAGCTCTTCGTCCTTGTCCAGACCAACGGCGCTTAATGGCTGCCATGGGCCGCCATACGTCCACAGGCGCACGAAGAACGACACGCTACCGTCAGGAGTTTCCTGCTCGCGCGCGGAGTCTTGTTCTTCAAGCCGAGGCTGTGTCGAATCCGGCAAGTCCATGGCCACTCAGTCGTTACCTTGAAACACTCCCTACCTATGTTGGATGGCGTTACAGTCTCCATGATAGCCAGAACGCGCCTTGAGTCCCGGTTACTTTAGTTACTTTAGTGTTGATTGCTTGACTCCGTCAGCAGGCTGGTCTAACGTTAGCCCATCTCCCCCCAGAAACATCCTTTTTCCACCATGAGTTTTCGGAAGTTTATATTGTTTCGGCCGTGCGGCGTGGCGCCTGAGGGTGGTCGCGTCGCCCAATTCTGTTGGCGCTATCTCTCGTTGGCCATCCTGCTGGCGAGTTCCATCTCCGCCTTTGCCAAAGACGCGACGACGGCCGCGATCGTGCTGTTCGACGGCCCGAAAGGCGCAGCATATGTCCAGATCACCGGCATCACGATCAATGGAAAAACCGAATTGCGCGTGTGTGATGGCGTATCCAAATTCGACAAAAGAGCTTACGACTCTTTCGCGCGTATACAACTTACCGGAGCTACTTCGCTGGAACGCGGCAGCAACGGCGTCCTGACTCTGACCGTGACCTCGAGCCCGGTGTGTGTGGTTCCCGGCAGCGTAAAGTTCGAAAAGAACGCTGAACTCACGCCCTCCGATGCAGCGGAACAGGCGGTACTCCAGGGAACTCCAGTGTCGGCGTCGGACCCCGCGCTGGGCATTCCCGTATTCAAGCCTGGGGTGCAGTTGGTCTTGGTGCTGGCGCCGGACTCAGAGCTGGCTGATTTCCTTCGTGCGCGGCGCGCCAACTCCGACAAAGACTGGCAGGAGTATCTTTCTCACTACCCATCGTCAACCCACGCGGCGGACGCAAGGAACGGGCTCGCCGGTCTGCACCAGCAAGCCGCCGATGCAGCGTTTGCGCAGTATCAGAAACTTGCCGCCGCCCACAAGCCAGACCTTGCACCGCTGAAGCACGCATTCAAGGAAGCGCAGACCGCCAATCAGGCGGCGGCCGGCTACTCCCCGGCCGTCAAGCTGATGGAGACGATCAGCCACGAACTGGATACGTTGCTCGAGCAAGACCGCACCCGGCTGCAGACTTACCAGAAAGCGCTCCAAAACCACACCGAGGGATTTGCGCCCTTGCTCGCAGCCAGGCAGCATGTGGAGCAGCTGTTGGAAGTCAGGCCTGAGTATGCGCCCCTCCTCAACCTCCGGCGGGAGATTTTGAGCGAGGAGAAGAAGGTGGAAACAGCGGTCACCGGTGCGGAAAACTCGCAGGCTTCCGGGCGCTATGACGAAGCCCTCGCCTCGCTGGGTCCCTACTCGGTTTTCGCAGGCGAAGCACCACGCATCGATGCTGTCGTAACCGCAGCCTACCGCTACCACTTTAATCGAGGACAGGAACTGGCCGCACAACGGGACTGGGAAACCGCTACGGCGGAGTTCCGCAAAGCGGTTGAAATCCGCGGGAACAGCGAGGAGGCAAGCGCCGCGCTGAAGAACGCCACGGCAAAACTCACGGCAGCTCGCAATCAACAGGCGGCAGACCGCGCCGTGAGCCAAAGCAAAGACTACGCAGCTAAAAAAGACTTCATCGAGGCCTATAACGTCTTAGCCAGTCTGTCCGACGCGCAACGCGCTTTGGTGACAGAGCAGGTCTCGGCCGTTTCGCGCGACTATGTGGCAGCGGCTTCGCGGCGCGCCATGAAGCTCCAGGAAATACACATCCCTATCAAAGGACGGGCCGATGAAGACGCTTTGCATGAAGCGTACGTGCTGCTCGATCACGCCAGTTCCTTGAGCGGCGACCCCGCCATGACGCTGAAGCGCGACTTCCTTTCCAGCAAAATCAGCGCTTACTACATGGAGCAAGCCAAGCGCTATCTGGACAAGCCGTCGGGCTCCGGAGCGGGCGTGGGATGGATGTATCTCAAAGAGGCGCAACGGTACGCGATCACACCTGGAGCGATCAACGACCAGATGGCCCGGTATGCGCCTCTGTATCAGCGGCGGGCGCGGCTTTCCGTAGGCATTGTGCTTCGCGACCAGACGTCGCGACGCAACAGCGCGGGCTTCGCCGACCAAATGACGGATGCCATTGCCACCGGACTCGAGTCTTCTGGAGTTTCCGTGGAGCTGGTGCGCAAGCCTGCCGAGGCTTCCGATGGGCTGCAACCGAACTTTATGTTCGTGGGCGAAATCCTCGAGCACCGCGTGGTGAAGAACGCTAACCTGGAGACGTTGCCATCGAAATATCGCGCCGGCACGCATGAAGTAAAGAACCCAGCATGGCTCCAAGCCAGCAGCGATTTTGAAGCCGCCAAGCAGCAGCTTGTGGCGGCGCAGCGCTCGCTGGCCGATGCCCAGGCCCAGCACAAGAAAAAGGAAATCATCGCCGCTGCCAATGATGCCGTGCAACAGGCGCAACAGCACGCGGGAGAATTGCAGCACAAGCTGGAAACCACGGACCAAAACCACGTTGAGCCGATTCTCGAGCCTTATCAATACAACAAGAAGACCGTCGACCTCTCCGCGACCATCGATCTGGCATTTCGCATCAATGATCCCGCGGGGAGCGCGATCGAGCCGGCTGTCGCCATCAACAAAGACAAGCACAAGTCCGCAGTGGTCCTCGAGAATGTGAAGCCGGAAGATGCGCAAGGAATCACCAACCAGAGCGTCGAGCCAGACGACGTCCAGTTCCTTACCGACCTGGAAATTGAGGCCAGGGACGCACTGGTTAAAGCGGTCCAGGAGAAAGCCGGCGGCTTGGCCGGGAAAATTCTCCAGGAGGCACGCAATCGCGCTCATCGCGATGACATGGACGCGGCCGGCGAGGAATATGTGCTTTACCTGAATGCCACACCAGCGGCGGCGTCACCAGAGCGCGAAGAGGCGGTTAAATTCCTGCACGACCAGTTCAATCTTACGGTGCCTGCGGCATCAAAGCTGTAAGCGCCTGTGTAAGCTGCACCGGAGCATTTCGCTTTGGAGAGGATTGGGTAATTGCGTAATTTGGTAATTGCGTAATTGAAAAACCAAACCGCGGGTATCTTGGCAATTACCCAATTACCAAATTACCCGATTACTAAATCTGCCCTGAAAACCAATCAGCCCCGACGGTGTCTCCCCGGTGACTCCCGTAACGTCGACACCGGCTACATACCGCAATAAGCTGAGGCAAAACCGTGTTCATAGCAGACACGGCCGTCTGGCCAGGAAGGATTTTGAAGTTATGCCTCAGAACGCCCACGAAAGCCCAGA
>DATFQZ010000214.1:0-29905 GCA_035263765.1 Candidatus Angelobacter sp. | reverse complement strand
CACTGAGACAACGCGAGTCGCGGGACAATCAGGATCGTCCCGATGGCTACCATTTGGAAAATGCGGCGGAGTGACATAATGGCCTCCTTGGCATGGAGTCACTCTTATGTAGTGCGGGGTCAGGAGCGATCGTTTCAGGATTCGGAAAAACCCAACCACTGATGACACTGATTGCACTGATCAAAGGCAAGAAAAGAATCAGTGTGGTCAGTGTTAATCAGTGGTGAGACGTTCGCTAGAGGTTTGTGGCACGAAGCCAGCAGCTAGAAACGAGAAGCTGCATTCTCACTTCGAAAGTGTCTCTTTGATTTTTTTCTTTTCTTGAGAAGCCACGCTCAGGCTCTTGACCACTTCCTTATAGCCGTCTTTCTTGAGGACGATGTCGTAATTGCCGGCTTCGACCTGAATCACGGCTGGGGTGGTCTTTTCGAGGGTCTTGCCGTTGACGAGGATTTCGGCGCCTTTCGGCTCGGTCTTGATCTCAATCTGGGCCATGCCTTGGGCCGGGCTACCACCGAACATTCTGGAAAGGCCTCCCACGCTCTTGATGTTGTCGGTGCGGCCGGCGGCGCGCAGGGTGGGACCATAACTGGCAGACTCGCCAGCCGCGATATTGATCTCCGCTGACTCGTCCAGGTAGTCATCCTTGCGCAACTGAATGCTGTGCACTGCGGGATCAAGCGAGAACTCAGCCGGGGTGACTTTGCCGGTGTCCCGTCCTTCAATCCAAATACTCGCGCCATCTGGAGTGCTGGTGATGGTGATGAAGCCCTGGGTCGCGGTGAGGCTCACTTCCACCGCTGCGCGCTTCCCGCTTGATACCTCCACCACTCGCGCTTCCGGGGCGAAGCCGCGCTTATGCAACCTGATCTTGTAGCTCCCCGGCACCAGCGATCCAACGGTGACCGGCGTCTGCCCGGCCTCCCCGGCAACTCCTTCAATCTCAACCGTGGCTCCTGACGGCACGGACGAGACCTGCATCGCTCCGACCACTACCGGTGCTGCGCTGCGAGGCGTCTCGACGGCCACGCCCTTGGTGGGCGCTGCAGGTTCCGGAGTGGCAGAAAGCTCTCGAATCTCCGCCAGGCGTTGCGCCGCCGTCTCGCTCGTTGGCTGGCTAGGCCCGCGCATTTCCTGGCTATCCGCTTTTGGGCTAGACGCCCGCGCGTGCTGCACCATGCTTCCCCCGATCGCGATTGCCGCCAGCGCCAGCGCCGCAGCCACGCCGGTCTTCCAATACTTTCCTAACTCCTCGAGCGGGCCGGGACCTTTTCTTGGAGCCGTTACCACTGGGCTGGGCGGCATCACCGCTGGGGCCGGCTTCGGCTTCCAAGTGGGTGCGGCCGGTGCGCAGACAGGAGGGGCAAATTCCAACAGTCTCGCTTCCCGGCGGAACGCCGCAGCCATCGCTCCACAGTCTTGAAAGCGTTGCAACGGATCCTTGGACAGAGCCTTCATGATGATGGCTCCAATGCCGATAGGTAGTGCCGGCTTAATCGACGAAGGCGCCACCGGATTTTCGTGCACTACTTTGCGTAGAACTTCGTCTACCGGGCCGCTGAAAGGCTTCTTGCCTGTGAAGACCTCGTAGAACACTGCACCGAGCGAGAAAATATCGGAACGATGGTCGACCTCGCCTCCATTCGCCTGTTCCGGCGACATGTAAGATGGGGTCCCGGATATCTGGCCGGCGTCGTGTGCGCGGCAATCGTCGAACTTAGCGATTCCGAAGTCCAGTACCTTGATCGAGTGTTGCTTGGTGAGCATCAGATTGGAAGGCTTCAGGTCGCGATGGATCACGCCGCGCTGGTGGGCAAACCCGACGGCCTGGCAGATCTGGTCCGCGTATTTGATCAGGTCGGAAAGACGCAGCGGGACCCGGCTCGTGAGCAGGGCCGCCAGTGTGCTGCCTTCGACAAACTGCATGCTCAGGTAAATGACGCCCCGATCCAGGACTACGTCGTAGATGGTGATGATGTTGGGATGGTCCAGACTGCCTACGGCCATGGCCTCACGCACCAAGTGCTCGGCGCGCTCCTGGGCTGCCGCGCGGTCTTCGCTGCTTGCGTCGACCGGGATGGTTTTCAGCGCCACCGTGCGGCCAATCAACCGGTCCCGCGCCTTGAACACCACGCCCATCGACCCGCGTCCCAGCTCTGACTGGATCACATAGCGGCCTTCCCCGGCAATTGCCGCAGCTCGCTGTTGGTCATCCCCGGCGCCTGTCTGCCGCGAGCGCCTTCGACCCTTCGCGGTACTTGCCCCAGTTTGCTGAGTATCATCCCCGGTGTTTCCGGTGTTTGCAGGGCTTGATGTGGCGCTTGATTGCTGCGTGTCGTCCGGACCTGTCCCGGAATCTATCTGCTGTGGGTCGTGACCTGCCCCGGCGCTTGTTTGCGGTGGAAGCGGTGTCGAAGGATCTGCTCCCGCCGTAGCTGAAGACGTCGAAGCTTTGGCCGTAGCGGTAGCTGTAGCTGGATTTTGCTCGGAAGCTCCCATCATGCTCACCACAAAACAGTCTGAATACGGGGGACAGACTTTCTCTTGGGGACAAGCTACGGGGAGACGAGCTTGGGTCTGCCGTAGGGGAATATTAACCGTTGAGGACGGGAGATCGCTCGTTACTTTAGTTTGGCCCGTGTTCGTGGAGATCTGAGCTCCGCCTTCGTACGACGGGACGACTTGACTCGTGCCCTAAAGAATGTAAAGGTTCCCGCTTTAGCTCGCTCAAAACCCCAGGGCTTAGACCTGCAGTGCCGAAGCCTGGAGTGCCGAAACCGCCCGCGGATCCTCTTCCCCGACCAAGCTCAAATCGTTGATAAAATAAGAGTTCCGTTTCAAAAAGGAATCGCAACTCATCCATGTCTCTTCGTATGCCTAAGTTTTTTGCATTCATCGTTTTATTTACTATTCCAGGTTTTTCCCAAACGGTCCCCACGGCGCAGGAAGTTGCCGCCAAGTGGCGGGCGGCAATCGGCGCGGCGCATGCTACGTCCCCGAGAACGGCCGTGCTCGCGTGTTCATCCACGGAAGACGGCATTCCCGGCAGCATCGAGGAGACGCTTAGCTCCTCAAGCGAATACCATCGCAGCGTGAAGCGGGAGTTCGACGAAGCGGAATTGGTGTTCGCTGGCCAGATCAACCAAAGGCGTGACTGGAATGGCTTCGTCCGCGAGATGCGCGGCAAGGAGCTCGAGCGGTTGCGCACCATGGCATTGCAGCGGCGATTGCTGGTCTTTGGCCCGCTGCCTGAGAAGAACATGGTGAAGCCGGCGGTCTCTCTGAGCGAGGATGGGAAATCCTACGTGCTTCGTTTTGCCACAGCAGGCACGTTGCCGGTCACGTGGACGATCGATGCGCAGACCGGGCTCCCTACAAAATCGGAACATCCTGGCGAGGACAGCGTTATCACTTCCTATTACTCGGACTGGCAGAAAAACCCTACCACAGAGACACAGAGGCACGGAGAAACATGGGGTGATCACTCCAGCGACATCCGCTTCCCGCGGCATGTCCGCGTAACAGAAACCGACAAGCCGGACTACACAATGGAATGCACGGAACTACGGTTTACGCCCCCGGCAAAAGACTTCTTTCCGCTCCAGCCTGGGCCTTCGGACACGAAGCTTGATGCCGTGGTTCCTCCCATCCCGTTCACCATGGAGGCCAACCATATTGTCTTCAAAGTCTCGGTCAACGGACGCGAGCCGATGGCCTTCATCCTTGACACCGGCGCCGATCAGGAAGTGATCGACGAAAAGCGCATGGCCGCCTTCGGCCTGAAGACTTATGCTGGCACCACGACTACCGGTGGCGGCAACTCTGCTCCTTACAACTACTCCAAAGACGCGACGTTCACGCTCCCAGGAGTCACCTTATCGAACCAGCATGTGGCCGTGATCGACCAGACGGGGCTGGAACGCGCTCTGGGCGTCCCGTTCGGCGGAATCCTGGGATACGATTTCATCAGCCGCTTCGTGATCGAGATCGATTACGCGAAGAAGCTCATCACCCTGCACGATCCGAAAAAATTCCAATACACGGGGAAAGGATTCATCGTGCCGGTTACGTTCGATAACGGCATTCCGTTCGCGGACGGCGTAATCTCGGTCGCCGGCAAAACCATCCCGGCATATTTCGTCCTCGATTCCGGCGCGGCTGAGACCATGACGCTGACCTCGCCTTTCGTGAAAGCGCATGACCTGGCCAATCTGGCGCAGACCAATGCCACGGTAAACCGTCCGGCGGGCCTGGAGAAGCAGTTCTTCGCCCAGAACAACGTTCGCGGACACATCGATCGGCTGCAGCTTGGACAGATGGAGGTCCGGTCGATTCCTATCAACATGTCGGTGAACACATCCGGGGCGTATGCCAGCGAGAACTTCTCAGGCACGGTAGGCGAGAGCATCTTCTCCCGCTATCATGTTTTTCTCGACTATCCCCACAACCGGGTGATCCTCGAGCCCACTCCCGAGGTCGACAAACCTTTTCCGGAGCGCAAGACGTATGGGCTGTCGCTGCTGGCGTCGGGCGACGATCTCCATACCTACACGGTGTCCGCCGTCCGCCCGGACTCCGCGGCCGCTGCCGATGGCTTCCAGAAGGGCGATGTTGTCTCTGCGCTCGATGGCCAGCCGGCGTCGCAATTCACGTTGAGCCAACTCCGGGACGTTCTGTCGCAGGAGGGCACAAAGCATTCCCTCACAGTCATGCGAAATGGCAATGCGGTGGCCATTGTGTTTGAGGTGAAGCTCGTCTCGCTGGACAAGAAGTAGATCGGGTTTTTGGAACTGGGGTGTCCAGCCGCGGGGTGGAGCAGGCCTTTAGGCCTGCGGTAGAACTCAAAACAACTGGCTTTAGCCTCTGCGGTCGGTTCTGACTGTTTTCGTTGGCAGGAGTACCTCAGGGGCTAAAGCCCGGTTTCTACAACTCCTTACGGCAGGCATGAATGCCTGCTCTACCTCTAACTGTAAAGAGCGAGCTTCCGGGCGCAGCAATAAAAGGAAACATTCTTCGCCAGGAAAGGCGCGGTTTCAACCGTGCTGTCGACGCCGCTCAAACGTGACTTCAACCCCTGAGGTGAGCCTCGAAAGGCTCGAGCCAAAGCCCAACTCTTTGCGGCGACCATCAACAGCACGGTTGAAACCGTGCCTTTTCAAATTGGCTGGCTTTTTCACCGGCGAGGGCGCCGGTGCCACACTACCAACCGCCTTCGTTGCCCCAGCCTTCCAGGTGGCCGAGTCTCCAGCCACAACGTGCAGGCTTATCGGGACCCGAGGTATGGATGTTGGCGCCTGGCCATATCTTCTTGTTGTCGCACCAACCCGGCGCAAACGCTTGCCAGAACCAGGTAGCGAGTCCCTCAGCCTGGCACCAGCCGAGGACGCAGCCGCTGCCGTATACGCCGACGGCGTAAGCCACAGCTGTCTGGCCCAGCGTATCCATGTCGCTCAGGTATTGCTGATAGCCCTCGGCAACGCCTCGAAAATATTCAAGAATCGCCTGACGTTGGCCGGGGCTTGGGTCCGCGTCCACCGCGAAGTAAATGGGCGTGTCGGCGGTCTGTCCGACCGCCTGCGCTTGGGTAAAGGCGCGTCTTCCGTCGTGCTGTCCCTGGGCTCGCGTGTAGTGCGCGACGTCCTCCAAGACCGCTCCCTGGCCCTCTTCGAAACAACTCACGATCGTGAAGCCGGCGTTCCTCAGCGCGGTGACTTCAGCTGGCGTCAAGTTCCGCAGGTAGCGTTGCACAAAGCTGATCGAACGTCCCTTATCCTCCAGGCCGGAGATGCATTGAATGATGTTGGTCGTGTCCCCATCGGCCTCGACCCCGGAAGTCGTGGATGCCGGCACGCTCGTCGTTGTCGACGGGCCAACCGAGGCCGCGGCGAGCGCGGGCCTTACCAGATGGTCCCGGATGTCCGCCCACTCGTCTATTAACTGTTGCTCACCTGGCTGCAAGCGTTGGCCATCGCGTTCCGGATGGCGCGCATTGAATATCAGGTCGGCAAGCCGATTCTCGTCACGTTGCCCCTCCTCAATTGCCGCTCGTATTGTTTGCGATTCGTTCTCGGTATCGACTGGCATCTTGCCCTCCACAAAAAACCCGTAACTGATAGTGCCGTTGTGCGCTCCAGCGTTGCGGTTTTTCGGAGAAATTGTGGAGATCGTCCGCGCGGCGGCAGGGTTAGTTTCGGAGCCCGGCACGAAGATGCGGAGATGTCCCAGTGGCGCGGGACTAGAGGATGTTTTGCTAATTGCTAGCTGCTAATTGCTAACTGCTGGCTTTTACGCGTGCGCCTGCTTTTCCGCTTGATGCACGCCTTCGGGGCCGATCTTCCCTGGCGCTATATCCGCCGTCAGCTTGGGGGGCAAGGCGAAGAAGCGCCGATATGAGTAGAAGACCCCCGCCATCAGCGGCAGGATCAGGACGGGCACCTGCCAGCCCACGCGCACGACCAGAGTGAGCACCACACCGGCGACGCCGGCGCTGGCCAGGAAATACGGGTAAGAGAGCTGGAAAATTCCTAGCCACGCCCGGCCAAAGCCCTTGTTGCTCTCGGTGAGGGCAATGACAATCGCGATCGTGATGGTGTTGACCAGGAAGAACCCGGCTGTGGCAATCGCCAGGCGCAGCGGATGCGAACCTACATAGGAAGCCAGGAAGGAGGAACCGTCGATCAGGCGCGTGGCTCCGACTGCCAGCGCCATGGTACAGACATTAAAACTGGTCCGGAGCCAGTTGAATTTACGTTTGTCACTCGGCACGCAATGCACCAGGTTCGACAAGCAGCCCACGATCAGCGCTTCCAGCAGGGTCATCTCCGCCACAGCAACCAGGATGAACGGGAGGTTGACGGCCATGTTGCCGGAAACGCCAGGCAGCTTCACTTTCAAGCGCGCAGCCAGGCACGCCACCAGCAGAAATGCGATGAACCGGACCGAATGGATCGCACTCGCGTTGGCGATGGCCATCCCCAGAACGCAGAGTCCGAGGACAATGACCAGCGTAATGAAAGTCCGTGATTTGAGGGAGAGATTCATGTTTTTAGTCAGTTGATATCAGCGTCCCAGACGATCGAATCACTCCAAATAATCGAATCGTCCCAAATAAGCGAGTCGTCCCAGACGACGCTTGTGCCGGCGATCGTGGGATTGCTCCAAATCGCGCCGTCGTTCCAGATAATGGAGTTCGCGGTCACACCATTACCAAAGACAATAGAGCCGCCCCACATCGCAGAGTTGTCCCAGACGACGCTTGTGCCGGCGATCGGAGGCGGGCTGTCCACAAGGATTGCGGTCCCTGTGGTCGAGTTAAAAACCGCGAGGGGCGAAGCTGCGCTGCCTTGGGCCACATCAGTGCTGCGCATCGCCGCATCAACGTCAAGGTACCCAGCGCCGACGGTAAACACGTCGTCCAACACCGTGTAGGTGCCCCCGTCCGCCGCGACCGTCACCGTGCTGCCCGGGAAACCCTTCCAAGCAGTCTTCATCATTCGTGCCTTGATGGTGTCCGGCGTGATCGAGATATCGTTCTGGATCATCAGGGCGGCAGCCGCTGCGACCACAGGGGTTGCCATACTGGTGCCGCTCATGCTGAGGTATTGGCCGCCAGGAGGCGTGGTGCAGATCCCGAGGCCATTGCATATCGGCAGCGGTGTTACCGCGAGCGTCGGATATGTAGTCGCCAGAAAACTTCCTGGTGACTCGAGCGAGACAATGCGGTTGCCGGGAGCGACCAGATCAGGCTTGACCACATGATCCCTCGCCGTAGGTCCCTTGGAACTAAAGGTCGCAATGGTATCGTCAGAGCGATCGGGCGTGCCGTGGGGATTAGCCGCGCCTACCGTGATGGCAGTGGGGTCGTTGCCAGGCGCGTTGATTGTCCCATAACCATCGGTGCCGGCGCTGTTGTCGCGCCCGGCGTTACCCGCAGCCACCACCACAACGATGCCGGAATTCCACGCGTATTCCACCGCCTGGCAGAGAGGGTCCATGGTATAGGACTCGAAAATGCCGCGGCCGAGTGAGAGGTTGATCACGCGGATGTTATAAGTGTCTTTCAGTTCGACGGCGCGTTGAATCGCGGCGATGACCTCACTGTCCGTGCCGGCTCCGTTGGCGTCCAGCACGCGCAGGTTGATGATGTTGGCGTTCGGTGCCAGCCCAACGTATTGCCGGTCGTAGCCGCTTTGGGACCTACGCCCGTTGCCAGCGATGATGCCAGCCACATGCGTTCCGTGGCCGAAAGCGTCGTTCGGGCTGGGGTCCCCCGGCACAAAGCTTTCGCTGTACACGATGCGGGACGTGGTCCCATCGGCCGATTGCAGGTCAGGATGGTTATAAACACCGCTGTCGATTACCGCCACGCCTATCCCGGTCCCATCCATGCCGAATTGTTGCCGTGCCAGGTCGCCCATTACCGGTGGGATTGCGTCATCGAACGCCGGATGGTTCGGACGGTCGGGCGTCACGTAAGCGACGAAGGGGTGATTTTCCAGCCAAGCGAGCATGTTCACCGGAATGCGATAGGCCGCGCCTTGAATGTGGTAAAGGTTGAATTTGAGCCTTCCGCCGTGGGCCCTCATCTCAGCGAAGTTTTCCATCTGCGGCGCTTTTTTAAACTGGATGATGACATTCACGGTACCGTCGGGGTTGACGGTAAAATTCGAAAGGTCGGCAGCGATTTTCTTGAAATGCCCCGTTGGATTCCAGGGCCCAGGCGCGCTGTGCGAATGGTCCGATTGCTTCCTATGCTGCGCCGTAGCCGCGACCGTGCTCAAAGTCAGGAGCGTGGCCACAAAAAGTCGCGACATGCGCGAGGGCCAGTTCCGCTTGCCCTGGATCTTGCGGGTGAGGGTTACTTTGTCAAATCTCATTTTGGTTTTCCTGCTCCCGTTTTAGAAAAGCCTGCTTCGCTTGGCCCTGCTCGCTCTCGTTCTTCAGGAACCCCACACTGCGGAGGCGATGACACTTGCTGCTGTCTTCCACAGGTAGGCGCTGCAGATGGCTGCCGACGCTAGGGTCGTACTGAGCACGATCACGACTCTGTTTCTCGAGGACATAGTTGATTCACCTTGTTACTTATGTAAGCAATCAGTGAACCAGAGTGGGAATCTGTGTATCTTATTGTTAATACAAGAGTTGAACGTAACGTGTTGATTTCGGGGGCGGGACAGGTTGTCGCTTACAACCAGGGCCAGAAGTGTATAACTACTGTAAAATCAAGCGCTTGCTGAGAGGAGTGCCCTCTGCGACATTTCGTCGCAGGCGGGGATGGCCAATCGATTGGGCAGTATGGCCAGGTGTTCCATTTATACCTTTGATCTCAATAGCTTAGTGGATGGTGGCGGTCTGTGACGTCTCCCCAGTTTTCATCCTGGGGGTGGCCATGGGGATGGATGGCAGGGCTGCGATCAGCTTGCGTGTAAACGGGTGGGCGGGGCGGAAGAAGATGTTCTTGGGAGTATCACACTCCACGATGACGCCACCATCGAGCAGGGCGATGCGATGACACAGGGAGTAAGCCGAAGCCAAGTCGTGGGAGATGAAAAGGATGCTCATGCCCAGCTTGCGATTCAAGTCGGCGAACAACGCAAGAATCTCCGCCTGGGTTACCGCGTCGAGCGCCGAAGTGGGCTCGTCAGCGATCAGCAGAAATGGGCGATGCAGAATTGCCATGGCAATGAGCACACGCTGGGCCTGTCCGACGCTGACCTCAGATGGAAAGCGGCGGAGAAAATCCTCGTCGTCGGGAAGGCTCACGTCGCGCAGAGCGCGCTGGACGGCTTCCTTGCATTCATCGCTTTTGTCACGCTTGCGCGGAGAATGCAGTTTCCAGGCTTCCGACAGTTGGGTTCCGATCCTCAGTGCCGGGTTCAAAGACGACATGGGGCTTTGCGGCACGAACGCGATCTCTCTGCCGCGTAGACCACGCCAGTCTCTTTCCTTGAGCGCCAGCAACTCTCTTCCGTTCCACAAAATAGAGCCGGTGGTGGCGCCGCCCTTCAGCTTCGCCAGTCCCAGGATGGCCAGGGCCAACGAACTCTTGCCGCAACCGCTGTGTCCGACCAGCCCCAGAACTTCCCCAGCTTCAATCTGGAGACACAAGCCGCGCAAGACGGGCTCTTTGCCCGGATAAGCGACCGTAACTTGGAGTGATAGCAGGGGCATGGTTCACTTTGCGGCCAGAGCCAACTCATCGATATTCCAGAAAGTTTGTGGGCGAAACGCGCTCGGCTGAGCGTTCTTGATGCTGGGACTGATGGCCACGAGCGCGTGTTTGTTGACCAGATAAATGAACGGCTCCTGCTCCCAGGCGATCTTCTGAACTTTGTCCCAGTACTGCTTGCGTTTGTGCTCGTCCATGGACGAAGCCTGGGCCCGCATCAGCTTATCGATTTCCGCTTCCCATTCCGTGGCCGGCGACTTCTGTTTGGGGTTCCAGACGTGGAGGTCTCCGGAGCTGAGCCACGCGGTCATCACGGAATTCGGATCCAGATCCACATTGCTGTTTCCCAGCATGCAAGCTTCGTAGTTAAAAGTCTGGTTCATGCGCTCGAGCAAGGAATTGAAGTCCATCGTGACCACGTTAACTTTAATCCCGATCTTCTTCAGGTCCTGCTGAATCATGGTCGCCATATTCTCGCGGATGCGGTTGCCGGCATTCGTGATGATGGAGAATTCAACCTCATGGCCTTCTTTGTCGCGCAGAACAGCGCCGTCAGTGCTCAAGCGAAATCCGTCCTGCTGCAGGCGGCGTAGTGCGCTCGCCGGGTCATAAGGATGCGGTTTCAGCTGGCTGTTGAACCAGAACAAGTTGCTCGGCGCAGTGATTCCGATGGCCGCCTGCGCATGCCCATGATAGGCAATGCGTGCCAGGTCGTCGCGGTTGATGGCTTCCGACACCGCGCGCCGGAACGCGGTAGAGGTAAACCACGCGCGCTTGTATGCCGGGATTGGAGCAGCAGGAGACTGGTTGAACCAGAGTTCTTCGGTGTCTGGCGACGCGCCGGCATCACGCACCAGCGAGGGATCGTCGGCCGAGAGTTTTTCAAACACCGCAGCGTTCACCGAATTGATCAAGTGAATCTCGCCGCGCCGGTAGCGCAGCGCCTCAATTTCCGGATTCTGCTCAATGTCCAAACGAACGGCGTCGATATAGGGCAACTGCCGGCCCTGCGAATCTTTTTTCCAGTAGTTGGGGTTACGCTTCAGCAGGATCGTGGAGCCGGGCTTGTGCTCGGCCACGTAATAGGGCCCGAGAGCGGCCATCTCTTTGAGCGGCGACTTGGAAGACACAATGGCGACAGTATCAAACAAATCCACCAGGCCGGCTACCGGTGCCGGGAAGACAATCTCCACGCTGGAAGGCGAAAGAGCCCGCGCAGTGACCTCTCCTTCACCCGAGCGGAAAGCGTCGCCGGTGCTGCTGTGCAACGCCGGGTCCATCATCTGCCGCATGGTGTAGGCAACATCTTCCCCGGTGAAAGGAGTGCCGTCGGAATAGCGCACGCCCTCACGCAGTTTGAAGACAATGCGCTTGCCTCCATCGGAAACTTTCCAGCTGGTCGCCAGTTCCGCTTGAACTTTCTGGGTGACGCGATTCACGCGCACCAGCACGCCGCCGGTAAGGTAGCGGATGGTCTCTGAGGCGTCATCGCTGACCATGATGGGGTTGAAGGTCTTGGGCTCAGCACGGAGGCAGAAATGCAGCTCTCCGCCCGCCTGGGCCAACACAGCGGAGCAGGCCAGAAGCAACGTTATGCACAGGACCAGGGTACGTTTCAGGCGCGGACCTCCTGTTTTTTGAGCAAGACCTGGAAGGAACTTACCACGATTATGAGTACAAGAATCGGCAAAAACCGCCAAGGTTCCGGACGTAACGTCACTAAACTCTGCATTTCCCGGAGCAAACTGCCCAACGATGGTAAAGGTTCGGAAACGCCCAGCCCCAGCGCGCCCAGATTGGCTTCCGCGATGATAAAGACAGGGACAGAAATCCAAAATTGCGCGAGCAGCGTCCCCCGCAAGTTGGGAAGCAGGTGCAACCACATGAGCTTGAAACCGGAGAAGCCGGCAGCGCGCGCCGTCCAGACAAATTCGGACTGCATCAACGCCTTCGTCCCAGCGCAAATCACGCGCGAGGATGCCGCCCACCCCAGCAGCCCCAGAAGAAGGAAGGTTACGGCGGCGGACGCTTGCGGGGAGACGTTCAAGGGCAAAGCCGCGCGCACGGTAATCAGCAGGAAGAGCCAGGGAACGGAGAGGACCAGGTCGGCCAGGAACATGCAGACGCTCTCTGTCCATCCACCGAAGCAGCCTGCAATTCCGCCGAGCAACGCAGCCAGAAAAGTGGTCAACAGCGCAGCTAGCGGAGCCAGGGTCAGAGAGACGCGCATGCCGTAGAGCAGACGAGCCCAGCGGTCACGGCCCAATTCATCTGTTCCCAAAGGGTGGTGCGCCGAAGGACGGGCGTCCGGCGTTGCCCGAAACTGCTGCTCGTACCCCGCGGGCGCGATGAAGGGCGCACACGCGGCAGCCAGTCCGGCAACCACCAGCAGCACGACGGCGGCAATGCGCACGGCGCCCATCTTCATCATCCTCATGCGGCGCTCCGCACGAATCCGCGGTGTGCAGCGTCAGAAAGAGTGGTAGCGCACACCGTAAGGAATGTCACGATGACCGTGAGGTTTACCAGCAGCGGCAGGTCACGCGACTGGGCAGCCTGCCAGGCCAGTTGGCCCACGCCAGGAACGTCGCAGATGACTTCGACCGGCAGCAGCACGCCGATCGCGATGCTCACGGAAACGCCCAGCAGTGCGATCAACTGTGGCCATGCGGTCGGCGCCACATGCCACACCAGAATCCGCCAGCGGCCGGCGCCTTTGGCGTGCGCGGTCAGTACATGCGGTAGTTCGTAACTTCGGTCCAGCAGGTTGCGGGAGTACCGGTAGACCTTGGGAAACACCAGCAAGGCTGCCGCTGCCGCAGGGGGCAGCCGCAGGAGCACGAAGATCAAGGCCAGTGCGGCTGCAGGCGTAGAGATGAAAACGCCGCTGAACCCCTCACTGACAGGCGCCAACAGTCGCGGAGCCAAGGTGGTCGCGCCGACGGCCAGAGCCAGCCCCGCGATCCATCCCACCAGCAGGGCGATACCAAGACTGCGCAGCGTAATCGGCAGACGGTCGCGCAGCAATGTGTTCACCGGCTGGTTCAAGGATTGCGAACGCCCCAGATCCCCGTGCAACAGTGAACCGAGATAGTGAGCGTAAAAGCGGGCGATGTTGGAGTCAGCGAGGTGCTCCTGGCGGATCGCCTGGATGCTTTGCGAGGACAGGCTGGCGTTGAGTTCCCGTGGGTCGGAGGAAAAGCCGGGTGCGGCGCGCAGCAACACTGCGGCCAGGAAACTGGCCGTCAGCATGATGGCTAGCAGGCGGAGGGCCCCGGCAGCGAACAACCGCGGCATCAGCTCACCAACTTACCGGGAAGATCTTTTGCGCTCAACGCCGGCCCGTGGATGCCGGCGGCATACTGGTTCAGATGGTCCAGAGTTCTGTGCGTCTGCTTTTGCAGATACATGCGGCGGTCGGCTTCCGCCAGGAGTTTCTCGGCGTCGTCACCGTCCTGGGGATAGATGGCGCAGCCGACGCTGAGCGAGAGCCAATTCTCGCCGCACACTTCGCGGCCCGCCAGGCGGGCCAGTTCGCTCAGGCAGACGCCGCGGGCCTCGGCCGCGGAGGTGCTTAGCCCGGGCGCCACAATGACAAACTCATCTCCGCCCATGCGGGCGATGTAGTCATACTCGCGGCACGATCCCTGGAGGGTCTTGGCGAACTGTTTCAGAATCCGGTTGCCTTCCAGGTGGCCATAGGAGTCGTTGACTCTCTTGAAGCCGTCGAGGTCGCAGACCATCACCGTCAGCGGCGTGTTCAAACGTTTGCAGCGCGCCAATTCGCGGTCCAAGTGGAGGAACAGCGAACGGGCGTTGGGCAATTCCGTGAGGTAATCGGTCGTGGCGGAGCTTTCCGCCGCCTGGTAGGCCAGCGCGTTCTCTACAGAGTGAGCGACTTTGGGGCTGATCGCCTGGAGAATACGCAGATGGTCAGACGTGTAGGTGTCGCCCTGCGAGTGATACAGCGTCAGCGCGCCCACCACGCCTTGCATCCCCTGCAAAGGCACGGAGATCGCCGATCGCAACTGGTGCTGCTGGCCGGGCTCATTCACATATCCGGGCTCTGCCTCGGGGTTCCCGTTCACGATGGCGTTGCGATTGTGCGCCACCCATCCGGAAACGCCGGCGCCTATGGGAATTCGCAGGGAAGCGAACATGCGGAAGTTATCGCCGCTTACGAACTCCGGCACCAGGTAGCCGTCGCGCAGGATAAAAGTAGCAATCGTGTCGTAAGGCACCAGTTTTTTCAATCCGTCACTCAAAACGGAGAGCGTATCGCTCAGGCTGAGCGAAGAGCCCAGATCCTGGGTGAGTTCAAACAGCGTCTGAGCCTCTTTTCGCGCTGCGGCAATCGATTGCAGGAAGTTAGCTTGGTTGGCGGGATCGAAATCTGCCCGCACTTGGAAGCCGTTGGCCGGCGCGCGGCCCCGTTCGACCTTGAAGTCCGTGGAGAGCTTCTGACGGTAGGCGCTCCCCGCTTGTGACCGCACCTGTTCTTCCAGCCGCTGATAATTCTTGTCGAGTACCGCGACCACGTTCGGGTCGTAAGCTTTGCCGGCCTGCTCTCTTACCCAGCGCATCGCTTCTTCCAGGGGGATCGCCTTCCGGTAGACGCGGTCGGAGGCCAGCGCGTCCAGGCAATCCACTGCGGAGAGGATTCTCGCACCGATGGGGATTTGTTCTCCGGACAAGCCATCGGGGTATCCGGCGCCATCCCAGCGCTCGTGGTGGGAGCGCACGATAGGCACGACCGGGTAAGGAAACTTCACGCGCTCCAGGATTTCCGCGCCCACGATAGGATGGATCTTCATCTTCTCGAATTCTTCCGGCGTCAGCCTTCCTGGTTTGGCGATGATGTTCTCCGGCACCGCCAGCTTGCCGATATCGTGCAACAAGGCCGCGGCGCGCAGAGCTTCCATCTCTTGGTCAGGCAAGCAGAGAATCTTGGCAACCTCGATAGCGTACACGCGCACTCGCTCCAGGTGGTCGTGGGTGCTCTGATCTTTGGCCTCGATCGCCAAAGCCAGCGCTTCGATGGTGCGCAGGTGCAGGGCCGCAACCTCGGCTACATGGTGCTTCTCATCCGCCAGCTTGGCCAGGTAGAGCCGGTAGGAGCGGTAGATCACAAACATGGCAGGCAGGGCCAATAACGTCGGTTGCCAGCCGACTTTTTGATTTAGCCAGCTGACCAGGCCCGCTACGGCTGCGCCTACCAGGTAATAGGGAAAAGCCCAGAAATAACAATCGGACCATATTCTGCGCAGCTTCTTGTTTTCCGTGAGCGCAATGATGGTGGCCACGGGCAGAGTGTTAGCCACAAAGTAAACGCACGCTGCCAGCACCAGCAGCAGCGAGAAGCCTTGCGTGATCAAAGAGTGCAGAGGCCCGTGGTAGGCAAAGTAAGCCAGCCACACAGCTATGGACGACGAGGCCAGGTTAAAAGCAATTTGCTCCAGACGTGGCCAACGGCCTTTAAAAGATTGGGCCAAGATGGCGCAACATCCCAGGAGCAAAGTCTCGCTGAAGTTCAACTCGGATACGCCAATCAGGATGAAAAGGAAATTGACGGACATGCTGCCGCTGACTTCCGGCAACCCTACCTTGAGCCGTGAGGCCAGCATGGCCGTGATGACGTAGGCGGCAAACTTGGGAATGTTGTCTACGCGCCAGGTCCAGGCGCCGTACACCAGGACGGCAGTTCCCAACAGACACACGAGCACAAGAAAAGTGCGAGCTTGCCTGGACATCGAGGAAGTGGCCTCCGCAATATTAAACGCACGTTACGGGCCAAAGCGGAACTTGACCGTCAAAGCGTAAGTGCATTCTTAATCAATCGTTTATCGGCTAACCTGGGGTGCTTTTTCCACGGCCTCCCAAGACCGCCTGCGCCACTTTGTCACTCCCCAGACCAGGACTGTCACAGAAGAAGAGGCAGGGATCCCCTGGGTTTCGCAGTTCCGGAGCCTACACCGGCAGAAGCTGGGTAGCAAATGGCAGGTGTCCATCGAGCGACAGTAACTTTAGTAACCTCCGCGAGGTGCACTTCCGGGTTGTTTCGGGAGGTAAGTTGCCGGAAGATGAAGGAATACTCATACCAGGGAGACAGGCAGCCGCGCTCAGCGGCGCTAAGGTGGGAGCAAGGTTGTGTCTATAGTCGTTGAGAAGCCGTGTGAGCGGAGCGAGCCCATTGTCCGCAGCGACGCCCTCAAGCGGGTGATACGCCTGGCGCAGCAACTCGCCCGGCGTCCGGAAGCCGTGTTGATCGTGGGCGAAACCGGCGTGGGAAAAGAGATGATTGCCCGCGCTATCCACGACCATTCTCTGCGCTGCAACCGGTCGTGGGTGGATGTGAATTGCGCCGCGATTCCCGAGCATTTGGTGGAAAGCGAGCTATTCGGCTACGAAAAGGGCGCATTTAGCGGCGCCGATACCACTAAGCCCGGACTCTTTGAGATCGCCGACAAGGGAACGCTCTTTCTGGATGAGATTGGCGATCTGGAGCTGAAAATCCAGGTCAAGTTGCTGCGGGTGCTGGATAACGTGCCCTATTTTCGGCTGGGCGGCAGCAGGAAAGTCAGTGCGGACGTGCGGTTAGTGGCGGCAACCAACCACAATTTGCAAGAGCTGGTGAACGCCGGAAAATTCCGCCGCGACCTTTACCACCGGCTGGCGCAATTCACTCTGGAGGTCCCACCACTGCGCAACCGTCCCGACGATTTGCTGGGGATCGCCGAGCAGGTGCTGCGGCACCACGACGCGCAAGCAAGCTTCTCGCCGGATGCCGTGGATGCCATGCTGTCCTACGGCTGGCCGGGCAACGTTCGCGAGCTGCGCAACTGTATCTTCCGCGCGGTTATGCTGGCACGGCACTCGCCGCCGGTGATTTCCGCGGCGGATTTAGAACTGGCCACCGGGCTTTCCTCCAGCAAGGGAAAAACTGCGTTGGAGGGTGACTTAAACGAAGTGGAGCGGCGGATGATTTTCAGCGCGCTGGAACGCTATGGCGGCAAACACGCCAAGGCGGCGGAAGCGCTGGGCATTTCCCGGCGTACGCTGCTGCGGAAGCTGAAGAATTATCGCGAGGACGAATGCGCCGTGGGCACGCTGAAGGTCGAACAACAGCGTTACTATCGCGCCGATGTTGACGCGCCGGTGACCTTGCGGCACGGGCGAGAAAGCAGCAACGCCACGCTGATCAACATCAGCCGCGGCGGCGCGGCCGTGGTCCTGGACAAGGTCTTGCGCTTCGGCACAGTGGTTACCATTCATTTCACCGTGCCCGGCTGCAGGAACGCAGCCGAATTCCCCGGGCGCGTGGCTTGGTCCAACCGCGCCGGTGAACACGGAATTCAGTTTGGCGACCTTCCGGCCGGCGCGCGCCGGGATCTCGAGCGCTGGCTGCAATCGCGAATGCACGAGGCCGCTGTCCAGGAACAACAGGTTGGATAAGAAAGATTCCGCGTCGTCCCCGGGCTTCACGGCATGACTCAAGCCGCTTTCTTGATGTTGTTGGGCACGCGCTGCAGCTCCACTTGCTGACGGCGGACGGTGCCGCGCACAGTTTCCACGTGGTCTGATCCTTCTTTGCGTATAACGACCTCTTCAGCCACGTGGGCTGTTTTGTTGACGACGGCCTGTTCCGCAGTCTCACTAATCTCGATGGTCTTATCGGACCAGTCGACGTCCCGGGCCAGTGAAGGGTCCGACACGGCGCGACGCAGCATCTCGGCATGCTCTTCATGCAGCGTCACATGCGCCTCCACGGGGCGTTCGGTCACAAAGCGGCGGATACGGGCCTTACCGGTTTCCACCTGACGTTTACCGACATCGAGCTGCTCTTCGACCAGCCGGAGTACCTCTTCTTTAGCTGTGGTGCGCGCTGTCGGCGATGTTGACATAACGGCACTTCGCGTGTCGGCAGAAGGGGCCACACCCAAGCTGGTGGCGCGCTCGTCTACGTCGACGGGATTGTGAACGTCGAGAATTTTCATGGCGCGTGGGATTTCGGTGTCTGACGTGCGCAGCGTCAGCACCGCCCCTCCGGACTCGATCGTGCGGCCATACACCGCGCTTTCGTGGTCGCCTACGTTGCGGCCAAAGAGCCGCCGCCACAGGCCCCCCTCATGAATTTCTGATTCGGTGAGCGATTCGCGGTTCAGCACGCTGATCTCGCTGGACGGGAAACCTGAAGCCTCCAGGGCGCGCGCAGCTTCCTTCGCTTTTCCCGACTTGTCATATACGGCAACAATCTTTTCGTAAGCCATCTTGTCTCCTTTTCTTTGTGCTCTTCAATTCCGGCCGTCTACTTGCAAGCGGCCACCTTCGTCAGGCTTGGTTTTCCCCTGTCTTGCCAGAGTGGCGCGTGACTACAGCTTCCTGGCGACGAAGCTGCACGCGTTCCTGATGCTTGCCGGTTGTACGTACCCGCCGCACGCGCACTTCCTCCTTCAAGATCAAACGGCGTTCGACTACAAGAACTTCTTCGACAACCGGAATGATGAGTGTGTCGCCTTCTTCACGCACTTGCGGCGCGTGCTCTACGATTTGTCCAACGGGCACACGGTCGATCTCCACGGTCTCGCGCGTGAGAAGTTCATCCACGAGATGTTCATGCTGGTGAGAGACGGTAGAAACTGCTACATGCCCGGTGATGAGCTGCTGCTTGACGATAGAGACATCTTCGGCAAGGAGAGGAACAACAATTGTGTCCTTGTCTTCGCGCATCATCGGTCCTGCGTGCTTGGGTTTTCGATTTCCGTTGAGTAGCTCCCGATGGTGTGGAAGCTGTGGAGTTCTTCGTGATTGGCGAGATCCCGGCTTTCTATCGCCAAGACTGATTTTCGCGCCACTAGCGAAAGCGTGGCAATCCGGGAATTTCCACTAAGCGAAGGGCCGCAAAACTACTACGCAAAGTGAACTCACCTGCAAGCTGCACCTCGTCGTTTGGCGCGAACCGAGGAGCACAGGAAAACGCAGCCGGCAAAGGGCAACAGTGTCAGTAAACGAAGGCATCCTTAGCTCTTAGTAAAGTCGCCACAATCTGATCGCAATCCCAACGTGAAAAGGAGGGCTCATGGCGGTTTCTCAGTTTCTAAGACCCGGAAGTCTCATGGACGCAGTGCAACGCTGCCTGACTCCGGACGTAGTACGAAGCGCCAGCTCTTTGGTAAGTGAACCTGAATCTGCGACCCGGCAAACATTGAATGGCGTCGTGCCCACCGTTCTGGGCGGGCTGACAAACCTGGCCTCTTCAAGGGATGGAGCCAGCCAATTGGCGGGACTTATCCGCGATGGCGGTTACGGAGCCGCTGCCGACAATCCGCGCGCGCTCTTCGGCGGCGGCAACGCTACCACCAGCATGCTGAGCAACGGCCAGCAGCTCTTAGGCCAGATTTTTGGATCGCGGAGTTCGTCAATCGCCGATGCGCTGGGGAAGTCCGGCGGCGTCCGGTCGGCCTCGGCGACGAAACTCTTTTCGCTGGGTGCTCCCCTCGTCATGGGCGTTCTCGCCAAGCGGGCAACGGCGCAAGGACTGAATGCTTCCGGCTTGGCCAGCACGCTGATGGGCGAGAGGGCGGACATCGCTGAGGCGCTTCCTGCGGGCGTGTCAAACCTGGTGAGTGGGCCATCGGTGGTTGCGTCGCGGACCGAGCGGGAGGTTCCCTTAAGCGAACCGACCCATCTTGAACACCATCCGGAGCCTGCCGTTATGCCAGAAGCCCACAGGCGAGGAGGCAGAAGCTGGCTCCCGTTGCTTTTGGCGGGGCTGGCTGCCTTGGTACTCTTGCTCTTTCTGCGTGCACGCGGTCCACGCAGCGTGCAGAACACGGTCACGCAAGGCACAGCGATCGCCCGGGAAGCCTTATCCAGGATTGACTTGCCCGGCGGGGCCAACATTTCCGTTCCCCAAGGCTCCATCAACTACAATCTTGCGCGCTTTCTTGGCGATAACGCCCAGCCGGCGCCCAAGACTTTTGTCTTCGATCACCTGAACTTCGAGTCTGCTTCCTCGCGGCTTACGCCGGAATCCTCGGCGACGGTGAACGACCTGGCGACTGTCTTGAAGGCTTATCCCAACTCGCAAGTTGAATTGGTCGGGCATACCGACAATACAGGAACGCCTGAGGCCAATCAGACGCTTTCTCTCTCCCGCGCCAATGCTGTCAAGACAATGTTGGTCAACTCGGGTGTGGTCGCAGAGCGGATCTCAACCAAAGGCGCAGGCCAGGACCAACCGGTGGCTTCGAATGACACCGAAGAGGGCCGTGCCCGCAACCGCCGCCTGGAACTCAATGTGACCAGCAAGTAACGTCCAGGTCGGTCAAATACTTCGATCCAAAAACGCGGCCGCAGAACTCCAGAGTGCGGCCGCGGTCGCTTGCGTTGCAACCTACGACGGCCGCCTGCGATCGGCTGTGAGGAATAACCTAGGCGCGGACCTGCGCCCTCGTGGTAGTATCTGTCCCTTAAGAACCCATGCAATTAAGGTACCTGACCGCCAACGACTGGGCACTGCTACGTTCCAAGTCGCGGCGTGTGACATTCAAGCCGAGAGAAATCATCATCGCCATCAATTCCCGGCCGAACTCACTTTTCATGGTGGTGAACGGCAGCGCAGTGGTGGAAGTGGTGCGCGGGACGGCAGTTGCCAAGCTCAGCGCTGGCGAAATCTTCGGCGAAATGGCTTTCATCGAGAACGCCGCGGCCAGCGCTTCCGTGGTGGCCGAAACCGAGATGACAGTCGACGTTCTGGACCTCGCGGTGCTCGGTGAGCTGTTCTCCAACTTTCCGCATCTTGAAGCCCGCTTCTTCAAGTCTTTGGCTCTTTTGCTCTCGCAGCGCTTGCGGTCAACCCTGGGACGAATGTCCAAACCCGTGGCATCAACCTAAGTAAGTGAGCAACGCGTTCGGAGGAACAAAAATGAGTCCTAAGGAAAGCAGCCGTGACATGCTGCGCCACACCGTAGCCACACTTGCCTATCGCGCCGGCAAATCCTTGCGCGGCGCGCCTGACAGTTTTGCCCAATTCTCCAGCGGCGAGAAAGGGCGTACGCCGGCAAAGATTCTCGCCCACATGGGCGACTTGCTGGACTGGGCTCTCTCCCTTGCCAAAGACCAGCAGGAGTGGCGCAACTCTACTCCGCTACCGTGGGCGCAGGAGGTGGAAAGATTTTTCAAAGCGTTGCGGACGTTCGATGACTACCTGGCTTCCGATCTTCCCTTAGGCGCTTCGCCGGAGAAGCTCTTCCAGGGCGCGATTGCCGACGCGCTGACCCACACCGGACAGATCAACATGCTGCGGCGGATGGCGGGATGTCCCATCCGAGGAGAGAATTACTATCGAGCAGAGATCACTGCGGGCCGCGTCGGCGAGGAACAGGCGGCGCCGAAACGGGAATTCGACTGACAATTGCTACCGTATGGTCATTGCACCTTGTGTCTTTGGGAAATCCTTCTTTCTGTATTAACCTTTGCGTACCCCCAGGTCTTGCCTAACCGGAGACAGATGAAACGATTTTTGTTCCTGCTGGCCGCGCTGGCGGCCGTCGTGCCGCTGGCTGCCCAAGATCAAGCGGAGCCGGACGAGCGCATTTTAGCCTTTGACTCGCACGTTACCGTGAATCAGGACGGCAGCATGCAGGTGGTGGAGACCATCCGCGTTCGATCTGAGGGCGAGAGCATCAAGCACGGCATCTACCGCGAGTTCCCTACACGCTACTCTGACCGCCTGGGCAATCGTTACACCGTGATGTTTGACATCGTCTCCCTGACGCGTGACGGGAGTGACGAACCCTATCACAGCGAGGATCTAAGCAACGGCGTGCGCGTATATTTCGGAAGCTCCAGTTATATGCTGCCAAACGGGATCCACACCTACCGCTTCACTTATCGAACGAACCGGCAACTGGGCTTCTTCAAGGACCACGACGAGCTCTACTGGAACGTGACCGGGAACGACTGGAAATTTCCTATCGACGTTGCCACCGCCACCATCGTGCTGCCGGAGAACGTGCGGAACCTGGTTACAGGCCTCGACGGCTACACCGGCTACCAGGGGGATAAGAACAAGGACTTCACCGCCGCTCGCGACAGCTGGAGCAATCCGGTCTTCCGGGCTGAGGGCCTTCTTCCCAAGCAGGGACTCACCATTGTGGTGACGTGGCCCAAGGGACTGATCGAAGAACCAACGCAGCAACAGAAACTCGCATGGTTCCTGAGCGACAACAAGGATGTCATCGCCGGAATTGGCGGCCTGGCAGTGGTCCTCGTTTATTTTTTGGTGGTGTGGGCGATGGTGGGCCGAGATCCCGCTCCGGGAAGCATTGTTCCTCTTTACGAGCCGCAGGATGGCCTATCGGCTGCGGGCATGCGCTATCTGGAGCAAATGGGCTTCGACAACAACGTCTTCACCGCCGGTATTTTGGGATTGGCAGCGAAAGGGTATTTGAGGATTGAGTCGGATGCTTCCCACAACTACAAGCTGATTCGCAAACAGGGCTACGGGACGGTGGAGAAGAATCTCTCATCCGATGAAAAGGCCCTGGCTGGACAACTGTTCGATGGTGGCGGAACACTCCGGCTGGCGCATGACAACCATTCCCGGCTGGAACGCGCAAAACTAGCTTTAACGACTTCTCTTCACGACGCCATGGAGAAGGTTTACTTCTTCACGAACGGCCGCTACCTTTGGCCCGGCGTCGCGCTCACCGCGTTGAGTGTGGTTGCCCTGCTGATCATGAAAGGCGGATCGGCCATAGCCCTGGGAGCCTTCATGGCCGTGTGGCTTAGCGGTTGGACTGTGGGCGTGTGCGCGTTGCTTTTTGGCGTAGTACGAGCCTGGACAGGTGTACTCGCGCAGGGAGCCCTTGCGATCCCTGGCGCTTTCTTCTTAACCCTGTTTTCTCTGCCTTTTCTCGCCGGCGAATGCTTTGGCGTGTTCATGCTATGGACCGGCGCTGGCGCAGCCGCCGTGCTGGTAATTTTCGCCGGCATCGGTATCAATTTGCTTTTCCACTACCTTTTGAAGGCGCCCACGCGTGCTGGACGGCAGTTGATGGACCGGGTGGAAGGCTTCCGCATGTTTCTCAAAGCTGTGGACGGTGATCGCCTGAATCGAATGTCGGCGCCGCCCAGCATGACGCCCGAACTATTCGAACGATTTTTGCCCTATGCCCTTGCACTCGGCGTGGAACATGCGTGGGCACAACAGTTCGCCCAGGTCCTCGGTGCTGCTGCCGGTTCATCCGGACAGACCAGGGCCAGCTATGCGCCTTCCTGGTACAGCGGAGCGGGAATCGCGGCTTTTTCTGCTTCGGACTTCACTTCGTCGTTCAGCAGTTCCTTCTCCAGCGCAGTATCATCGGCGTCAGCGCCGGCTTCGTCCGGCTCCGGATCAGGCGGCGGAGGGTCTTCCGGCGGAGGCGGCGGTGGGGGCGGCGGCGGCGGCTGGTAGCCTCGCGTCCTAGCTATTTCGAAAACTCCAACGCCCTGTGACCCACGTCACAGCTTGCGGCGGAGCTCCTGACCAACACTGGTACCGTTCAGGAGGCACCCATGCGAACCATAAGAGTCTTTTTGGGGACCTGGATGGTGGCGCTGTTGGCGGGCGTAGTTCCCTTAGCTGTCTCTCAAGACAGAATCTCGGCTCCTCACGAGACGTATACCTACGATGTTTCGACCCAGAAGGTTACGACTGGCATTGTGCTCGAAATGAAGGACTACAAGTGTCCGGTCACAGGCACTGTGGGTTCTCATCTGACGTTAAAACGGTCGGGGGACATCATTGAAGTGCACCTGGCTCCGGCAACATTTCTGAAACAGTACGAGATCGTTATCAGCAAAGGGGACGAAATTGCCATTGAAGGCGCTCCCATCCTGTTTGAAGGTAAACCCGCGCTGCTGGCTAAGACAGTGGCCGTCGGCAAATTGACCTACGCGTTCCGCGACGCGAAAGGGCGGCCGCTCTGGTAGCAACCACTCTCCGGGCTTCTAGGAGGGGAGAGAAGTGAATCAGGGCCACCTCCCACTTTGGGTGGCCCTGTTCACGGTTTTGACGAAAAGCTTCTACGGCTGGGTCGTGATCTCGCCGATATTCGCTACCGTGTCTCCTTTTTTCATCGAAGGCACCCCGCAGATATAGAGGACCACGCCCGCGGAGGGAGCGCGGGCTTCGAAGACGGTCTTGCCGAAATAGTCCGTAACGTAGCCGATCTTCATCCCCTGCTCTACATACGTTCCGCGCGCAACCAGCGGGTAAAAGATGCCCAGCTCTTCGCTCTTTACCGTATCAACTTTCCCCAACCACACCGGATGCGCGACCATGGCCGCCGCGCCGGGCAGCATCTTCAAATAGCGCATCACGCTGAGCGTGCCGCTGACCAGTGCCTCCACGTCGCCCGGCTCCACAGTGCCGGAGTATCCGGCTTCCACGGCGATGGCGGGCTTGCCCCGCGTGTTGGCGGTATTGTCCAGGTATAACGAGGCGTTGGGATCCTTCGGACGGTCGGACCATACAATGACGTGGTCAAGCCCAAAAGCCAGCACCAGGTCATGGGTGACGGCGTCCTGTTTGGCGTTGCCCGTCTTCGGCCAGTAACTGTAAGGCCGCAAATTTTCGTCAAGATCACCGCCATGGTAGTCAATCAGGTAATCGGAACGTTCCACCACCTGCTTAGTAATCAGCCAGGACGCGCGTTCCGTCTGGGTGCCGTCCTGTTTGCCGGGATAGTAGCGATTCATACTCTTGCCGTCCACCGGATTCACGTGGGGGACTTTCTGCGCGAAGGACTGGATGTTGACCAGCGGCACGATGATCACCGTCCCGGAAACCTGCGCGGGGTCGAGCGACTGGATGACCTTTTCAAGAGCAATGATGGAGGCGTATTCAGTACCGTGCGCGCCGGAAACCAGGGCCAGCACCGGACCCGGCTTGGCGCCGCGAACCACTACAACAGGAATAGAAGTGGCGGCGTCCACGCCGGCGGGCACTTCCAGGAAGCCGGTGGCTTTCTCGCCAGGGGCAGCGGCGGCTGTGCCCACAGTGAAACCGTTTTGGGCTGCGACCGCGGTTGAAGCCAGACCAACAAGAAGAAGGACAAGCAGAACGAACGTCGAGTGTTTCATAGCGCCAAGAGTATAAGCCAATTGGGCCGCGATCCAGTCGGGACGGCCCGATCGTGAAGTTTGCGAGCTAACTGCGCGGCATCGCGCGAAAAAGAAGCTGTGATAGGGAGTTCCTATTCATCGAGTCACGGCGTGGTCTTGCTCAAACAATGGTTTCCAGGAGTCGTCTAGATGAATCCACTGCTCCTCTTCCAGCCAGCTCGACTGCATTTCGGGAACGTGCAGTAAACCATGGCCATCCGAGCAGACCAGCTCGGTGCCCCACCAATCGAGAAGAAGATAGCTGGCAGTGCCGACCGAGGCTTCGTTGCTCAGACGCTTGAGGCAGACGCGGCAGCGGCGGGTCTGATCGTAAAAACACCATGACAGAGCGGCCATGGACAAGACCAGGAAAAGCCAGGTCGACAAAGCTCCGACCAGCGGCTGAATCGAGCCGGTGAGCACAATAGAGATTCGTCCGCAGACTTCCAGCGCGAAAACGAAGCAAGTCGCGAACGCCAGCAACACCTTGGCAAGCAAAAACGCCCACCAGCGAGTGACCTCTCGTGCGCTCAGCTTGATCCGTTGAACCCGCGTGGCGGCTAACCGAGTGGAAAAGAGAGCCAGGCCGCCAAGAAGCGCTAAGACAGCGAAGAGCAAGTAGATCCTTGCGGCTTGCTGCCCGCGCGAAATCATCATGGCGACTTTGGGCGTATCGTGATCTAAGGCAACCGAAGAGCGTGAGCGGAGCTCCTGTTCTGCTTGAGCCGCGGATACGCCCGGCCCCAAACGCAACACCGCGCCGATGTGGTCGCCGATATCGGCTATGTCGTCAGCGCTGGGCGGAAGAGCCCACGCCGCTGTCTCCGGCATCAGAAACGAAAAACTCGGCGGCAGAACTCCGATCACAGTGCTCTCCGTTCCGGAAAACCATAGTCTTCGGCCGACGATAGCTGGATCACGATGAAATCGTTCCCTCCAAACCTTGTCGGTTAAGACAAGGCAGTCCGGACACTCCGTCTGGTCTCCAGACCGGAATACGCGCCCCACGGCAGCCTTAACCCCGAGGATCTCGAAGAAGTTAGGTGATACTCGGGCACTGGGGATTTTGAATGCATCGGGCGATCTCAAAACACCGGGAACGGCCGACCGCTCTTCATCGGTCTGAACCATGGCGAAACGCAACGAATACGCGGCCATGGCGGTGGCGGTCTTGCTCTGCCGCGACCAGTGAGGCACCAAGAGGAAAAGGGCGGAGTCGGGGTGGTAGACGTAATGATCCGGGAAGGAGAGCACGGCCACGCGCTCGGGTTGGTAGTAGGGAAGAGGGGTAAAGCCGGTGCGGATCGTCGGCACGAAGCCGCTCGCCACGAACATGAAAACTAGCACAGAAACGATCGATACGAGACAAAAGCTTGGGGAACGCTGAGTCGAGCGTACGGAACGGCGCACCTTCTCTTGATTGAACCTGTGCCAGGTTGCATCAGGAAAAGCGCCCCAGCAGTGCTGCGCCAGTTCGAACTTGGTTTGAACATTAAGCCGCCCTGATTCGACAAGAAAGTGCGACCAGTGCCAGACTTCGCCGTACCACTCCTGGTACCACTCCTGGCGCTGTGCCTTGGGGACAATCAAGCTGGCAAGGCGTAGCAACACTGTGCACTGCCATAACAAAGCGCGGATGGACGGGGGTTTCACGCTTCGTCCTCACTTGCGAACCGGTTTGGTCTCCTTCTCGGCTGGAGCCAATTGTGAAAGCAGCGGGTAGCGTCGCAGCGCCCCCGAGAGCGTATCTTTCCCTTCACGGGTCAGGCGGTAATATCGACGCCGAGGCCGCTCCTGGCCGAAGGCACTGCGCTTGTTCTCCCAATTTCCGTGGATTAGCGCATCTCTTTCCAGTCGCCGCAGTGCCGGATAAATTGTCCCGCTGGGCAGGCCGGTTATTTCCATAATGTCGAATCCATAGACGTAGCCGGAGCCGATGGTCTGCAGGATCAACGCCGATGTGTGCGAAATCTTTGCTGCAACTTCCATTGTTTACGATAAAAACCTATGTAGTATTCTACTCCATTTTTGATATGCAGCATTTCTATACAGACACCGCCGCAGCAGAAAAAGCAACGGCCCTCCTGACTGTCAGGTCGCAAGGCAGGGATGCGCGAGTGATCAAGGCTGCTTCGATGAAGCCGGCATCACGCAACGAAAACCGAGGTGGTTGGTGCCGGTGTCCGGCTCGCCCTTGCCACGGCCGCCGACCATGTAGCGGCTGCAGTATTGGTCGGTGCAGAGAAAAGATCCGCCCCGCTGGACTTTCTTGGCAACGCCCGGCTCGCTGGGATCGATGCTGTCGGCAGGCCCTTGCGGATTGCGCGCCACTTCACCCGTGGCGGCTAGAGTCTGATAGTAGTCCGGGCGGTACCAGTCCGAGGTCCATTGCCACACGTTGCCGGACATGTCGTAGAGTCCATATCCGTTGGCGGGGAATGTACCCACCGGTGAAGTAGTTGTGTAGCCGTCCTCGGCGGTGTTGTGATCGGGGAAGTGGCCTTGGAAGGTGTTGGCCATGTGCTTTCCACCCGGCATGAACTCGTCGCCCCAGGCATATTTCTTGCGGTCCAGACCCCCGCGTTCGGCATACTCAAACTCGGCCTCAGTGGGCAGGCGCTTGCCTTGCCAGGCGCAGTAGGCTTCTGCGTCACGATAAGCTACGTGAACCGCCGGATGCTTCTCTTTCCCCGCAATACTGCTTCCCGGGCCTTGCGGATGCCGCCAATTCGCGCCTTTCACATAGCTCCACCACTGGAAATGGTCGTTGAGCGCGACCGCATGGTCCGGCGGCGTGAAGACCACGGAGCCGGCCACCAGCTTCTCCGGAGGCGCACCGGGATAATCTTCAGGGCGAGGCTTGATCTCGGCGATGGTCACGTAGCCGGTGGCCTTCACGAAGCGCGCGAACTCACGGTTGGTCACCGTGGTCTTGTCGATGAAGAAGCCGTCCACGTACACGCGATGCCAGGGTTGCGCGTCGCGAAACATCGGTTCGCTGGAGCCCATCCAGAATTCGCTGCTCCCGATCCAGGCCATGCCGGCGGGCGCTTGAGGAGCGCTGCTTGTCGCCAGAGGCTTCCCATCATCCGAAGGCTGATGGCTCGCGGCCTTCGCCGCGGAGACGCCGCGCTCGCACGCCGGCCCCTGGGCTTCTCCGGAGGCGGCTGTTGCCGAGTGTGCTTGAGTGACGAGCCTATGATTGAGCGCCAGCCAGAGTACTCCGGCAAGCGCCAGCACAACCACGATTGCCAGGTTACGGCGGGTAAACAATGGCAAACCCTCTGCTGGGACGACCAAGTAATTTAGAAAGACCCCCAATTGCCGAGGTTGGCCGCCGTTATCATTCCGATCGCCGGCAGCAGCTCGGGAATTAAATGGTTGCAAGTTGCCGGCAGAATTGGCCTAATAGCTGACCATATGCGACAAGCCACTTGTCAGGTTTGCCAATCAGGAAAGCCTGCTGGGGAAATGCTGGTTGTGAGCGGCCAGCCAATCTGCCTGCCCTGTGCGGAGAAACGCGCCGGGGAGGCCAAATCTGCGGGACACAACCTCGAATTTGCCCGCCTCATTGACCCGACAATCTGCGGCCTGTGCAAGACCGATTACGGCAGCAGCGAACTCCCGGTCATCGGCGGCATGCCGGCGTGCTCCAATTGCGCCAAAGGCTTGTATGAGCGGCCGTATCCCGGCTGGCTCAAGCTGGCGATGGCCGGTCTGCTCCTGCTTCTGGCGGGATCTCTGTGGCGAGGTGTCCCCTACTTCAAGGCCGGCCGGCATCTGGTGCTGGCGGAGCGCGCCATGGACCAGGGTGACTACAAGACCGCAAGCGTGCACTTTGACGAAGTTCTGAAAGTCTCACCGACAGAGCAGAAAGTTTTGCTCATGGGCGCCAAGGCCAATCTGATGATAGGTAACGTTGGCGGCGCAGCTAAGTTCATGGAGCGCCGGGAAACCTATCCGAGCAGTGATCTGTTCACCGAGGTCAATGATTTGGGGAACCGCGCCGTGGATGCCTATAAGAAGGCCACCGAAGCGGAGAAGCTCTATAAAGCGCATGACGAAGAAGGGGCGGCGCGCTTATTGCGCCAGGCCAGCAACGAATATCCGCAATCGGAAAATTTTGCAGCGGCGGCACTGAACTTGGAGATCAGCGTGGCTTTCAATCACAAAGACTATGACTCTTTTCTGCGACTTTCCCAGGCGCTCCTGGATCGCTATCCAAGCGATCCGAACGTTGTCGGAGGAGTGGCCAGCGCCCTGGCTTGCAAGTACGCGGCGACCGGCGACCCCTCGTACCGCAAGCAGGCTGAGGAGATGCTGGAGAAGGCCCGGCTGCTGGCTCTGGGGTCTCCGGAACAAGAAGCACATTTCGAAGAATACGCAGAGCGCATCAATTACCGGCTGCAGTCGCGCGTGATTATTGACAAACCGGAATACGACCGTCGCTTCCGGCAGGAGGCCAAGCGCTGATGTTCTTCATTCCCGGCTTTGTCATCTCGATCGCAACTTTTCCCGGCGTCATCCTGCACGAGACAGCGCACCTGTTCTTTTGCAAGATCAATAAGCTCGCGGTGTTTGACGTTTGTT
>DATFQZ010000213.1:0-11431 GCA_035263765.1 Candidatus Angelobacter sp. | reverse complement strand
AAGCCGAGCTGTAGCGCGGCAGCGTCCAAGGCAACTTTTGATCGACCTTCGGTGGCGCTCACGCCGGGCTCTACGGTGCCCGTGGTCATGACCATTCAAACTACCGCGAGCCCCGCGCCAATCTTGGGTACGGCTGCCATCGAAGTAATCGGACAGAGCGGCGCGATCGAGAATGTTTGGGAAGGCGCGTTGACCGTGGCCGACGCCTCCGCGCCGGATTTCTCGCTTCAAGTCTCGCCCGCCACCGCACAGACCATCAAGCCCGGCGGTTCTGTGGTTTATGACCTCACGCTCACACCCAGCAACGGCTTCAGCGGAACTGTGACGCTCAAATCTTTTGGCACTCCCGCCGGAACCGCGACTTTGAGTCCGGGGCAACTTACATTTTCCGTCTCATCCACGGCACAAACCGCCACACTCACCCTCAGTACTTCGACTTCAGCCACAGCCAAGACTTACTTTCCGCTGACTACAGCGTTCAGCGCTAACCGTCTCCATGATTTCCAGGGGACACTCTCTCTGAGCTCTTCAGCCGGCAGCCCCGACTTCACAATCGCCGCAACCCCGGGCACACGGACTGTCGTATCTGGAAATAGTGTTGCTTACACGGCAACCATTACCCCGCAGAACGGATTCACTGGCACTGTGGGGCTCAGCGCCGGCGGATTGCCCGCGGGCGCGAGCGCGAGCTTTAGTCCTGCGTCGATCGCCGGATCGGGCTCTTCCACACTCACCGTCACAACTGCCGGCACGACGCCCAACGGGAACAGCACGATCACGATTACGGGCTCCAGCGGCAGTTTGTCACACACGGCCACGGTGTCACTGATCGTCAATCCTCCACCGCCGCAACCACCTTCAAGCCTGGCTGCGATCGCAGCCTCGAGTTCGTCGATCAATCTCAGTTGGACTGCTTCACCAACCAGCGGTGTTACTTACGACATCTTCCGCGGCACGACTTCGGGATTCGCGCCCTCGAGCAGCAATCAGGTTGCGAGCGGGGTGAGCGGCACCTCGTTCACGGATACCGGTCTGGCAGCATCTACAACCTACTTCTACCTGGCCGAAGCGGCGAACGCCGGAGGCACATCCGCGGCCTCGAACCAGGCCAGCGCGACCACGCAAAGCGGCACGACTACTGTAGTCCAGATCAACGCCGGTGGTCCGGCGGTGAGTCCGTTTGTTGCCGATGTAGACTTTGCGGGCGGGGGCACCATCCATCACAGCAACACCATCGACCTGAGCGCGGTCACCAATCCGGCGCCCATGGCTGTGTACCAGACCGGCCGTGACGGTAACTTCACCTACACCATTCCCGGCTTCACTGCGGGATCGAGCCACACCGTGCGGCTGCACTTCGCCGAGACCTTCTGGACCTCGGCCGGCTCGCGCATCTTCAACGTAACCATCAACGGCACGCGGGTGTTGACGAATTTCGATATCTTCGCCACCGCCGGGGCCATGAACAAAGCCGTGATCGAGCAGTTCACGGCCAACGCCAATGCCAATGGCCAGATCGTGATTCAGTTCACCACCGTGAAAGACAACTCGTTGGTTAATGGGATCGAGATACGGTGAACCAGATCGCCGGAATCGGCGGAAGCGCATGGAATCGCGCGGGATCGGCTTATGGATGCGTGCATCAATAGTGCCCTTTTGGACATGACGAACCTCTCAGGCTGTCATTCTGAGCAAGCGCGAGCCCCGGCGTACGCCGGGGTGAGTGCGCGTCGAAGAACCCCGAAGGTGTGTCCCCTGCCATGCCGTGCCAGGGAGTTCTCTTCACGCTGCTTGGGGAGAACGCCTTGCGGCCGCATTCACGCTGCCCGCATTCTCTGGGTCCTTCGACTCCGCGCCCATCGATCCTGTGAAGGACAGAGGATCGCGGCGCTGCGCTCAGGATGACAGGGGCAGAGATTGTCGCTGGGTTAGACGAGACGAAAGCGATCATCTCTTAGGCAACGACCAATAGCCACCTGCTTTTTAACGGCGGTAAGGAGCAACATCAATGAAATGGAAGAAACCATTGCTCGCGCTTTTCCTGTGCGCTGTACCGGCCTGGGGCGGCGAAGTTGGAGTACGGCCGGCAAGTCCCTCCCGTGGGTCACATCTGGTGCAAGATTTGCGCGCCACTCGCAGAGGCGACAAGGTAGCTCTCACTTGGACCGGGCCACTCGCGATCACAAATCGGCCGGAAGGCATAAGACAGGTGGCCCGTGTATGCCGCAACATCTTGCCGGCCACTCCACGTTCTCGAGCGGCCTTAGACTCCATCGCTTGCGGCAAGATCGTGGGAGAGGTTGGCTTGCAAGGGTCTAATAGTGGCGCGAGCGCCGTGAATGTGAGGAGTCGTGCGAGGGGGCAAGCCCGGTTGCTCGACACGCTGCCGGAAGATCAGAAAAACGCTGATCCATTCCGGCTTGCCGTTTACAGAATCGAGTTGCTCGACGAGCGCGGACGCAGCGCGGGTTTTTCCAATCCCGCTTGGGTGCTGCTGGCGCCCACTCCAGCCGCGGAAGGACTGCATTCTGAACTCGATGCGCGCGGCGTGTACCTCATATGGGATGAGGATGACGAAATGGCCGTCAAACCTTCCTCCTTGCAGTTCGATTTCCGTGTATACCGCCGTGAAAAGGGCTCTTCCACGAAGGTTGCTGTTCCGTACATGCGGGCGCTCGTCCACACCCGGGATGGGGATCGCTGGACAGGCGTGGACACAACGATCCAATGGGAAAAGACCTATTCCTATTGGGTCACGCCGGTAACCAGGATCTACTCGCAGGACGGCCAGCTGATCGGCGAAGTTGAAGGCTCCGATTCCGCGCCGCTTGAAATCAGGACTCATAACATCTTTCCGCCCGCGGCTCCGGAAAGATTGCTGGCGATGCCCAGTCAAATTCCTAAACAAAAATTTGTCGATCTCCTCTGGGCGCCCAATGCCGAGAAGGACATTGCCAAATACAATGTATACCGCCGGGAAGAAGGTGGGGAGGCAGTGCGGATCGGTTCTGTCCCGGGCACAGTGTTGTCATTTCAAGACAAAGACGTCGCGGCCACGCACAGATATTTCTATCGCGTGTCCGCGGTCGACAAGCGTGGAAACGAAAGTGCCAAGTCGCAGGAAGAAAGTGCCGGGCTGCCCTAGCTCGAAAACGCCGGGCTCAGCGCTCGGGTATGGCAGGCGGAGAAGTCTGAGTCTCAACCTCGGATGGGCTGCTCTATTATTCAGCGCCGCACTGGCATGGTGCCAGGCCGGGACGCACGTCGTCGAAGGGACAGTACGCGACCCCTCAGGAGCGCTGCTTCCCGGCGCTCGTGTCATCGTTCAAAGCAAGACCTACAAGCATTCCGTGACAACATCGGCCGTGGGAAATTTCAGTCTTCAAGGAGTTCCGGAAGAAGCAATTACGCTCACGATTGAAGCTTCTGGTTTCAGTCCTTTCCAGCGCTCCTTTCCCGGCGAGCAGACTCGAATCGATGTTGTCCTGACGCTGGCGCCCATCGCACAGGAGTCCGCGGTAACGGCGAATCGCTTCGCCATCGATCTGAATGATACGGCAGAGAGCGTGCGTGTCCTGCCGCGTCAGGCATTCGATGTCACGCCAGGGGATCCCGTGGATGTCGTGCTGCGGCAAGTGCCCGGCTTCACATTGTTTCGACGCTCGGATAGCCGCGAAGCCAATCCCACGTCGCAAGGCGTCTCTCTCCGCGGCATAGGCGCGAGCGGCGCCAGCCGCGCTCTGGTGCTTCATGAAGGAGCGCCGTTGAACGATCCCTTCGGCGGGTGGGTTTATTGGGGCCGCGTGCCCGGCCAGTCTGTCGGTTCGGTCGAAGTTCTGCGTGGCGGCGCCTCCAGCCTGTATGGCGGCGCGGCTTTGGGAGGAGTCATCAACATCCTCCCCCGCAGGCTGGATCGCGACCTGTTCTCTTCTGAAGTATCGATGGCCACGCAAGGTACGCCCGATGTTTCAGCCGTCGACTCCTTCAAAGCCGGCGCCTGGCAACTCGCGAACAGCGCTGAGATATTTCGCACAGCTGGCTATGTTCTGGTTCCCGCCAATCTGCGGGGAACCGTGGACACTCCGGCGGACTCTTCCCACCAGGCGCTCGAAACCGTGGTGACCCGCGCACTCCACTCCGGAGACTTGTGGACTTCACTGTCCTTTTACAACGAAGCCAGAGATAACGGAACTCAGGTGCAGAGGAACGACACCCAACTCTGGCAAATCATCGCCGGCACGGATTTCTTCACGCGATTCGGCGGCGTTCAATTGCGCGGCTATGGCGGCGGTGAAAGTTTTAATCAGACATTTTCCTCCGTTGCCGCGGATCGCAACACCGAGTCTCTGGTCGACGCGCAGCATGTTCCATCGCAGAACATCGGCGCCAGCCTGCTGTGGACCGGCAATTTCAAGCGGAACGTTCTGGTCGCGGGCGCGGACGCCGGCAATGTAGAGGGCCTCAGCGAGGATCTGGGGTTTACCGCGTCGCGACCCAGGGCGCAAGTCAACTCCGGGGGCAGGCAGTTGTCCTCCGGAACATTCATTCAGGACATGGTTCGACTCACTTCGCGCCTTCTTCTCACAGCCGGCGGGCGATACGACAATTGGAACAACTACGATGCTCAGTCACAGACCGTTCCGTTCGTTTCCACGGTCCAGCCCGGGCTGGCTCACTTTGTCGAGCACAGCGAACACGCCTTCACGCCGCGCGCCGCCCTTCTCTTCAATGCCGGCAGCCGGCTGACGCTCACCGCCTCGGGCTACACCGCGTTCCGGCCGCCCACTCTCAACGAGCTCTATCGCACGTTTCGTCTGGGCAACACCGTGACCCAGTCAAATGCCCAGTTGAAGGCGGAGAGATTGTCAGGCGGCGAGGGCGGAGCAAATCTTCTTCTGGGGCGGGCGCGAATCCACGCGGCGTTCTTCTGGATGCAGGTTGCGGATCCCATTGCCAATGTAACTTTGAGTGTCACTCCGAGCCTGGTCACGAACCAGCGGCAAAACCTTGGCCGTACCCGCTCCCGTGGCGTTGAGGCAGACATGCAGTGGCGCTTCCGGCGCATGGACCTTCGCGCCGGCTACCAGTTTGTCGATGCCGTGGTCACCGCCTTTCCGGCCAACCAGCACCTGGTCGGCTTGCAGCTTCCACAGATCGCGCCGCACCAGTTTACGTTGCAAGCCACGTATACAACGCAACGGTGGACGGCGGCGCTTCTCGCTCGAACGGCCGGCTCCCAGTTCGAGGACGATCTCAATCGATTGTCCCTCGACCCGTTTTTCCAGCTTGATGGCTATGTTGCCAGGCGTCTGCATAACAATATCGAAATCTTTGCCGGCGTAGAAAACCTCACCACGCAGCGCGTTGTCATTGCGAGGACCCCGCTGGTGAACCTGGGATCGCCGATTACCGGTAAGGTGGGGGTTAAATTTCAGTTCGAGTAGATGACACGTGTAGCACAGCGCGGCAAGCCGCAATGAGGAGCAACACCTACCACGGAGGCACGGAGACACGGAGAAGAAACCGAACGTAGAGACGTGGCACTGCCACGTCTCACTGCTTCGGCCACCAACAATTCGTCCTGTCCACGCGATGCTTTGGCCATCCCGCCGACGCGCCACCCCTCACGAGACACATCCCGAATCCCGGACCGCTTCCGCGAAGCGGGCGCGGCGGAGTGGTGAGGGACCTGCTCCGCTGCCGTTTTGGGGAGTGATACACTCTTTGCCCGCATGAAGCGCTTCTGGTGTTACATCATGTCGAATAAATCGCGACGGCTTTACGTCGGGTTCACGGATAACATCGTAGGCAGAGCCGTGGAGCACAAAGAGAAGCTCTTCCCGAGCAGCTTCACCGCGCAATATGTCTTTGACATGCTGGTGTATTACGAAGATTATTCGTGCGCCGTAAGGGCAAAGATACGAGAGAAAGAGATCAAGGGCTGGCGCCGCGAAAAGAAGCTGAAACTGATTCTGGCCCACAATCCCGACTGGGCCGACCTGAGTTTGGAGTGGCAGGACAACCCGGGATGGAACCTTGTGTCCGATGCTGCCTTCAGACTGAAACGCCATCAGCGGTGATCTTCCTGGCTTACGCGCAACAGTAGCGGAGCAGGTCCCTCACCCCGCTCGCCCGTGGCTACGCGGGGATTCGGGATGGGGTCTCGTGGAGATAGCGCGGCGCGGGATTGATAAACTATCGCGCGGGATGGTGTCTCAGTATTGAAGAGAAAACCCCACCGGCGAGGGCGCCGGTGCCACACAATTCTCGCGGATCCGTCACGGCTTCCCAGTGCCTTCCAGTTCCCGATAATACTTCTGCAACGCGAAGAAAGCTTTCTTCTTCTTACCCTGGTCGCTGACAAGTCCTTTGCGATTGAAATAGTCCTGGATATGGGGAAGAGTTCGGCGCGGGCTGCGGAAGTCTTTGAGAATCCAAGGCGTAGTTCCTCGGAGAAAAGGGATGCGCTTCAACATGGCGATCTGATGTTCGTAGAGGTCTTCCTGATATTCCTCCGTCCACCGCGTGGCGGGATCGCCATGGTAGCCGGAAAGAGCGTCGCCTCCGAATTCACTCATGATCAGCGGTTTGTCGTACTCCGAGCTCCAACTCGTAACATCGGCGTCGGCCGGACGATGGATATACCAACCGATGTATTCGTTGTTCCCCATCACATCGAGCTGGCTCGCGATGGGATCGCTGATACGCACAGAAATATGATCGTTCTCCACGATCTCACCCGCTTGGAGAGCTGCCGAGACCAGACGCGTCGGATCTCCCGCATGCGCGTCCTGAATGAGCTGGCTCAGGAACCGATTGCGGGCGTCGCTGATCGGTGTTTCATTGGCCACGGAGTAGATGATCAGCGAGGCTCGATTGTGGTCTCGGGCAATGAGCTCCTTTAGCTGGTTTTCGGCGTTGTGCAAAGTGTCGGGGTTTTCCCACTGAATGGTCCAATAAACCGGAACTTCTTCCCAAACCAGAAGCCCCATTTCATCGGCCATATGCAGCATGGCCTCATTGTGAGGATAGTGCGCCAACCGGACAAAGTTGCATTCCAGTTCCTTGGCCCAGCTCAGGAGCGTTCGCGCGTCGTCTTCCGTCCAAGCCCGGCCGGGATGCTTTGGGGACTCCTCATGGATGCTGATTCCCCGCAAGAACACAGGCTTCCCGTTCAGGAGGATATCTTTGCCGTGGACTTCAATGGAGCGGAACCCGATGGTATCGACTACGTGATCGGTCTGGGCCGTAATCTCAACCCTGTAGAGTTTCGGTTTCTCAGGAGACCAAAGAGCCAAGTCTGCCGCAAAGTTAAACTCGGCTTTCCCGGTCGAATCCGTTTGAACCGTCTTGCTGAGACCGATCTCGGGAATCGCGACCGTGACTGTTTGCTTGAGCTCCGGCCCAGTGAGCCGCACCCATCCGCGTATCTGCCGAGTCGAGCCCTTCTCAAGCTGGAGAAAATAGTCCTGAATGAAGGTTTCGGGTACTTCCACCAGGGTGACCGGCCGGGTAATCCCTCCGTAGTTCCACCAATCCGTGTTCACGGTTGGAACTTGATCGATTCCCCGGGCGTTGTTGATTCTGACGACCAGAAAATTGCCCTTCGGCCGCACGACGTCCGTGATCTCAAAATTAAAGGGTGTAAATCCGCCTTCGTGCCGGCCAAGTTCTTCGCCGTTCAAATAAACGCTGGACGCGTAATTGCACGCGCCGAAATGCAAGAACACCCTGGTCTTCGTCTTCGGTGATTTCGCGTAATCGAAGGACCGCTTGTACCAGACACTCCCTTCGTAAAAGAGCAGTGACTCACGCTGCGTATTCCAGTCACCCGGCACGTTGAGTTGACCCGAGGTATCAAAGTCGTATTCCACCAGTTCCGATGGCGACTGAGGCTTGTAGTTCTTGTAAAAGGCGTTATTGTTCTTCAGCAAGCCAGCGTGATAATCGAACGTCCCAACATCGTAAGGATCCACGATCGCCTGCCACGCCCCGTTCAGGTTTGTAGTGTGACGTGCGCTGATGTTTGCGATGAGGGGCGAAATCTGTGCCGTGCAGGGCGCGAAGAGAAACATCAGGCAGAAAGCAAATGTCCACCGATGGCGCTGCGAGTCAATCATAGTCGGAACTCTTTCACCCCTCCGCAGGAGCATTTTGAACGGCGTTTCGCCTCGCAAAGAAGTTACTAACCGTGAATTAACGGTTAGAGTTTATACGGCCCACCGGGTTTTTACCGACCAGCCCCGCTGCGCCTCAGTGGAGAAAGATCGAGATCACGCAGCGGCCCGGTCCACCGGCTCAGACGCCTTAGTCGCATAAGTGCATGACAACGTTGCCGTTTCACTTTGGTCCACGGCTCCAGCATTGGGTTATACTTCTCAACCACAGTGCCTGGCCACAGGCGCGAGGCATCATTTCGAAGGGCAAAACGTGCAATCGGCAATCAACAAGCAAGAGATCGAGCGGGAGGAACTCGGGGCTCTTTTGGCATCTGGCGTGCTTGGTCGAACCAATAATCTGGTCCGGCTTTTGAGCTTTGTTTGCGATAAATACTTTGCCGGCCAGATGGATGAAATCAAGGAGTACAACATTGCCGTAGAGGCCCTGGGGCGTCCAGCCGACTTCGATCCGCAAGTGGATACGATCGTTCGTGTCACGGCACATGCCCTGCGCAAGCGCTTGGAGGATTATTACCGGTCCGCCGGCGCCCACCACCCGGTTCACATCTGCCTGCCTCCCGGCCATTACGTACCCAAGTTCGTTCACAAAGAAGGCCTGGAAGCAGTAAGCCACGCGGAGCCGCTTGAACGCAACAGTTTTGAGTCCCTGAACAACGACAACGACAGTGCTCTTCCCGCAGAGAACGGCCTGGCGCCGGCGCTGACGGCCGCCCCGCACGCACCGGCAATCGCGGACGCGCCACCCAGCGGCCGCGAGACATCCACGGCCAAACCGCGGCCAGCATTTCGTGGCAGGATTCTTGCCGCGGCTTCGATCGTGGTGCTGGCTGCTCTGATCTACCTGGGCTTTACCTGGTACAAGGGGAGCCGCGCGAGTGCGCGCGAACGCTCCTCTATCGTGGCAGCGGGCCTTTCCGGACAGGTCCTACGAGCTATGGCCGGCGACAACCGCGATCTATACGTCGACCACACCGGAGCCAGCTGGGAAAGCGATCGATTCTGCTCCGGAGGAAGTTCGTTCTCCGTCGCCGCCGGACGCAGCATCCAGGGCACGGACGACCCGCAGCTCTACTCTGCGGGCCGGCGCGGCAATTTTCACTGCACCTATCCGGTCCCGCAGGGGACTTACGAAGTCCGTCTGATGTTTGCGGAAACCGCGGGATTCCTTGAGAACGCTCGCCGCGTACTATTCGAGATCAATGGCGGCGCCGTAACCGACCTGGATGTCGTGGACGACGCCGGTGGAAATGACATCGCCACCACGAAAGTTGTTACCGATGTGAAGCCTGAAGCGGACGGCACGATTCATCTGGACTTCAATACTCCCGATTCTTTTTTGAATGCAGTTGAGATTCTGCCCGGTGTACCCCACCGCATGCTTCCTGTTCGCATTGTTACCGGTCCCTCGACCTACCGCGACTCCCAAGGCAATACGTGGCTGCCGGATCGATACTTTTTCGGCGGCCGTGTCAATCGCTTCAGTGTGCCGTATAATCAGGCGTCCCTCGGAAGCGACTTATCGAAATTGCCTGATGGGCGCATTTTCGAATGGCATCGTTATGGCCACTTCCACTACACGGTGCCCGTTGCGCCCGGCAACCAGTACACTCTGAAGCTCTATTTCCTGGAGCACTACTTCGGCGTTCAAAACGGCTATCCCGGCGGCGTCGGCAGCCGGGTGTTTGACGTCTCGTGCAACGGTGTCATGCTTTTGAAAGGCTTTGACATTTTTAAGGAAGCCGGGGCGGAACCTCTGGTTAAGACTTTCAACCACATCGAGCCTACGGGACAAGGAAAGATCGAGATCTACTTCACTCCAACGGTGAACTATCCCTCGGTCAGCGGTATCGAAATCATCCCTGAGTAGGCAGCCGAAAGTTGGTAATTGAGCAAGTTGGTAATTGGGTAATTTTGAGGAAGCAAGCGCGTGCGCTTTAAATTACTCAATTACCAACTTACCCACTTACTAAATTCTGCACCGAGGCATCAGCGCCCATAACCTCTACTAAACTCCTTCGCGCGGCTTTTCTTTGCGCACAAAGATGGAATCCTGCATCGGTTCCGATTCGCATTCAAGGGCCAGAGTGGTCACCGGATGGTCGGGCGCCTCCGCCGGAAGCCCCACCAAGCGCACGCGATAAGGATCCTGCTTGAACTCCACCTTCTTCCCGGTAGCCAGCAGCCGCGCCGACTTCACCGGGGTCTCGAGACCGCTGAGCGCCACGACCGGGCCCGGCCAGTAATGCACATGCATGTACAGAGTGTTTCCTTTGCGGGTAAAGCTTGCGTAGTTCGAGCGGCGCACCTGGCAGGTGTCTGTCGCGTAGATGGAGTCGCCGTTCCGCGCCAGCCACTGGCCCACCTCGGTCAGCACACGCACCGAATCATCAGGAATCGAGCCGTCAGGCCGCGGCCCGATGTTCAGAAGATAATTGCCTTCGTCGCGCACGCAGCTGATGAGATTGCGAACCACCTGCCGCGGCGTCTTCCAGTTGTCGTCGGTCTGCTGGTAACCCCAGCTGTCGTTCAGGGTCATGCAAGTTTCCCAGGAGCCGCTTTTGGCGGCTTCAATGCGCTGTTCGGGCGTGGCGAAATCTCCCGGCAGGCCATTGCGGTTGTTCACGATGATGTCCGGTTGCAGCTCAAACACCATCTTGTTCATCTTCTCTGATTCCCACTGGTCGGCGTTCAGCGGCCAGCGCACGTCATACCATAGGATGTCGATCTTCCCGTAATTCGTCATCAGCTCGCGGATGAGCCCGTGCGTGTAGTCGACAAAACGACGACGCGCGGCTTCATCGGTGGCACAACGCGCGCCGTCAGGATGGTGCCAATCCATCAGCGAGTAGTAGAAACCCACACGCAGCCCTTCCGCCCGGGCCGCTTCCACGTATTCCCGCACCAGGTCACGCCCCGGTCCCTGTTTCGCGGCGCAATAGGTGGTGAGCTTGGTGTCCCATTGGCAAAAGCCTTCGTGATGCTTGGTGGTCATCACCATGTATCTCTGGCCGGCCTGGCGGGCCAGCTTGGCCCAGGCTCGCGCGGCGTTCGGCTTGGGATTGAATTGCTTGGCTAGCGGCTCATATTCGGAAACCGGTATGCCCTCATTCTCCATGACCCACTCGTGCCGGCCGAGCACGCTGTATAGCCCCCAATGGATAAACATCCCGAACTGCGCGTGATGCCACCACTGCATGCGGCGCGCGCGGTCGGCCTGGGCCGCGGCTGACTCCGCGGGATTTTTGTCGGGC
>DATFQZ010000212.1:0-2946 GCA_035263765.1 Candidatus Angelobacter sp. | reverse complement strand
CGTCACCAGAGCGCGAAGAGGCGGTTAAATTCCTGCACGACCAGTTCAATCTCACGGTGCCTGCGGCATCAAAACTGTAAGCGCCTGTGTAAGCTGCACCGGAGCATTTCCCTTTAGAGAGGATTGGGTAATTGCGTAATTTGGTAATTGCGTAATTTGAAAAACCAAACTGCGGGTATCTTGGCAATTACCCAATTACCAAATTACCCAATTACTAAATCTGCCCTGCAAACCAATCCAGCCCCGACGGTGTCTCCCAGTGACTCCCGTAACGTCGACACCGGCTACATACCGCAATAAGCTGAGGCAAAACCGTGTTGATACCAGACACGGCCGTCTGGCCAGGAAGGATTTTGAAGTTATGCCTCAGAACGCCCACGAAAGCCCAGAACTCTCATCGCGTTTAAAGAAGACGAATGAAGACTTGGAACGTCTGCAGCACTCGGTGAAGACCGGGATGATCAACGTGAAAGTGCTGATGGAGTTCCGCAACGCCGCGGAACGGGCCCGCCAGGCCAGCGCCGCTGTCCAACAATGGCTCGAAGCGCAAGGTAAAGGAAACGACCCATATCAACTGATGGCGCAGGTGATGGGCCAGCGCGTCGAGATGGCCACGCAGCTCATCAAAGACGTGACCCACGACCTAGAGAGCGGCGATGTCGACTTTGAGACTCCCGGCCTGAAAAACCTCCATCAAGCGGTGAGAGAGCTGGCCGAGCGCATGGGCAGATTGTTTCCTCACTGATCGGGGTTTTCGTTGAGCAAAGCTTCAAGCCTGTCATTCTGAGCGGAGCACGACCGATCCCGCATGGCGGGAGAGGGAGTGAGGAGTCGAAGAACCCCGAAGGTGTATCCCCTTCCACGCTGTTCCAGGGAGTTTTCTGGACGCTGCTTCGTGCAAATGCCTCGCAGCTGCATCCCCGCTGCATTCATTCTCGGGGTCCTTCGACTCCGCGCCATCATTTCTGTTGAAGGAGCAGACGGTCGCGGCGCTCCGCTCAGGATGACAGGCCTAGGTTGCCGCCGGCTTCCGAAAGGTGCTCTCTGCCCAGCGTCTGGGAGCCAAACATCACGGCTCACGCGGGGCAGCAACGGAGTAGGTCGCTCACGCCCGCTTGCCCGCCGGGGCGGGCTGTGCGGGGATTCGGGATTAGGTCTTCAGTGGGGTGGAGCACCACGGAACCGCAAAGTGTTGTGCGCTAAAAAAAGAGAAAAATGGGCAGCTTTCCGTTCCCACATTGATATTGGTATAGTAATCCCCCGTGTCGCAGCTCCGCTCCACCGTTGACCGCGAGTCACCCCTCTACCGAAGCAATTATGACGCGATGAAATCAGCCCTCGACCGTCTGGGCGCCGAGTTAAAGCGTTCGACGGAAGGTGGAGGCGAGAAGTACGTCAAGCGCCACATCGAACGCGGCAAGCTATTGCCACGCGACCGCGTAGAGATGCTGCTTGACGAAGGGTCGTACTTTCTGGAGATCGCGCCGCTGGCCGGTTACGGCATGGAAAACGAGTCTCCGGGCGCGGGCGTGATTGGTGGCGTGGGCCTGGTCTGCGGCCGGGAATGCCTGATCACTGCCAACGAGGCCACGCTCAAAGGCGGCGCCACCAGCGAAGCCGGCTTGTGGAAGAACGGACGCCTCGCCGATATCGCCCGCATCAATCATCTCCCCAGCATTCTTCTGGTGGAATCCGCCGGGGCCGACTTGCCGGTGCAGAGCAAGATCTTTGTCGCCGGCGGACGCGGCTTCCGTGAGATCACGCGGCGGTCGAAGGAACGCATTCCCACGATCTCTGTCGTCTTCGGCAGCTCCACGGCCGGAGGCGCGTATCTGCCGGGCATGTCGGACTACGTCGTGATGGTCAAGAAGCAAGCCCAGGTTTTTCTCGCCGGCCCACCGCTCGTGAAGATGGCCACCGGCGAAGTATCCGATGAAGAATCCCTCGGCGGCGCGGAGATGCACTCACGTCTTTCCGGACTTTCCGACTACCTGGCAGAAGACGAGCTTGACGCTCTGCGCATCGCCCGCGAGATCGTCAGCCATTTGAACATCCCCAAGCCGCCGGTCCCGAATTTGCGTCCAGCCGCGGAGCCGGTTTACGACCCGGACGAACTGCTGGGTATCGCCTCCATGGACGTGCGGGTACCGTTTGAGGTCCGCGACGTGATCGCGCGCCTTGTCGACGGCAGCGACTTCGCCGAGTTCAAGCCGGAATACGGCCCCACGCTGGTAACCGGATTCGCGCACATTCACGGCTTCCCTATCGGCATTCTCGGCAACAACGGCGTGCTCATGTCGGAGTCTTCCGCCAAAGGCGCGCAGTTTATCCACCTCTGTAACCAGGAGAATATTCCCCTGCTGTTCCTGCAGAACATCACCGGTTTCATGGTGGGCCGCGCCTATGAAGAGGACGGGATCATTCGCAACGGAGCCAAGCTGATCAACGCCGTCTCAAACTCAACCGTGCCGGCGATCACCATCATGGTCGGCGGGTCGTATGGCGCCGGCAACTACGCCATGTGCGGGCGCGCTTACGATCCCCGGTTTCTCTTCACCTGGCCCAACCATCACATTGCGGTGATGGGCGAAAAGCAACTCTCCGGGGTGATGGACATTATCCGCCGCGAAGCTGCGGCCAAAGCCGGCCAGGCCGTCGACGAGAACAAGCTCGAGATGGCGCGCAAGATGCTCGAGGATCAGATCAGCCGCGAGTCAGACTGCTACTTTGCCACAGCGCGCCTGTGGGATGACGGCATCATCGATCCGCGCGACACGCGCACCGTGATTGCCATCGCGCTCTCCGCGGCGTACAACGCTCCCGTCGAGGGCAGCATGGAATGGGGAGTGTTTAGACATTGACGCTGTAACGTGGATGGGAAGAAGCTCGCAGGGGAGCGTCTTGAGACAGCGCGGAATCGGGTGATCGCCGTAATCGGGTGATCGG
>DATFQZ010000211.1:0-3326 GCA_035263765.1 Candidatus Angelobacter sp. | reverse complement strand
ACACCAATCCCCCAGCCACCAGCACCGTCGCCAATGATAACGCCATGGCTGGCCGGCGCATCCAGCTAAAAACGCCGGAGCGGCTCGGGGCCTTGGCTTGTTCTTCCCTTACATGCGCGCCCAGCCGGGTAAGAAAGTAAGCGGAAGGCTCGGGGGCCTTCCACTCATCCAGTAACGCCATGGTCTTGCGCATCGAGTCCAGCTCGTTGGCGCAGGCCGCGCACTGGCGCACGTGCTCGGTGACTGCCGGGTCAGCCCGATGGCCAGCTGTGGGCGACGTTTCGGCCAGCAATTCAATCAGATTTTCGCGAACATCCTTGCAGTTCATACAAATTCCTTCAGCCGTTCCCGCAGCGCTTCGTAGGCCCGGAACAGCAGAGACTTAGTGGCGGACTCGCTCAACTTCAAAACTTCTGCAATCTCGCGATAATCCATTCCTTGATACTTGTGCATCAGGACCGCGGCGCGTTGCTTTTCCGGCAGCGCCATGACCTGTTTTTTGATGGCCGCGAGCCGCTCCTGGCGCATCATTTGCTGCTCGATATTCAGCGCGGGATCGGCTACGTCCGGGGTCGTGCCGGTTTCCTCATCCGGCTCGTCCAAGCTGACCACCCGCCCGCTGCGCTCCACTTTGTTGTCGCGTGCGTTGTTGACGGCCAGATTGGTGGCAATGCGGTACAGCCAGGTCGTGAACTTGGCTTCCGCGGCGTAACTTTTGCGCGAACGGTAGACGCGCAGGAAAACTTCCTGCGCCAGCTCTTCCGCCAGCCCCTGGCTGCGGCACATGCGGTACATGAACGCGATGATTGGCCGGTGAAACTTGTTGACCAGGTATTCGTATGCCGCATGGTCGTCGCTGCCGACGCGGAGCATTACCTCTGCGTCGCTCAGTGACTCGTAAAGCATCTGGCCTGCTGCCATCTCCGCAATACCCTGCGTCCTGCCGGTAGCTGTGGGTAGAAAAACCCCCGGTTTTAAGGCCACGCTGCTCACACCCCCTCTAACCCTTTTTTAGCCAAAAAGTTGCTCGGTTTAGAGGGGACGGCTGGACCCCCGTCCAAGAGTGTATGCCATGGCGGCGATTCTGTGTACCCCGTCATAGCTGGGCCACGACGCTGGCCCCCGCTTCTGCTAGAATGAATATTACCCACTGTAGGCAAGAACCAGCACAGTGGGCGCTTAACTCAGCGGTAGAGTGCCATCTTCACACGGTGGAAGTCATAGGTTCGAATCCTATAGCGCCCACCATTCTCCGATTTTTCAAGTTGCCGGTTTTAAGAGTCTCTGAATTTCAACCTGGGCCTTGGTAAAAGCGGGGAATGCGAGATTTTCGATTGCAAGAACGCTGGTTCGTGGTAACATCGCGGAGTCTTCACCTTGCCGCCCGCTCCCGGGTGGCTGGCCCGCGCAGACTGAAGCGCTGACGAAAAATAGAGAAGATTTCACGACAAAAAATTTGGCCGGGACCGACCCTCCCAGACCCTTGGCGAACACGGTTCTTGATGAAATCCCCGGTTCGGGGAAACCGGCCTGAACACTAGAAACTCACAGGTAATCTCGAATGAATGAAGCATCGAACCAGCCGCAAGCACCGGGCAACAACCGGAAGCAGCGGCGTCGCAAACGGAATTTCGGCCATCAGGCGCAAGGCGGACAAAACCAAGGCCAGGCTCGGCAGGGCGGGCAAAACCGCCGCAACCGGCAGAATCGCAATAATCGCGGGCAACGCCGCGGCGCGGCGTTTGTCGGCCCCATGGACCACAGTTATCGCAACCAGAACGGCGGCGGCCAAGGCAGCCGCTTCCACAACGGGTTGCAAGGCACCGACAATCTGGAACCACTGAAGCAGCGCGAAGACGCGCCCACGCGGATTTTCTGCCTCATCGACGATCTCTTCTTCCTCGCCAAAGTACAGGAAGTGGCCCGCAAGCTGAACGTGAAGGTGGAGTTCGTAAAAAGCGAGAAGGAATTCGACGAACGGGAAGGGCAGGACGGTGAAGAGAAGCCGTCGCTGATCATCGTGGACTTGAACAGCAACAGCATCAAGCCCTTGCCGGTGATCTCCAAGCTGCGCTCGAGGTTCAAGAAGTCAACGTCCATCGTGGGCTTCGTCTCTCACGTGCAGGGAGACTTGAAGGTCAAAGCCCAGGAGGCCGGCTGTGACGTGGTCATGCCGCGCTCAGCTTTTTCGCAGAACTTGCCCAGCATCTTGCGCCGCCACGGCGCCGAAGACGAGCCGGAAGACAACACGTTCAACAGGGCGTGAAAAAAGCAATTAGCAGTTGGCCGTTAGCAATTAGCCCAGCTAAAGCAGAACGCTGCAGTGTTTTCGGGTGAGCCGCGCACTAATACACAAAAGCCAATTGCCAATTGCTAGTTGCTAATTGCTTGGGTTTACCCCGGCGGCCACGTCATCCTTCTTCCCCCCAGCAAATGCAGATGCAGATGAAACACTGACTGGCCGGACTCGGGGCCGACGTTGTACACCGTCCGATAGCCTTTCTCGATGCCGCGTTCGCGGGCGATCTTGGCCGCGACCAGATTGCAATAGCCGATGATCTCGGCGTCGGCTGGGCCGGCCTCCTTGATGTCCACAATGTGCTTCTTGGGAATGATGAGGACGTGCGTAGGCGCCTGTGGATTGATGTCCTCAAATGCGTACGTGCGGTCGTCTTCGTAGACTTTCTTCGACGGTATTTTGCCGGCGACGATCTTGCAGAAGAGACAGTCAGTCATGATGGGGCAATGTTAGCAAATATGCGGCTGCGCAGAGCCGGGCGGGCAAATCATTCTGCGAGTCCTGGACAGACATAGCAACCAGCTATTGGCAATTAGCTCAGCTCAAGCAAGCTTCAGCAGCGTTCTCAAGGGTTGTTCCGCGTAGCGGGGTGAGCTAATTGCTAACTGCTAATTGCTAGTTGCTGACTCCCAAACAGCTCCAGCGCTGTCTGCGATAAGATGGGGATTCCGGATCGAGCAAGCGAGGACCTACAAATGCGCGGCCTCAGTTTCGGCGAACTTCTGGATTACACGAGTGAAGAAACCAATCACTGGCGCGATTGGTTCAAGAAGAACACGACTGCCCTGGATCTGCCCGCCGACATCGCCGGCGCCAAGAACGTTCGCGAAGTGGTGCTGCACATTGTTGGCGTGCAGATGCGCTATGCCGAGCGGCTGCTGAACCTGCCGATTACTGAATTCGACTCGCTCAACTCGAAGACCGCGGAGGAACTCTTCGCGTTGGTCCACAAAAGCGCGGAAGACCTGCGCAGCTTTGCCGTGGCCGCCAACGACCCTGATTGGGACGGCACGCTGACTTTCCCCAC
>DATFQZ010000210.1:0-37139 GCA_035263765.1 Candidatus Angelobacter sp. | reverse complement strand
CCGATCTTACTCATCATGGGTCTGGGTTATCCCTCAATTGCCTGGTACCGCACGCGCCCGGTGCTCTCGAAAGATTTCAGGACGATCGCCCTTGATAACCGGGGCGTAGGCCGCAGCGACAGGCCGCCCGGCCCCTATCCGATTCCGCTGATGGCTTCCGATGCCGCCGCCGTGCTCGACGCCGCGGGAGTTGAGAAAGCGCATGTTTATGGCGTCTCCATGGGAGGCATGATCGCGCAGGAAGTCGCGCTGCAGTATCCCGGCCGTGTGCGCTCGCTGATTCTGGGATGCACGGCGGCTGGCGGCCCGGATGCGGTCCGTGCCGAGGCGGAAGCCACCAAGATGCTGATGGCGCGCGGCAGCATGACAGCGGATGAAGCTGCGCGCGCCGCCATACCCTTCATTTACGATCCGAGTACTCCGCAGAGCCGGATTGAAGAAGACATAGAAATGCGCCGCCCCTGGTTTCCACACCCTGACGCTTACAACGCGCAGCTGCAAGGAATCCTGGCTTGGGAAGCCTACAGTCGTCTTTCAAACATCTCCGCGCCTACCTTGGTGATCCACGGGGAGAGCGACCGTCTGATTCCGGCCGGCAATGGAAAACTGATCGCCGAGAAAATTCCTGGAGCTAAGCTGGTCCTGCTGCCCCAAGCCAGCCATATCTTTTCGACTGACCAACCGGCCGCGGCCAATCGCGCGGTTTTGGAGTTCCTCCGGACCCGTCATCGTGAGCGGAGCGCCACGAAAAGCTCCGCCTGAACCATGCCGAGCGGCGCGGAGTCGAAGGACCCCGAGGATGCGGATCGCTTCCATGCATCACCAGGGAATTCTCCCCATGCTCCGTAGGGAGAACGCCCTGACGCACCATTCACACTGCAAGTATTCTCGGGGTCCTTCGACTCGCCCTCATCCCGCAAGCGCGGGACTCGGACTCGCTCAGGATGACAGAGGGATCGGGTTTGGGTGAACGGACGTTGGGACTCGGAGAAAAGGGCTTCCTCAGTGTCTCCGTGCCCCCGTGGTGGGTTCTTTCTTTTCCTACACCAGCTCAAATTTCAGCTCGCCCAACTTCTCCAGACTGCACGCGATCTTGTCCCCAGCTTTCAGCCACACCTGCTGGTCTTTGGGTTTGCCCTGGATGACGCCTTCCGGAGTGCCGGTAAAAATGATGTCGCCGGGCCGCAGGGTGATGTGGCGGGAGATGTAGCTGATCATGTGCCGCGTGTTGGCGATCATGTCATTGGTGTTCGATGACTGGCGGGTCTCGCCGTTGACGCGGCATTCGAGCTTGAGGTTGTCGGGGTCGACCTGGTCGGCAGTGACCATGTAGGGTCCCAGAGGCGCGAACTGGTCCGGCGTTTTGCCGATCAGCCACTGGCCGCCGGTCTCAAGTTGCAGATCGCGGGCGGTGAAGTCGTTGCCCGTGCAATAGCCGGCGACATAGGTGAGCGCGTCGGCCTCGCTCACGTTATGGGCTTCCTTGCCCATGACGATCACCAGCTCGCATTCGTAATCGAACTTCTTCGCCACCTCGACCGGCAGTTTAATGGTGCCCTTGTGGTGATTGAGCGCCACGTTGAATTTGCTGAAGAGCACAGGTTCCTTGGGGATCGGTGAGCCGATTTCTTGCGCATGCCGGCGGTAGTTCAGGCCCACGCAGACAATCTTTTCCGGATGCGTGACCACCGGGCCGTACTCGATGCCGTCTTCTTTAATAAAAGTACTGTGGGCGGAGGTGGACTTGAGTGCCGCGTCTACGAGCGCGTTGAGGCTGGGGCCATCCTGATGCTGCAGCAGGTCATCGATGTCGGCGGGTGTATGCATGTGGAGAAGTTTCGCCGCTTCCTGCGCGTCCAGAATGCCTTTGTCGGTCTTCACGCCCAGCAGGTATTCGCCGTTGCGGCGCATGTTCAGCACGGTCAGCCCCTTTGCCATCCCTCGCGGGCGGGCGGTGTCCGGACTGGCCTCGGCGTGTCCCATGGTCAAGCCTCCTGTGGCGGCGACGGCGGCAACGGCTCCCGCTCCCTTCAAAACATTTCTGCGCTCCATAGGCCGTCCTCCTTTAAGAGAATCCCGTTTTGCGCGCACTTTTGCGCCAACACAATAACACGTCTATGGGTGCTTTTCGGGTATCACTTTTGAACGTCGTTGATTGCACCTAGATGCTCTTTCAGCAGCATTATGTGTATCGCGTACTGACGCGCTCACAGCCGTGTTAACTCGAAAACCCAACGAGACCACATCCCGAATCCTGCGTAGCGAAGGCGAGCAGGGTGAGGGACCTGCTCCGCTGTCGTTTCGCGGGAGCCCAGGAGAAGTTATCTGAATCGCTCTTGCTGTAGCTATCGTTCATCCTAAGATTTGCCCTCCAGCTCAAGGCGATAGCATCAGTAGCACTTCGCCAAATCGGTGTTGCATTTTCTCCCGGACACCGTGGTGGGTAACGTTCGTCTTGGCTCACGCGAGGCCGCAGCAGAGCAGGTCCCTCACCCCGCGCCGATCCCGCCTCGCGGGATCGGCTTCGAGGTTCGGGATGTGGTCTCGTGGGGTGGAAGAGTCGCTGGAATCGAGAGGGTATTAGTAGGCCTCAAAAAAGATCGCTCGTCGGCACCGCGGCAGCGACGCGGTGAAACCTCGCAAGATTTGTGGACCCAAACCTCTATTTGTTTCCCGCCAAAAGTTCTTCCATGCTGCACTGTGGGCTGCGGCCGCGGGCTTCTTGAAGTTGTTTCCAGCTCATCGGTGAACGCCCGGTCGAGATCTCGGCCATGGTGATGCACCCAGGGACGGGGCACACCAGCGCGCAGAGATTGCAGCCCACACACTCTTCTTCCAGGATGCGCGGCACATGCTTGGCCTGTCCGCCGTTCTTTTCATGCAGGATGTTGTCGCGCAGATCGCCTGGCACGCGCTCCTCCACACGTATGCACTGGTGAGCGCCGTCTTCGCAGGCGATATAACATAGGTTGCAGCCAATACACTTCTCCGCGTCGATCTTGGCCACGATCTTGTAGTTCAAATCGAGATTGCCCCAGTCGTCCACTTGCGGCACCGATTTGCCGACAATCTCCATCGCCGACTTGAAGCCTTTTTCCTCGAGATAGTTCTCCAAGCCGTCAATCATGTCGCGCACGATGCGGAAGCCATAGTGCATGGCCGCAGTGCAGACCTGGACCGATGTCGCGCCGAGCAGCATGAACTCCACTGCGTCGCGCCAGTTGGCGATGCCGCCGATCCCGGAGACGGGAATGTCGACGGCCTTGACGACAGACGAAACCATGTGCAGCGCGATGGGCTTGACCGCCGGGCCGCAATAGCCGCCATGGCTGCCGCGCCCGGCCACCGCGGGACGCGGAGCGTAAGTATCAAGATCCACGCCCACCAGGCTGTTGAATGTGTTGACGAGCGAAACGGCGTCGGCGCCGCCGGCCTTCGCGGCCCGGGCCATGTGAGCGATGTCGGTCACGTTGGGGGTGAGCTTCACGATCACCGGCGTGCGCGCCACTTCCTTCACCCAACGGGTGATCATGGTGGTGTACTCGGGGACCTGGCCAACCGCCGCGCCCATGCCGCGTTCGCTCATGCCGTGTGGGCAGCCGAAGTTCAGCTCCAGCATGTCGGCGCCGGAATCTTCCGTGCGGCGCACAATGTCATGCCAGGTCTCGCGCTTGGATTCCACCATCAGCGACGCCACCACGGTGTGCTTGGGAAACCGTTTCTTGACGTCCGCGATCTCGCGCAAGTTGGTCTCGATGGGGCGGTCGGTGATGAGCTCGATGTTGTTGAGGCCCATCATGCGCTCGTTCTTAAGATCAATCGACCCGTATCGTGAGACGGTGTTGATGATCGGCTCGCCGATCGTCTTCCACACCGCGCCGCCCCAGCCGGCGTCAAACGCGCGCATCACCTGATAGGCAGTATTGGTCGGCGGCCCGGAAGCCAGCCAGAACGGGTTGGGCGATTTCACGCCGCAAAAAGCAATGCTTAGGTCGGGCATAAAGTGCTCCTAACTTCTACTAGGGGACAAGGCGAGCAATTAGCAACTAGCAATTGGCAACTAGCTCAGCTAAAGCCGAGGGTTAACGGAAATGCGCGGACTGGCTTTAGCTGGGCTAATTGCTAATTGCCATTTGCTAGCTGCCTTTTTTCGCATCGCCACCGTGCCTCGCATGTGTAAGCGACCTGTGAATCCCAGCTGCCGCCAGCTTGCCATCCGCCACGGCGTCCACCACTTCACCGCCGCCGTTCACGCAATCCCCGCCGGCGAAGTAGCGTGGATTGCGCGTGCGCATCGTCGCCGGATCCACAACTACGCAACCTTTCTTCAGCTCCAGGTCCGGGATCTGCTCCAGGAATTGGAGTTTTCTTTTCTGGCCCAGGGCCTTGACCACCATCTCTACATCCAGGCGAAACTCGGTTCCCGGAACAGGAACGACGGTATCGCGACCGCGCTGCGTGCGTACGCACTCCAAGCCCGCCACGCGATGCTTGCCATCATCGACGATGCGCACCGGCAAGCTCTCCCAAACGAAGATCACGCCGTCCTGCTTGGCCAGCTCGTATTCGTAATCAAAGGCCGACATTTCCTGGGTCGTGCGCCGGTAGACCATGTACACTTCCTCGGCGCCCAGGCGGGCTGCGGCGGTGGCCACATCAATCGCCGTGTTGCCGGCGCCGATCACCGCCACGCGCCGCGCGATCGCGATCTTGTCGAAGCGCAAACGCTTGGTGTCATCAATGAAAGAGATCGCGTCGCGGCAGCCCTCCAGGTCTTCGCCGGGGATGCCAAGGTCTTCGGTTTCGCCCAGCCCCACGCCGATGAAGATGGCGTCGCAGGTCCTCTCCAGCTCGGCGATGCTCACGTCGCGCCCGACAACCGCGCCACTGCGGATCTCGACGCCCAGGCTGCGCACCATCTCGATCTCTTTCACCACTTCCCCGGCGCGCATCTTGTACGCAGCGATGCCGTAGGTGTCGAGGCCCCCGGGCTGCGGGTTGGCGTCAAAGATCACCGTCTCATAGCCCAGCTTGCGCAACTCGAAGGCGCACGCCAGGCTCGCCGGCCCGGCGCCGATGAGCGCCACGCGCCGGCCGTTGGGGGAACCGGCCTGGAACAACTGCATGCCGCTCTCGACCACCGGGTCCACGGCATAGCGCTGCAGCTTGCCGATCTCGACCGGCTTCTTTCCCTCGTAGTTGAGCACGCAGGCGCCTTCGCACAAGACCGAAGTCGGGCAAACGCGGGCACAGCTCTGTCCAAGAATGTTGGCTTCGAGAATTGTCTTGGCCGAGCCGCGCAGGTTGCCGGTCAGGATCTGACGAATGAACTGGGGAACATCAATTCGGGTTGGGCAGGCTTTGATGCACGGCGCGTCATGGCAGAACAGGCAGCGCGCGCCTTCTTCGAGCGCCTGGGCCTGCGTGAGTGGCGGGTTGATGTCCGCAAAGTTCTTTTCGAGTTGTTGGAGCGGGAGCTTGGGAGCCGGATTGTTGGGCACGGACGCCTCACGGGCCGTAACAGGCTCATTGTAGACCAGCCGGTGAACGTGTCGCTCCAGTTCTACGGTAACGCTGTTCAGCATCTGTGAACGAAGCTTCAGTCCTTTGCTGCTCCCTCTTCCCACGAGGCACATCCCTGCTCCGCTTGTGTCGCGCGCGAGCCAAGCAGATCGTTCTTTGGTCGTGTGGGTCAGGCTCAGCCTGAAACGTAGATCGGATCCCAAGATGACCTGCAATCGCTTCTCCTGGCTCACGCGAAGCCGCAGCGGAGCCGGTCCCTCACCCCGCTCGCCCTTGGCTACGCGGGGATTCGGGATGATGTCTCGTGAGGGATGCGGGGCCAAAGGGCCTGTTAAGAGTTGCTGATGAGGCAGACGCTAGCAAAACCCAGGCGGCAAAACCCAGCGCCGGAGGCGCGGAACAGGTTAGCCCACCCTGGAGGCGTAGCGGCGAAAGCCGTGAGCCGGGAAGGGTGGGTAGGCTTCCCAAAATGTCTCGAGCCCTGGAGGGGCGGCACAACAACCACGCAGTAAGGGATAGAAATCTGCGAATCTAACGTAGAATGCTCCGAATGAATTGGCCGACTGACGTCGAGGGAGAGGTAATTTTCTTACCAACTGAGGCAGGTGGACGGAAAGGACCAGCATTTTCTGGTTATCGTCCGCAGTTCTTTTATGACAGCCAAGACTGGGATGCCATCCAGTTCTACCCCGACGTTCAACAGGCGAATCCCGGAGACACGGTCCGAACTTACTTTGCTTTTTTGAGCCCCCAGATGCACGTTGGAAAGATTGTGGCCGGGAAGATGTTTCTGATTCGCGAGGGGTCCAGGGTCGTTGGTTACGGTCGAATTACGAAGGTTATCGACTTGGAAAAATCTGCGAAACGCGCCCTCGATCGTGAAAAACCTCTGGATCCATCAGTCTGACGATATGTTGATGACCAAACGGCGCCGACGGCGAGTCTCGCTCATTCGTTGCCGGGCTCGGGGAGATCATAAATGGCTTTCGACACTCTCATCGTGAACGGCACCGTGGTCACGGCCACCGACACATACTCAGCCGACGTGGCCATCGCGGACGGCAAGATCACGGCCATCGCCCAGGCTCTACCCCGCGACGGCGCCAAGCGCGTGATGGATGCCAAGGGCAAGTACGTGCTGCCGGGCGGCATCGATGTCCACACTCACCTGGACATGCCGTTCGGAGGCACCACCAGCGCCGATGACTTCGAAACCGGCACGCGCGCTGCGGCCTTCGGAGGCACCACCACGCTGATTGATTTCGCGATCCAGTACAAAGGCCAGCCGCTGCGTGCCGCGTTCGATGCCTGGATGCAGAAAGCCGCATCGAAAGCCACGACCGACTACGCCTTCCACTGCATCATCACCGATCTGCCCAACGCTCGCCTGGATGAAATGGGCGAGCTGGTGCGTGAAGGCGTGCCCAGCTTCAAGCTGTTCATGGCCTATCCCGGCGTCTTCATGCTCGACGACGCAACCATCTTCAAGGCCATGCGCACGGCTTCCAAGATCGGCGGCATGATCTGCATGCACGCGGAGAACGGCGGCGCCATCGACGTGATCGTGCAGCAGGCGCTGGCCGAAGGCAAGACCGCACCCAAGTACCACGCGCTCACGCGGCCCACAACAGCTGAAGGCGAAGCCACGGCCCGGGCCATCGCCCTGGCAGAGATGGCGGGATCGCCGGTCTACATCGTCCACCTGAGCTGCAATGACGCTCTCGAGAAAGTCCGCGAAGCCCGCGACCGCGGCCTGCCGGTCTATGCCGAAACCTGTCCGCAGTATCTTTACTTATCTCTCGATGACATGGACAAGCCCGGCTTCGAGAGCGCCAAGTACGTTTTCACGCCTCCGCTGCGCGAGAAGTGGCACCAGGAAAAACTCTGGACCGGCTTGAAGCAAGACCATCTGCAAGTGGTCTCCACCGATCACTGCCCGTTTTGCTTCAAAGAGCAAAAGGAGCTGGGCAAAGACGATTTCACCAAGATTCCCAACGGCGGCCCCGGCATCGAGCACCGCATGAGCCTGGTCTATTCAGGCGGCGTAGGCAAAGGCCGCTTCAGCGTGAACCGCTTTGTCGAGCTGGTCTCAACCACGCCGGCGAAGCTGTTCGGCCTTTTTCCCCGGAAGGGCACGGTCGCGGTCGGCAGTGACGCTGACCTCGTGATCTTCGACCCCAACCGCGAGCACACCATCAGCGCGGCTACCCACCACATGCGTGTGGATTATTCGATGTTCGAAGGCATCAAGGTCAAAGGCATGCCGGACGTGGTGCTCTCTCGCGGACGGGTGATTGTCGAAGGCGATCAGTTCCACGGGAAGGCGGGACAAGGCAGCTTCTTGAAGCGAGCGGTGTATAGCGGAGTGTAAGCTGCGAGATCATCAGCGCATGTTCTTTCTGGCTGGTTCTAAATGCACCTGGAGGATTCGTAAATGTTTGGCGGACGTCTCGGCATCTTTGAGTTGCTTGTCATTTTCCTGATCTTGTGGAGCATGATCTTCTGGCTCAAGATGCTTGTGGAGTGTGCGACGAAAGAGCCGAACCAGGGCAACGACAAGATCATTTGGATCCTTATCATCGTTCTCGTAGGTTGGCTCGGAGCTCTCATCTACTACTTCGTTCGCCGGCCGCAGCGCATTGCGCAGTACGGAAGTTGATACCCAGGCTGTTCAGGTAGCTTCCTGAGTTGTTTTGCTGATGTAGCCCTTCGAAGATATTGTTCGGCCGTCGCTTGGTCGCCGACATTCTCAATGGAGCATGCCTCTTGGTAGCTTCGAGCGCCGTTAGGCGCGACCAGAGGTTAGCCCACCCTGAAGGCGTAGCCCGCCGCGGCGGGCGAGCCGGGAAGGGTGGGTCCTACTACACGATAACGAGCCCCAGCGGGGCGACACGCTGAAAGAGAAGCCTGCACGACCTTTAGCTCGGCAATCGAAATCCCTTGTGCCGCCCCCTCCAGGGCTGGAATTCTTAACCCCCTACCCACCCTTCCGGCTTCGCTGCGCTCGCCTCCAGGGTGGGCTATCCTGTCGTCGCGCCTAGCGGCGCTTTGGAAATGGATTGCGTAGGGATCTCTGCTCGGCTCAGAAAACATCGAAAAGAAAACCAAGAGCCACGTCGACGATCGAGTTCTACCGCTCAGTGGGCACGCCGATATCCTCATTCCAAAGGTCCGCGTGGGCCTGAATGAATGAGCGCATCATCTCGATGCATTCGCGATCTTGCAGGACGCTTACCTGCACACCTCTGGCGGCGAAAAGCTCTTCCGCTCCTTTGAAGGTGAGATTCTCGCCGATGATCACTTTTGGAATCCGGTGGAGCAGGCTGGTTCCCGTGCACATGATGCATGGGCTGAGAGTGCTCACCAGGACCAGGCTGGGCCAATCCCTGCGGCGGCCTGCATTGCGAATGCAAACCACCTCGGCGTGAGCCGTGGGATCGCCGGTCTGAACTCTCAGGTTGTGGCCGCGCGAGACGATCCTGCCAGCGGAATCGGCCAGCACGGATCCGATGGGGATTCCGCCCTCGGAAAGACCGAGTTTCGCCTCGGCAATCGCTTCCCTGAGAAGTTGCCTTTCATCCATCAGTCACCGCAGGCGAGGGCGCCTGCGCTCCGAAGATCACTTTCTAATCAGAAATCGCAAATTCTAGTCGGGCCACCTGCAGGTCACGACTCTCTGTTCGGTATAAAAGTGCACCGAGTCTTTGCCCAAAGCATGCAGGTCGCCGAAGAATGAATTCTTCCAGCCAGAGAAGGAGAAGAACGCAACAGGTGCAGGCACGCCCACGTTGATGCCGACCATCCCTGCGCCTACGTTTTGCGTGAACTCGCGCGCCGCAGCGCCGGAGCGGGTAAAGACGGAGGCCGCGTTGCCGTACTCGGAATTTTCAATCACCGCCAGCGCCTCCTTCAGGTTCTTGACCCGGACCACCGAAAGCACAGGCCCGAAGATTTCTTCTTTGGCGATACGCGAATTGGGATTGACGTGGTCGAAGATCGTCGGTCCCACAAAGTAGCCGGCGCCTTTGCTCACCGCGTCTTTGCGGCCGTCGCGGGCCAGCGTCGCGCCTTCTTTCTCTCCCAGTTCGATGTAGCTGAGAATGCGTTTCCTGGCCTCGTCGCTGATGACCGGGCCCATCTGGGTCTTGATTTCGCAACCCGCTCCCACGTTCAGGTTGTCGGCGGCGCGGACCAGTTCTTTGACCAGGGGATCGGCGGCTTCGCCGACCGCCACAACCACGCTGGTCGCCAGGCACCGTTCACCGGCGCAGCCGAAGCCCGAACCCATCACCGCGGCCACGGTCGACTTCATCTCCGCATCGGGCAGGACCACGGAATGGTTTTTGGCGCCGCCCAGCGCCTGCACGCGCTTGCCGTTGTTGGCCGCAGTCTGGTAGATGTACCGCGCCACCGCGCTGGAGCCGACGAACGACACGGCCTTCACGCGCGGATCGGTCAGCAGCGCGTCCACCGTGCTCTTGGCGCCGTGCACCAGGTTGAGGACGCCGCCGGGCAGCCCAGCTTCATGCGCCAATTCCACCAAGCGGACCGCCGTGCGCGGAACTTTATCGGACGGCTTCAGGACAAAAGTGTTGCCGCAGGCGATCGCCACGGGGAACATCCACAGCGGTACCATGAACGGAAAATTGAACGGCGTAATGCCCACGCAAACGCCGATGGGGTTGCGAGTAGACCAGCCATCCACGCCCGTGCCCACGTGATCCACGGTATCGCCCATCATTAAAGTAGGCGCGCCGCAGGCGAACTCGATGTTTTCGATCCCGCGCTGGAACGATCCTCGTGCTTCCTCAACGGTCTTACCGTTTTCCTCGGTAATCAGGGCGATCAGCTCGGGGGAGTGCGCCTCCAGGAGCTCGCGATACTTGAAGAGCACCTTAACCCGCTGGATCACCGGAGTCTTCGCCCATGAGTGGAAGGCCTTACTCGCAGCCTCGACAGCAGCAGAGATTTCCTCAGGCGTGGTGCGCGGAATCTCGGCGATCGCCTCCCCGGTCGCGGGATTGTGTTGAATATCCTTCGGGCCGCGGGAGAGCACCGGTTTGCCGTTTATAAAGAGGGGGCACGATTTTAGTTCGATAATTGCGCTGGTAGACATGTCAAACCTCACCAAGTTGTGCTAAATTGTACACCTGCGCTGACTTCGTTCGTTTTAGTACGAACGTGGAGCAACTGCCGGCGCGCCACCGGCATCAGACTCAAGCAGCAGCGTCCACTTTGTCAACGCGGTAACCCCCAGAACCGACGGTTTTGCTTCGACCCTCACCGAGCTAGTGAATTCGACTGGGCCCCTTTTTTAGGAAGCTGGAGCGCCTGGCCAGGACCACAACCAGAATCTTTGGGCCGCTCTCGAGCGAGCGGAACCAGAGCACCGGATCGGAGCCATGCGACTGAATCTTCGTTTAGTCTTTTTACTTGTAGCCGTGCTAGCTCTGGCGTCTCTGCTCTTCTCTTATGTTCAATTCCGCGCGGAAAAGCAGGCGTTACGGCAGGACCTGCGCAAGCGCGCCCAAATCTTGGCGGAAAGCCTGCAGGAAAGCATAGAGCCAGCGCTGCAAAAAGGTTCGCGGCGCGACTTGCAGCGTATTGTAGAGCGTTTCGGCGACCGCGAGCGCCTGGCTGGAATTGCCGTTTACGATGCTTCGGGGACGCCGATCGCCATGACTCCCCGGCTGGCCACGCGCTTCCCCGGCGTCAACTTCATGCCCATCTTGCCCGCTGAAGTCAGGGCGGCGGGCGGTCAGGAAGCCGGCGAATTCCGCGTCCTGAACGGCACTCATCTCTACATTTATCCGCTGGCGCTCACCGTGGGCGACAATCCTGCGGGCACGCTATCCGTGGTTCACGACTCGGGATACATCAACGCGCAAAGCCAGAATTTCTGGCGGCGGACGTTCCTGCGCGTTTCCGTGGAGGTATTTCTCATCGGGCTGACGGCGTTGCTGATCATCCGCCTGGGCATCTCCACGCCCGTGGCCAGGACCGTGCAATGGATGAAAGCTCTGCGCGCCGGAAAGGCTCCGTTGCGGCAAGCCTCGGTTGACGGCGACATCTTCTCACCTTTGCGGCACGAAGTTGCAACGCTGATGGAAAGCCTGGCTGCGGCCCGTGAGTCGGCGGAAAAGGAGGCCCGCCTGCGCGAGGCGGGCGAGTCCACATGGACCGCGGAGCGCCTGGCTGTGCATGTGCGCAGCAAGCTCAACTCCAGCCCGTTGCTCGTGGTTTCCAACCGCGAGCCTTACATGCACGCTAAAGAAGGCAAGACCGCCAAGGTGATCGTCCCGGCCAGCGGACTGGTTACGGCGCTGGAGCCGATCCTGCGCGCCTGCCATGGGACGTGGATCGCGCACGGCAGCGGCGATGCGGACCGCCAAACCGTGGACAAGCACGACCACATCCAGGTCCCGCCCGACGATCCGCGCTACACCCTGCGCCGCGTGTGGCTCAGCAAGAACGAAGAGGAAGGCTACTACTACGGCTTCGCCAACGAAGGCCTCTGGCCGCTCTGCCATATCGCGCATACGCGGCCGATCTTTCGTTCGCGAGACTGGGAACACTACCGCGAGGCCAACAGGAAATTCGCCAAAGCGGTGCTGGAAGAAATGGAAGGCACACAACATCCCGTGCTGCTCATCCAGGATTATCACTTCGCGCTATTGCCGCAGATGATCAAAGAAGAGCGGCCGGACGCGCGGGTGGCTATCTTCTGGCATATTCCCTGGCCGAACCCGGAAGCCTTCGGCATTTGTCCCTGGCAGCGCGAGCTGCTGGAAGGCCTGCTCGGCGCCGACTTGATTGGCTTTCACATTCAGTCGCATTGCGATAATTTTCTTGAGACCGCGAACCGCGCGCTGGAATGCCGCGTGGAATGGGAACACTTCGCGGTGAACAGGGAATCGCATACGACGATGGTTCGTCCTTTTCCCATCAGCGTGGCCGAGACCGATGCCGCGCCGCCGGATTACCGCTCCGCCAACGCCGCCCGCGAAGCTCTCTTCAAGGAGGTAGGCATTGAAGCGCTTTATCTCGGCGTCGGCGTGGACCGCGTGGACTACACCAAGGGGATCCTGGAGCGCTTTTTGGCTATCGAGCGGTTCTTGGATCGCTATCCTCGCTATCAGGGTAAGTTCAGCTTTGTGCAGATCGGCGCGCCCAGCCGCACCCACATCAAGCGCTATCATGATTTCTTGGCCGAGGTGGAATCTGAAGCCGAGAGGATCAACTGGCGCTTCCGCACGGAGCGCTGGAAGCCGATTTTGTTTCTCAAACGCCATCACACCCACGAAGAGATCGGCCGGTTCTACCGCGCCGCGGATGTCTGCCTGGTTACCTCGCTGCACGACGGCATGAACCTGGTAGCCAAGGAATTCGTGGCTTCCCGCAGCGACGAAGACGGTGTACTGGTGCTAAGCTGCTTTACAGGCGCCTGCCGCGAGCTGCGCGACGCCCTGGTGGTGAATCCTTACGACACCGATAAAATGGCGAGTGAGATTCACGCTGCTCTCGAAATGGACCCCAAAGAGCGGCGTGCCCGCATGCAACGCATGCGCCAGACTGTGAAGGAACAAAATATTTACCGGTGGGCCGGCAATTTGATCGCAGAACTTTGCCAGGTCCGGCTGGAAGCAAAGGAGCCGACTCGAGAGCGCGCGGTGAATCCTCCCAGCGTTGCTTAGCCTGTGATCTTTCACCTGGCATGTGACTACGATGAAACGCTTGCGTCGGGCGGGCAAGTGCAGCCGCCCGCGCGGGACGCGTTGGCGCGTCTGAGATCCTTTGGTGGCAAGACCATTCTCGTGACCGGGCGCGAGCTCGAAGACTTGATTACAGTCTTCCCCGACATTTGGCTGTTTGATCTTCTGGTCGTCGAAAACGGCGCGGTGCTGCATAGCCCTGGCGACGGTCGCACCCGCGCCCTGGCCGGTCCGCCTATGCCGCGGTTTCTCGACAAGTTGCGCCATCGCGGCGTGCAGCCTCTTGCCACAGGGCGTGCTATCGTCGCGACCAAACAGCGGCATTACGCCGCCGTGCACCAGACCATCGCTGAGATGGACCTTCCGCTCGACATCGTCCTCAACCGCGATTCGTTGATGGTCCTCCCTCAGGGGATCGACAAGAGCTCCGGTCTCGCGGTAGCGCTCGAGGTATTGCAGATCTCCCCGCAGAACGTTGTAGGTGTCGGCGACGCGGAGAACGACGCGCCTTTTCTCAAGTTGTGCGGATGCTCGGTCGCTGTGGCCAACGCTCTTCCCGCAATCCACGAGATCGTGGACGTGGTGACTGACCAGCCCAGCACCGCGGGCGTCATGGAGGTCATCGATAAGATCATGGCAGGTGAGCTATGTATGGGCGGAACGGTGAGATGAGGCCATTTCTGCGATGTTGGCGAATTGTCACTCATGGCAATCGTTCCTACCGATTTTCAGAATTGCCATAAATGCCAAAATTGCCAAAAGAATCCAAATTGGGAATCTCGCCACCACCGCTGTTCAATTTGGATTTTTTGGTCCCGCCACGCGGGAGCAATTCTGGCAATTGCTGCGGTAGCGTTTACTGCTAATCCCGTGGATGTATACTCTCAGGCGGGGGTCCTGCCGTCGTAGGAGGGATACACCCCTATGGCCACCCTAAAGAGCGTTCCCAAGATCTCCGAAGACCTGAATCCCTTTCGTATCGCCTTGCGACAGTTTGAGAACGCAGCCGAGAAGCTCAAGCTCGATCCCGGCCTGCGTGAAGTTCTGCGCTCCCCGCGCCGCGCGCTCACGCTTTCCCTGCCCATTCGCATGGACGACGGCACGCTCAAGGTCTTTCAGGGCTTTCGCGTGCAGCACAACAGCGCGCGCGGGCCGTGCAAAGGCGGCATCCGCTATCATCCCAACGTCAGCTTCGATGAAGTGCAAGCGCTGGCTTCCTGGATGACGTGGAAGTGCGCCACCGTTAACATTCCCTTCGGCGGCGCCAAGGGCGGAATCATCTGCGATCCTAGACATCTTTCCCGCCTCGAGCTCGAGCGCCTCACCCGCCGCTACGCCTACGAGATTTCCGATTTCATCGGGCCGGACCGCGACATTCCCGCGCCTGACGTTTACACCGACTCGCAAATCATGGCCTGGATCATGGACACCTACAGCATGACGCTCGGTCACACCACTCCCGGCGTCGTCACCGGGAAGCCGGTCTTCCTGGGCGGATCGCACGGCCGGCGCGAAGCCACAGCCCGCGGCTGCGTGTACGTCATCCGCTGTGCGTTCGACGTGGAGAGAATCGACTACACACGCGCCACCGCCGCCATCCAAGGCTTCGGCAACGCCGGCAGCATTGCCGCGGAGCTGCTCCATCGCATCGGGGTCAAGGTCATCGCGGTAAGTGATTCCCACGGCGGAATCTTCGACCCCAAGGGGCTGGATATCCCCAACGTCGTGGCCTACAAGGCCAAGGCCGGGTCTGTGGCCGGATTCCCGGGGGCCAAACCCATCATCAGCGAAGCGGTGCTGGAGCTGGAGTGTGACGTGCTGATTCCCGCTGCGCTCGAAAACCAGATCACCCTGGCCAACGCCGACCGCGTACGGGCAAAGATCGTCGCCGAAGCCGCCAACGGTCCGACCACGCCCGGCGCCGACCGCATCCTGTTCGACAAAGGCATCGTCGTGATTCCGGACATCCTGGCTAACGCCGGCGGCGTGACCGTCTCTTACTTCGAATGGGTGCAGGACCTGCAAGAGCTTTTCTGGGACGTGGACGACGTGAACAAGAAACTCGAGAAGATCATGGGCAAGGCTTTCGGCGACGTCCACACCTCAGCCCGCGATTACAAAGTCGACATGCGCACTGGCGCTTACATCCTGGCCGTCGACCGCGTGGTGAAGGCCACGCAAGCGAGAGGGATCTGGCCGTAAGCTGCGGACGTTAGCTGCAAGCGCTTAGTATCTTCCGCGAGGGAAATGTCAGCCTATATCTCGGCTGCCTTGTCTTCTCGCGGTAATGTTCACGCCCGTCCACTGCTCGCCTGCGAGGTTACTGATTTCACCAGGTGCCGGGGCCGATCCACATCATTGCCCCGCAAGACGGCGATGTGATAAGCGAGCAGTTGCAAAGGAACGATTTCGAGAATCGGGAGCAACAGATCCGATGCCTGCGGAATGCGGAGCAAATCGTCGGCAAGGCTTGCGATCACTGCGTCTTCCCCGTTGACAACAGCGATAATCTTGCCACCGCGTCTCTTGATCTCCCTGGCCTCTGACAGGATCTTCCCGTAACGAGACACCGACTCCGGATCGCACCTGTCGCAGGTCGCCAGAAGAACTACCGCCTCATCATCGTCAACCAGCGCGAGAGGGCCATGCCTGACCTCTCCGAGAGGATATCCCTCAGCATGAACGTACGCGACTTCCTTGAGTTTCAGTGCTCCGTCCATCGCGATCGGATAGTGGATGCCGCAGCCGGCAAAGATGAAGTCGTCAAATGCAAAATACCGCTGCGCGATTTCAGAGCACTGCGTATCAAGGGCGAGGGCTGCTTCCAGCTTCCCGGGAAGAAGCAACAGGTCAGAGACTTTGGAATCCGCGCGGTCCCGCGAAATGACTCCGGTTCGCCGGGCAACCCACAAGGAAAACAGGTAGAACGCGGCCAACTGGGCGGTAAAGGTCTTGGTCGATGGAATCGCGATCTCCGGACCCGCCTGGGTTTCAATGCGAGCATCGGCTTCCCGCATGCTTGTGGAATCGCCGACATTGGAAATGGCGATGACGGTGGCGCCGGCCGCCTTGGCCCGGCGCAGCGCAGCCAATGTGTCCGCCGTTTCGCCGGATTGGGTAATCACTACAACCAAAGTGTCGGCGCCGATGTGGGCGGGAGAATGCTGATATTCGCTGGCGTAGTCCACTTCCACCGGGAGACGAGTCAAAGATTCCAGCATGAACTTCCCGGCAAGTCCTGCGTGCCGGCTGGTGCCGGACGCCGCGATGACGATTCGTCTGGCCCGGGGAAGAACCGCCTTCACGGCCTTCCTGGGATCAAAGCGGTTGGTCTTCAGAGCGACATTGACGCCTAGCGTGGTCTTCAGAACCGAGTCTGGCTGTTCATGGATCTCCGCCAGCATGTGACTGCGCATTGGATAAGATTGCGACATATCAGGTTTAACTCAGGATCCAACGGTCGAGCCCGCACGGAACGCGCCTAGCTCCGCATCCGCCAGCCAGAGAGCAGCGGAGCCGGCAATGCCTGAATCCGCTCCGAACTTGGCCGGCAGCAGCGGAATCTCATGGGCGCGTGGGTTGATGGTCCAACAGCTTAAGTTGCCTTGAATGGCCCCGAAAAAGCCCGCCATTCGTGTCCCCAGGCCACCGCCCACGACAATGACCTCCGGCTCGATCAGGTCAACCACGTTCCCCAGCCACACGGCAAGCAACTGCGCAGTCTCTTCCAGAATGCGTCTTGCTAATGGATCGCCCGCGTTCGAAGCATCACAGATTACTTCCGCGGTCATAGAACCCAGTCCGAAGAGCGCGCTGCTCCGCGATTCGTCTCGGAGTAGCGCTTGCCGGGCACGCTCGGAAAGCGCAGGACCAGAGGCCATGCCTTCCACACAACCTGGCTTGCCGCAACCACAGCGCACGGGAGCATCGAAATCAATGGTCATGTGGCCGCCTTCGGCAGCGGCTCCCGTCCTGCCATGATGAATTCGCTTGTCCTGGATAATGGCCGTGCCAATACCGGTGCCGATGGTTGCGTAGAATACGCAACCCGAATCTTTGCCCGCACCCCAGAGAGCCTCAGCCAGTCCGGCGGCGTTGGCATCGTTGTCCACGAGTGTGGGCAAGCGGTATCTGCGCTCCACGTGGGATAGGAGTGGAAAATTCTGCCAGCACGGCAAGTTGGGCGTCTTCAAAACGATTCCCTTGACGGGATCGAGCGGCCCAGGCGAGGAGACACCAATTGCGTGCACCGGCCCTGCAGCTGATCGCATCGCGTCGTCCATCGCCCGGTGCACGCAAGCCATTGCGACTTCCGCGGAGGCGTTCACGATCATGGGCACCCGCGTCTTGGAGAGAATCTCTCCGTTCTCATTGACCAGGCCCGCAGCCACCTTGGTGCCGCCAATATCCACCCCTAGAACGACTTTGCTCTTCATGTTCTATGGTTCCTGTTCTGTGCTTGCGGGTACGTCGAACAAAATCCGCTCGCGAAAACCCCGCGTCCTGTACAGGCCATAGGCGATACCGATGGCCAGCCATATCGCCCCGGCTAACTTCGCTTGCCAGCGAAGATTCAGCCAGATGAAGCCGCAAATGCCGAAGCCCAGGACGGGTATCAAGAGGTTCGACAAGGTTCTCTCCCCGCGACGCACAACGTAGTGGGTAAACGCCGCGGCGTTCACGCCCATAAAGGCGATGAAGGCGCCAAAATTGAGAAGCTCGGCGCCGAGTTGGTAGCTGAAAATAAACGCGCCCACTAATGCCAGAAGCCCCACCAGAACAACGTTGTTCCGGGGAGTCCCCCGTTTCGGCTCAATCGAACCAAAAAAAGATCTCGGAATTGCGTTGTCCCGCCCCATACCGTAAAGCAAACGCGCGGCAGCGAATTGCGCAGCCATGCCCGATCCCACATTGGCGATGAGGAGCGTGAAATTCACTACTTGAAACAGAAGACGTCCGCCAACGTGCCCGGCCACGAAAACATAGGCAGTGTCCACATCGGGAAAGGGCTTGCTTGAGGGCCACACCAGCTGCGCCACGTAGACCTCCACCGAGGCCAGGATCCCCGTGATCAGACACACCAGCACGGTAGCCAGGAGGATGTTGCGGCGCGGGTTCTCTGCTTCTTCGGAGAGCGTTGAGATGCCATCGAACCCAAGATAGGTAAGCACCGCGATGGAAGTGCCTGTAAACACGGCGTGCGTGGAAAAGGTCTTGGGATCAAAGAATGGTTCAGTGAAGAACCCTGGGCCCGCGATCGGTGCGCGCAACAGATAACGAATCGCCGCGACGAGAAAGAGAATGATGACCACGCCCATCCCAGCCGCAAGCCCTTCATTGATGCGGGCCGTCGTCCGGACACCGCGCAGGTTGAGTGCCGTGAACAGGACGGCAAATCCTAAAGCCCATACGGCATAGGGGATCTCGGGAACGATATTTCCCGCCGCTTTGCTGCACCAGATGACGCAGATCAATGGATTGAGCAGGTAATCCATCGTCATGCTCCAGCCAGTCAGGTAACCCAACCCCGGGTGCAGCTCTTTACCCACGTAGGTGTAGGCAGAACCGGCGCTCGGATAGACACGCGCCATGCGTCCGTAGCTGACGGCCGTAAACAGCATGGCAACCATCGCGATCAGGATGGCGGTCACCACATGACCGTGAGCCTCTTTGCTGATCACGCCAAAGCTGGGCATGGGCGCCGTTGGCTGCACCACGATAATGCCGTAGATGATCAAGTTCCAAAGAGTGAGCGATCGCCGCAATTCACTCTTTTGAATGTTCCCCTTGCTCGTCTCAGGGCTGGCCATTGATGTTGGATGTCTCCATCAAAAACACTCTGTCTATGCTGTCGTCTACCAGCACCATTTTCACCCCACCCGTCGTCATCAGAAATTGAACTTCAGTCCCAGTTGCATGATGCGCGGATTGTGCGTTGCCAGCACTTGGCCAAATGTACTGCTGAACAGGTTGGTATCGATCGTTTCAAAATTCGTGTGATTCAACACATTGAACGCCTCGAGGCGGAACTGGAAGCCCATCGATTCTGTCAGCTTGACGTTTTTGAACAGAGAGAGGTCCCAGCGTTCGATGCCGGGTCCACGGATGCTGCCGCGCGGAGCGTTTCCCGGCCGAATGTTGTTCGGGTCGAGGTCAACGAATGCAGCCGTATTGAACCATTGATCCGCGGTATGCGGCGCGCCCCGGTTGGGGTCGCTCACCTGGTCGGGACGGGGACCATTGTTGGCGGCAGCGCCAATGTTGGTGGTGGGGTCGAGAAGGCCGAGCCCCGCTGGATCGCTGGAGACACCGGTCGGCGTCAAGAATAGCCCGGAGTTGAAGGTAACGATTCCGGAAATCTCCCAACCTCCCAGCGTATGGCCAAGGAATCCGGTCTGCGACTTCAGCCACGGCATCACCCACACGAAGTTGGCGTTGAAGATGTGGCGCCGGTCAAACTGTGCCGGGCCGTAGTCGGCTGCGATATCGGCGTTGTTCTGCGGGGTAGCAAAATCCGTGGTCGCATTGGTCAAGGCGTGCGACCAGGTGTAGTTGACATTGATGAGAGATCCGCCCTTCAGATGCTTCTGCAGGCTGACCTGCAGCGCGTTGTAGTTAGAGCTGAAGACCGTGGAAGACACATTGATCGGACCGTATCCCTTAAAGGGGCGCACAAAGTCGAGTTGCTGGATTGCCGTGCTGTTGGAGCTTGACGGCATGGGCAAGCCGGCTGCCAGGTAGGCGCCCGGCGCCGGTTGGTTGATGTCCACGATGCCGAACAGATGGCGCGCCACATTGCCGTAGTACCCGGCATCCAGAACAAAGTGGAACGGCAATTCCTGCTCGACGTCCAAGCTCCATTGCTGCGTGTACGGCAAATGAAAATCAGTCTTCACACCCTTGATGGTCTGGGGATTCAGGTTGACATCGGCAGCCACGGATGCGGGATTGTTTAAGACAGTGTTGGAAATGGAGACGCTGCCCACCGCTGGCGGATTGAGAAACAGATTGTTCTCAACAAAACCGATGGCCGGCGAATCGTAAAAAATTCCAAACCCGGTTCGGATGGAGGTCTTACCCTTCCCAAAGGGGTCCCACGCAAGGCCGACGCGCGGGGCAAGATCAAAGTTCGACTGGCTGGCTACCGCACGCCCAAACGGAGAGTTCACGCCGGAAATGATCATGCCGTTCAACGGCGTCCCTGTGCCCGGAACGATCAGGCCCGTGGTGGGATCAATCTGCTGTGCCTGAGCCGGATTATAGGCTGCAGGGGAAAAATTAGAGTTCCGGTCCAGCGCGTCGAACGGCTGTCCGTAATGCGTGTAACGCACGCCATAGGTAAGGGTCAGCCTCGGAAGTATGTGATATTCGTCCTGCCCGTAGAAATCGTAGGAGTGCTGGCGAATCTTGGCGGCAAAATCCAGCTTCGTCTGCCTGAAGTTACTCACGTTGCCCAGCAAGAAGCTCGCCCACTCCTGTTGAAACGTGGGCGTCCCGGTAGGATCGGTACCAAAGAACGTGAACAGGCCATTGCTTGGGTTTTGTCCGCCGGCGTCGTTCTCATCCTTTTGGTAGTGATGAAGGCTGAACCCAAACTTCAACGTGTGGCGCTCATGGATCCAAGTCAAGTTGTCAAAGACGTTGTGGTTGCGGTTAATGTCCCGGTACGGGCCGAAACCAAAGAGACCGCCGTTGTTGCCGTTGACGAAGTTGAGATTTGGGATCCGCTGCAGCGTTACCGGGAACGGCAAGGAAATCGCAGCCGCAACGTCCGGGGAGTTCGTAAAGGTGTTGAGGCCGATGGGATTGGACTTGATCGCTCCATACGACCAGGCGTAGCCGCCTTCATTCAGAAGATGAGACGAAGGGGTGAACGTTGCTCTAACAAGAATATTCTTGCCGGGAGAGTTGGTGTTCGTAGTGGCGAAGCCCGGAAGATTGGATTGCCCAAAGAGTCCCGCCGGATTGACCGTGGGAATCGAGTCATTGATCCAGCGTGCCATCAAGCTGAGTTTTTGGTTCACGGTGTGATCGAGGCGAATGATCTCCTGGCGATAGTTGAACTGGTTTCTTCCGTTGAGCACCAGTTGGTCGGTGACGGGATCCTGGGGCAGCGGAAACTTGGAGAAGACATCCTTCATGAAAGCAACCGAGGCAGGATTCAACTGACCCGGATTGATCACCATCGTAGATCCCAGGCAATTTCCGCTCGCGTCATAGCCGGTACAAACTGGATTGGCAAAAATGCCTTGCCGTTCGTTTTGATTGGGGACGGTCGTGGTAAACGGGCTGAAGGTGATGATCCGGCGCAATTCCTCCGAATAGAAGAAAAACGTCTTGTTCTTGGATTCGTTGTACACGCCCGGAATGAACACCGGCCCTCCCAGCGTCCAACCAAAGTCGTTGTAGCGCAGAGGATCCCGGGGCACGCCACTCTTGTTGCTGATGTAACGGTTGGCATTCAAGACATCATTACGAAAGAATTCGTACAAGCCACCGTGGAACTTGGAGGTTCCTGACTTGGTGACAAGGTCGATCTCTCCGCCTGCCCCCCGGCCGGATTCAGCGCCATAGAGGCTTCTCAGGATCTTGAATTCCGCGATTGCGTCCACGCTGGGATAATTCAGCAGGCTGAAGTTACCGCCACGGTCAACGTTGTCAGCGCCGTCGACGGTCCAGTTGTTTTGCGAAAAGCGGTTTCCATTGACGGAAAAATCGATTTCGTTTGTGCCCCCGCCCGGAGTTTCCACGCCGACAAAGATGTTGTCGGAGACCGCCGAAGACACTCCGGGAGCGAGCGCTACCAATTCCTCGTAGTTTCTCGCGCTCAGGGCCAGCTCGCGAATCTGCGTGCCGTTGATGAGCCCGGTCGCAGTGGCGGACTGCGTATCGATCTGCCCCGCCTCAGCTTCTACCGTGATGACCTGCGTGGTGCCTCCCGGACTCAGCGTTGCATTCAGCGCGTACTGGTCGCGGATATTCAGCTCGATGTTGTTCTTGAGAAACGCGTTGAAGCCTCTGGCCTCAATCCTTACGGAATAACGACCGATGGGCAGCAAGGGAGCCACATAGGTACCTTCCTTGCCTGTCGTCGTGGTGCGGATCACGGCATCTCGATCCATATTCCTGATGATCACAGTAGCGCCCGGAATGACTGCTCCACTGCTGTCCATGACCGTCCCTAGAATCGTGCCGGTTGTCTCTTGAGCGAAGAGGGAGGGGGTGAAAACGATGAGGAGGGAAGCGAAGAGGGCAAGTCTTCTCGTTGACATAATGCCTCCATCGAAGCAGCGGCGGACGCCTGCTGCAATTCTGAGGCGGAGAATTTAAAACGTTTTAATAGTGATGTCAAGAGAAACTCGCCAGGGCGAGTAAAAAAGATTTTAGTGATTTGGAAAGTCAGGTAGTACGACGCGAACCTGTGGATTCTCTCACCACCAACTCGGGCGACATCTTCCGGGTCTCTCCCCCTCCATCCGGGCGCTCCGCACCCGCCCTGACAGTGTCCACGATCATGGAAACCGCAACGCCTCCCATGGCTTCCATCGGCTGGCGGATCGTTGTTAAGGCGGGAACTGTGAGCCCTGCGGGGGCAATGTCATCAAATCCGATTACGGAGCATTTGTCCGGCACCTTGATCCCCTCGTGTGTCAAGGTCCGTAGACATCCCATGGCTGTCATGTCGTCAAAAGCCATGATCGCTGTAAAAGCGCGGCCACGGCGCAACAGTTCCTCGCTGGCTCGGATGCCGGCTTCGAATCCGGCGTTGGGCGTACGCAGGTCAGGCAGGTCCAACACCAGCCGAGGATCAATGTTCAACCCAACGCTCCGCGCGAAGGATCGAACGCCCTTCCAGCGACGGCCACTGTCAGGCAGCATCTTGGGGCCCCGTATGAATGCGATCTCCCTGTGCCCAAGATCGTACAAGTGTTGCAGTGCCAGGTGACCGCCGGCCTCGTTGTCGACGAGCACCGAGTGGATGGAGCTGTGCCGTAATTCTCGTCCAATGATCACGGTCGGAATATCGCGTTTCTGGAGATCGGCCAGAAGATTGATGTCCGCGAGGATCCAATTGGCAATGATGATAAGCCCCTCCACTCTTTGGCCGAGGAGGACCGCGAGGTGGCGTTCAAAGCGCGCCCATTCACTTTGCGCATCCGCCAGAAGCGAAAGATACGACGCCTGATAGACGGTGTTCTCGATGCCTTTGAGGATCGGCGTGCAGAAGGGGTCGGAGAGATCGAATACAACGATGCCTAACGCGCGATTCTTGCGGTTACGAAGCGACCGGGCCAGAAAATTTGGCTGATACCCTAAACTTCGAGCCGTCCGCTCGATATGCTTCTTCGTCTGCGGGGAAAGATAGTTAGCAAGCGGCGCCTGGTTAAGAACGACAGACACGGTAGCGATGGAAAAGCCGCTTTTCTGCGCAACATCACGCAGCGTTACATTTCTTCCCTCAGTTTTTCGCCCTGCCATAGTCGCGCTGCGCTTCCCCCACGAGATGATAAGAGCCTGCCTCGAGCCAGTCAATTTTGAGCCGCATCAATTTTTCCGAAAAACGCGCCTTTCCGTCTTGACACGGGGACCGCTGTGGTCTATGGTTTAAAACGTTTAAATAGGGCTTAAGCGGCGACTCCAGGCGCCCGGAAAGAAAGACGCTAGGTGCCGAGCGCCTGCCGTTTGCCAACACCCACCGGGGAGATGTATGGACTCCTACTCTGTGCGGGCGCTCTGGGTGATTCTGGCCTTTGCTGTGCCCTGCGCCGCCCGGCCCGTCCCACCGGACGCGAAAGCAGCTCTCCGGAAAGGCTGGATGCTTCAGTCCTCATGCAAAATCAAGGCTCAAGGTCAAGACATATCGTCGGCTCGTTTCCAGCCTCGAGGTTGGCACCAGGCGCGCGTTCCGGGCACGGTCCTCGCCGCCCTTGTAGCAGATAAAACCTATCCCGATCCGAACTTCGGGATGAATCTCCGCGCCATACCGGGAACGACCTACACGATTGGCACAAACTTCGCGCACCAGCCGATGCCTGAAACCAGTCCTTTTGCCTGCTCCTGGTGGTATCGAACCGAATTCCCCGCGCCGGCCACGGCCGGTACCAGGAACGTGTGGCTGAAGTTTCAAGGCCTGAACTATCGAGCCAACATCTGGCTCAACGGCCGCCAGATCGCCGAGTCTTCTCAAGTTGCCGGAGCGTATCGCACTTTTGCGTTCAACGTCACCCATCAACTGCATCGCGGCCGGCCCAATGTCCTGGCAGTAGAAGTCTTCGCACCTCAGCCGAGTGATCTGGCTATCAACTGGGTGGACTGGAACCCCATGCCCCCGGACAAGAACATGGGGATCTGGAAGGACGTGTATCTGGAGAACAGCGGCCCGGTCACTCTACGGCATGCATTTGTAGTGAGCAGAGTGGACGTTGCGAAAGACAAGGCAGCGTTGGTCGTCTCTGCACAGGTCACGAACCATTCCGCTCAGGCTGTGAACGGAGTCCTCAAGATTGCCCTGGACAAGAACCATCTTCAACAAGAATTGCATCTGGAAGCCAACGAAACCAAGACGGTCAAGTTTGCGCCGGACCGTTTTCCTCAGTTGGAAATCATGCATCCGCGCCTCTGGTGGCCGTATGAGATGGGCGATCCTGACCTGTACGATGCTGACTTCCAATTTGAGACCGATGGTGCGGTTTCCGACAGCCTTCGCCTGCGCTTTGGCATCCGCGAGATTACTTCTGAACTGAACGAAGAGGGAAACCGCCTCTTCACAATCAACGGCAAGAAATTATTCGTCCGCGGGGGTGGATGGGCTCCGGACATGCTGCTGCGGCAATCGCGCCAGCGCTTGCGCGATGAATTTCAGTACGTCAAACATCTTCATCTCAATACGATTCGGCTCGAGGGCAAGATCGAGAGTGAAGACTTCTTCAACCTGGCAGACGAAGAAGGCATCCTTGTCATGGCGGGCTGGTGCTGCTGCGATATCTGGGAAGAGTGGGACAAGTGGCAGCCCGAGCATCATCAGATTGCGATCGATTCCCTGCGCAGCCAGTTGCTCCGGCTGCGCACACATCCCAGTGTCCTCGTGTGGTTATACGGCAGTGACAATCCGCCGCCTGCTGATGTTGAGCGCGAGTACTTGGAAGTCTTGAAGGAAACGGAATGGCCAAACCCGGCTATCTCGTCAGCGTCGGCCAGACCCACGGAAGTGACCGGCCCTTCCGGCGTAAAGATGTCGGGACCTTATCAGTATGTCCCTCCGTCGTACTGGCTTGACCCCGCGGCAAAATCGCTCAAGTTCGGCGGAGCCTTCGGGTTTAACACGGAAACCAGTCCGGGTCCGGCGATTCCTGTCTTGGACTCGTTAAAGAAGATGCTGCCGAAGGAGGACCTATGGCCGATCGACGAAGTATGGAACTACCACGCCGGAGGAGGCGAGTTCAAAGACCTTAGCGTGTTCAACAACGCGATGGATTCGATCTATGGGGCGCCGCGCGATCTGGAAGATTACCTGAAGAAGTCTCAAACCATGGCCTACGACGCGGAGCGAGCGATGTTTGAGGCCTACCGGCGCAATCGATATTCATCCACCGGCGTCATCCAGTGGATGCTGAACAATGCCTGGCCGTCGATGATCTGGCACCTCTACGACTACTACCTCGAACCGGGAGGCGGGTATTTTGGAGCGCGCAAAGCCAACGAGCCCCTTCACATTCAGTTCTCGCATGACGATCGCAGCGTTGTGCTGGTGAACTCTGAGCAGAGGCCTTTCCAGGCTCTCCAAGCCAATGTTGACCTCTATGACTTCAACTTGGAACGCAAGTTCTCGCAACAGCTAACGATCGACGTGCCCGCCGACACGAATCTGCGTCTGCTCACCATCCCCGACTCAGGGCCGGACGTCAAGGCATCTTTCGTGCGCCTATGCGTGCAAGATTCAACGGGACGCGTGCTGAGCTCGAATTTCTATTGGCTGCCAGCCAAGTACTCCACCTTTGATTGGGCATCGACTACGTATGTGTACACTCCTTCGCCCTCCTACGAGGACTTGACCCAGCTTGCCCAGCTTCCCCACGTCAAGCTCGAGATGTCTGCAACGGCTGCTACAAGCGGCAAGCGACCGTCGATCCAGGTCAGGCTTCACAACCCGAGTAAGCATCTCGCGTTCCAGGTTTCGCTTCGGGCGTTCAACCAAAAAGACGGACGCGACATCCTCCCCGTGCTCTGGGACAACAACTACTTCGAATTGATGCCTGGCGAGTCCACGACGGTCACGGCCACATACGATGCCGGCGAGTTGCAGAACATCCGGCCGGCCGTGCAGGTCGGCGGTTGGAACATAATTCCTCAAACTAAAACGTTATTTCCCGCCCCCAGCGGTGAGAACAGGGGTCAATAACAATGAGCGGGAAGCTCCATCTAGCCTGGGTTTGGCTCTTGGCATCTCTCGCGTGCCTCGCGCAGGCTCCAGCATCGCCTCCGTCAAAAGTTGGAATGACGGTGCAAGAGCGGCTCGGGTATCCCGCCAACTCGCGACTCTTGATCATCCACTCGGATGATCTTGGGATGTCTCATTCGGTCAACCGCGCGACATTTGAGGCCCTGGAAAAAGGCTGGATCTCGTCGAGCAGCATCCTTGTTCCTTGCCCATGGTTTTCTGAGGTTGCCCGTTTTGCCAAGACTCATCCGGATGCGGATCTGGGAATTCATTTGGCGCTCAACAGCGAATGGGCAGGCTACCGCTGGCCACCCGTGAGCGGGAGAGACAAAGTCCCGAGTTTGTTGGATCAAGAGGGCTACATGCCCTTGGATGAAACCGACGTCGCTCTCCACGCAAGGCTGGATGAAGTCAATCTGGAACTGGCGGCGCAAATCGATCGCGCCCTCGCCGCCGGTGTCCGTCCTTCCCATCTCGACACACACATGACAGCGCTGGTGGGGTCTCTTGATCTGTTCCGTTCCTATCAGGCTTTGGGCCGGAAGTACCATCTGCCCATTCTTGTAGGCGACTACAAGCTTCCTCCAGGCGCAGAGCTCTCGGGACCGGAACGCATTGTGCAGAGAGTCATTGGCATTGAACCCGGCGTGCTTCCTAAGGATTGGACCGCCTGGTACCAGACCACGCTCGCTGCGCTCAAGCCTGGAGTCTACGAGATGATCGTCCATCTCGCCTACGATGATGACGAAATGCGCGGCGCTACGGGAGGACATCCCGATTGGGGTAGCGCATGGCGCCAGCGGGATCTCGAGATGGTGAGAAGTCCCAAATTTCAAAAGTTTCTTCGCGATCAAGGCTTTGTAGTCGTGAGTTGGAGAGATCTTACAAAGGCTTTGCCCGCGGCTACTGATTCCCACTGAATTTGAAAAAATCAGGAGGCCTAAGATGACGTTGCACAGCTTCCCCGCCCATCCCGTTACCTCAACTCCACTAGCTCTAGGAAACCCTCAGAGCGCCCGACGCGTTACTCCGCAAGGAGGCCTGGCGGCAGCCGTCCGGACGCTCACGATCATCTTGCTTGCAGCCATGCCCGCGTGGGCACAGAGCGCCTTTGTACGCGTGAACCAAGTTGGATACAAATCTGACGGTCCCAAGCGCGCTTATTTAATGTCTCCCGAGGCGGAAAATGGCGCGAGATTCACGGTGAAGAACCTGGAAGGCGATGCGGTGTTTTCACGACCGATCAGCCCCAGCCATGACCAAGGCGCCTGGGGGCATTTCTCGCATGTCTACGCGCTCGATTTCGATTCCGTGTCGAGCGAAGGCGTGTTCACGATTGTTGTAGACGGGCCGCGGCCAGCGGTTTCTGTTGCCTTTCGCATTGACGAAGCCGCAATCCTCTTCTCCCAGCCGCTGGCCAACGCCCTGTTTTTTTATCAAAACCAACGCGACGGCGCCAATTTTATCGCGACGGATCTACGTGCGGCGCCAGCCCATCTGAATGACGCCAGGGCCAAGGTTTACCTGCAACCTTTGTACGACAGCAGCGACAATCTCCTGCAAGATCTGACTCCAACCGGGGCCACGATTGACGCCGCAGGAGGATGGGCCGACGCTGGTGATTACTTGAAATTCGTGGAGACCCACAGCTACACAGTCGCGCTCATGTTGATCGGTGTTCGGGATTTTCCGGAACAGATGGGCGCGCGATCGAGCGCGTCCGATTTTACGGATGAAGCCAGGTTTGGCCTCGATTGGCTGCAGAAGATGTGGAACGACAGAACGCAGACCTTCTACTACCAGGTGGGAATCGGCGCTTGTGACGCCAACCAGAGCATCTGCATCAGCGATCACGACATCTGGCGGCTGCCCCAAGTGGATGACTCGTTCGGCGGCAACGACCCAATCGATCGTTTCATCCGTCGTCGCCCCGTCTTTCTCAACGTCAACGGGGCGAGTGGCGCCAAGATCAGCGCTAATATGGCCGGACGGATGGCGGCCGACTTTGCTCTTTGCTTCCAGGTGTTCAAGACGACTGACCCGGTCTACGCTAAGCGCTGTCTTCTGGCTGGGGAGCATGTTTTTGCTTTGGCCGATACCACGGGAGCGAATGTTGGCAACTCAGTTTCACCCCCCGATTTTTATCCCGAGACGGAGTGGCGCGACGACCTGGAGCTTGGGGCAACAGAGCTCTATTTCGCGCTGGCGCACAGCGACCGCGATGATCTTCCGCGAGACCTTCCGCACACCGATCCACGGTTTTACCTGAAAGAGGCGGCGCACTGGGCCAAGGAATTCATGGACGGCCCCAACGATGCGATGGACACACTCAATCTTTTCGACGTCAGCGGGCTGGCGCATTTTGAACTTTTCCGCGCCATTGACGATGACGAGCAAACCACAGCCCTCGACGTCACCCAAGCCCAGTTGGTCTCAGATCTGAAAAAACAGCTGGTCCAGGCCCTGGCACAAGCGCAAACCGACCCGTTCGGCTTCGGCTTTCCCTGGGACAGATTCGACACTACGACCCACGGCGCGGGACTCTCGGTGATGGCCAGCGAATACGACTTTCTCACCGGCAGAAAAACCTTCGACCGCTTCGCCAACCGCTGGTTGGCGAACATTCTTGGAGCCAACGCCTGGGGGACTTCCCTCATTGTCGGGGATGGAACGATTTTTCCCCACTGTATGCAGCACCAAATCGCCAACTTAGTGGGCTCGAGCGACGGCGCCCCGCCTTTTCTACGAGGCGCGGCGGTTGAAGGTCCAAACCGCTTCGCGGCAACGGGAGTTCTGGACGGCATGATAGCGTGTCCGGCCGATGGTAGCGATGTCTTTGCGGCATTCAATGGAGACAACGTGAACGGCAACGATGCTGTCTACCAGGACAATGTGCAATCTTTCTCGACGGTTGAACCTGCTATCGATCTCACTGCATTGTCGCCGTTAGCGTTCTCGTGGTTGATCGAAGGACATCCGGCGAAGATTCACTGAAGGCATGCTCAGCATCCGGCTTGCGGCAATCGTTCCACGTTGCTCGGAGATTCCTCGCTCAAACTTCTTTGCTACGGCAGAGCTACTACGCTAAGCTAGCATCAGGGTGGAGGACATTACCGAACTGCTCGCGGCGTGGAGCAGTGGACAGCGGGAGGCGATGGACCGGCTCATTCCTCTGGTCTATCAGCAACTGCTTTCACTGGCACGGCGTCGCATGTCGCTCGAAGCCCCGGACCACACGCTGCGGCCCACCGAGTTGGTGCATGAAGCGTTTCTCCGTTTGGTCCGCTCTGAGATTCCAGCCAAAAACCGGGCCCACTTTTACGCCATCTGCGCCCAACTCATGCGGCGCATCCTGGTCGACCACGCGCGGGCGAGTTTACGGGACAAACGCGGAGGCGGAGCGCCCGTCATGCCGTTGGAGGGAATGGATGTGGCGTCGCCCGGTTCGCCGGAGCAGGTCCTGGCGATCCACCAGGCTTTGGAAAAGCTGGCGGAGTTCGACGGGCGTAAAGCCCACGTCGTGGAGCTGGTGGTTTTCGGCGGCGTGGAGCAAGAGATCGCGGCCGAGGCGCTGGACATATCGCCCGCCACCCTGCGGCGCGATTTGAAGCTGGCAAAGGCTTGGCTGTATCGGCAACTGGCAGCTGGCAATTAGCAATTAGCAAATGGCAAGTGGGAATTAGCCGCAGATTTCCGCAGATCAACGCAGATGAAACTACATAAGCCGCGAATTGCGCGAAAAACGCGAATCAGCCCGTAATTGGGGTCGGAAATCGGCGTAAAGACACGGGAATAAGAGTGTGGTGATTTTACTTTCGGCAAGATCTTAAAGAAGATTCGCGTTCGTTCGCGTTGATTCGCGGCTAGGTTCTTGATCTGCGGTCATCTGCGTAAATCTGCAGCTGAAAATCCTCGGGTGGCGGTTTCTGCTTCTCTTAGAAGATATCGATCGGGCGCGGAAATGAATGCTGCATGGCGGACCATACCCTGGTAACCCGAAATCGCGAGCGGCTTTGCTTCTGCGAACTTTTTCGCGCCGTCCAGGCTTCTGCCTAACAGGCTTTCACAGTTGTAGCGTTGCCAGGTATCGGCTCCGGCTTTGCGATAAGTGTCCAACGGTGCGCGGAGTGTCGCTTCGGCTTCCGAGTATTTCGACTGCTTGAGCTGGACGCGTCCCAGTGCGGAGAGGGTGCTAAGGGTTTCCGGGTGGGAATCGCCCAGCACGCGGCGCTCGGCGCTCGATGTCGCGGCCAAGAGCGCTTCCTCATCCTTGTACTTGCCCTCGCGGTCATACAACACAGCCAGGTTCGCCATGAGACGTAACGTACTGGGATGCTCTTCACCCGAGACGCGGCGCCGAAGGTCGAGCGTGCGTGTGTAGAGCTTTTCAGCTTCGGTGTACCTGCCTTGTAATTGACGGATCCTGGCGACATCGCTGAAGGCCGTGAGGGTGTTCGGATTCTCGTCGCCGAAAATGCGCCGGTCGAGATCGAGAGCTTTCTCCAACAGGGCTTGCGCCTGTCCATTCTTGCCTTCATCGAGGTACACGTTGGCCAGCAGAGTAGTCAGGAATGCAGTTGTGGAATGAGTTTCGCCGAGCACACGGCGTGCCGAATTGAGCGTATCGCTCGAAAGGTGTTCAGCCTCCGTGAACTTTCCTTCGCGGTCATAGAGGCGGCCCAGGTAGAGCTTGGTTACCAGGATGTCGTTATACTCGGGGCCAAAAAGGCGGTGCTCGACGTCCAAGGCTTTTTGGAACAGCGGCTCGGCCTTGGCGTATTTGCCTTCTTCTGAATACACGTTCGCGAGATCCCGCATCAACCCGACGGAATCGTCGTTCATTTCGCCCTTTACGCGGAGTGAGAGTTCGAGGGTTTCGGCAAGCAGATTCTCGGCCTGTGGATACTTGCCCTGGCGCGTGTAAAGCACGCCTAGGCTGTACATAGTGCCAATCGTGAACGGATGCTGCGGGCCCAAGGCACGGCGATCAAGCTCCAGCGTTTCACCGTACAGCTGTTGTGCCTGGGCATATTTCGCCTCTCTCATGTAGAGATCGCCCAAATCGCGCATGGCGTCCAGCGTATCTGCATCCTCGTTTCCCGAAGCGTGCTGCCGCAGGTCGAGAGAGCGCTCCCATTGCTGCTGAGCCTCGGGGAAGAGACCCAGATTGAAGTACGTCTGGCCAATCGTCCGGCGGATGGACGCCTCGACCAGCGGCTGCCCGTCGAACTTGCCCCCGATTGCCGAGGCAGCGCGGTCGAGAGCGGTACGGACAGTGAGGTCGGGATCGGTTTTGCCGTTCGGCGACTTGGCTTGCTGGAGGGTGCTGGCCTGGGCGAGCAGGTCCGACTGAAGAAAGTGATTCACAGCCTCGGCGGTCTCCTGCGCCCGCCGTGCTTTGACCGCTTCCAGATTGCTGCGCGTCCGTTCACGCGCGAGACGCACAGCCAAGAGGCTCATGCCCGTCCCGAAAGCCATGAGTACAACGACAAACGCCGCTGCCGCCGCCATGCCCCAGCGATGCCGGCGCATGAACTTCGCGGCCCGATAGCGGCGCGATCCGCGCCTCGCCGCCACCGGAAACCCATCGAGGTAAAGGTTGAGGTCTTCCGAGAGCTGCTCAACGGAAACGTACCGTTCGCCTGGCTCCTTGCGTATGGCCTTGAGGACAATCGAATCGAGGTCGCCACGGAGCTCCGAGGCCAAGCTCAAATCCGGAAGTTGAGAAACGGCAGCGCTTGGGGGGCGGGCGTCCGTTTCGCAAATGGCGCGTTCGAGCGCTATGAAATCTGAGCGCACAGCTTCGAACGGATACCGGCCAGTGAGCAACCCATACAGCACGATGCCGAGAGCGTATACATCGGTTGCGGTAGTGATAGCCAGGCCTCGGACCTGTTCCGGACTCGCATATTCTCTGGTCATCAGCCGCACGGCGGGAGCAGTGAGGGCCAGGGTTGCAGGCTGGGCTGCATGGTCCAAATCACCGGCAGGCAAGTCAGTCCGCAGCAATTTCGCGATGCCGAAATCCAAAAGCTTGGGCACGCCTTCTGCGGTCACCAGAATGTTGGAAGGTTTGATATCGCGGTGGACCACCAGATTGCGATGCGCGTACTGCACCGCAGAGCAGACGTGCTGGAAGAGCGCAACGCGCTGGCGAAGCGAGAGGGCGTTGTCGTCGCAGTACTTGTCGATCCTCAGGCCTTCCACATACTCCATCACCAGGTAGGGAGTGCCATCGTCCGTCACCCCGGCATCGAGCAGTTGGGCGATGTGGGGGTGCTGCAGGCCGGCCAGAATCTGCCGTTCCATGCTGAAGCGCCGCAGCAGCTCGGGACCGGAAGCGACGCCGCCCCTCACCAGCTTGATCGCTACCCGACGTTGGTACTGCCCGTCGGCGCGCTCCGCCAAATACACAGCTCCCATTCCGCCTTGGCCAATTTCAGAGAGGATACGGTAGGCGCCGATTCGCTCTGGAGTACCCACAGCAGCGACGCGGGACGCATAGGAAGCGACTTGTTCTTCGAGAAAGCCCCCTTCTTGCTCGAGAGCCAGGAGCAGGGATTCCACCTGGAGATAAAGTGTGCGGTCGCCTTGGCATGCTTCCGCTACCCAGTCGTGCCGGCGGTCTGCGGGCAACTGGCTGGCTTCATCGAAGACTTCTTGGATCCGCTCCCAGTTGAGCGGTTTGCTCACCCGGTTCGACATGGCGCAAAAGCATACCACGCTGTGTGCAAGAGTTTAGTTGCCAAGGAATATCACTCGGAAATGCCGTGAGCAACCGAGGATGGCAGGGATCCCTCCCTCAAGGGGCTACCCTCCTCGGCTGCTGTATCGGCATCGGTCCCGAAGACAGGGCACAATTGTCATCGGACCTAACTCGTGTCACTTGTCGGTTCTTGTCACCGTTTTTGTCCATCATCTTCTTCCTGATGGACCTCTTTGCGAGCTAATGCGCGCTTGACTCGCTCAGCCCATGCCTTCCCCGACCTGGGCTGAACCGAGCTTCGAGCGCCACCCCTACTAAATGCAAACAGGAGAGTCGCAATGTTCCCCCCCGATTGTTTTCGACAGGCATCTCTGAGAGAACGCCCTGCTGTGTTCTATAGCGACAGGGATGAGACAAAACGCTCACGCGAAGACGAAAACACTTATGGAAGACAAGGCTGGCACATCATGCCCACCTACGAAATAAATCGCGTCTGGAAGGAAAATAGGATGAACAGGTCTGCTCAACGCATGTCATCGGTGAACCCCTGAGCCTCGGCAGGCTGCTCAGGTGGTCCGTCCCGCGACAATTGTCTTTACCACTTCGCCGCCGGGAGTGAGGACAACCAAATCCGCCACGCCGCCCGCGGTAATCGTTCCGCGTTGTTCGGAGATCCCCAGCACACGCGCGGGGTTCAGCGTGACCAGCTGCAACGTCTGCTGCAACGACCATTCCGCAAAGGTCATCACGTTCCTCACAGCGCGATCGAGGGTGAGAACGCTGCCGGCAAGTTTGCCCTGGTAATCGCAACGCGCGCCTCGGACTTCGACTTCAATCTCGCCCAGCGAATATTTTCCGTCGGGCATGCCGGTGGCGCTGATCGCGTCGGTGATCAAAATGGCGCGGTCCGGGCCCTTGGCCGCGAGAAAAAGGTTGACGATACTTGGAGCCAGATGAAGGCCATCGGCAATGATGTCGGCCGAAACTCGGGCGTCGGTGAGGACCGCGCCCAGGATTCCCGGATCGCGATGACCGAGAGCCCGCATGGCATTGAAGGTGTGCGTGGCATGGCGGGCGCCGGCCGCGATCGCCGCAGCGGTTTGCTCATAGCTTGCATCCGAATGCCCCGCGCTCGACTGCACGCCGAGACCGCTTGCGTAGCGGATGGTCTCCTCGGCGCCGGGAAGCTCTGGGGCGATGGTCATCATGCGGATCGTCCCTGACGCCGCCTGCCAGAACCGGTCAAACACGTTGATCGAAGGCGTCAGCAGATGCTCCGTCGGGTGTACGCCGCGCTTGGCGTGGCTGATAAACGGTCCTTCCAGATGAATCCCCAAAGGAAAAGCGCGGTCGGGGCTGGAAGCGCGGTTGCTGATCCGGTTTCCCAGGTGTTCAAGCGCGGTCAGCGTTCGCTTGAGCGGAGCGGTGACCGTGGTGGGCAAGTAACTGGTCACCCCGTGCCGCAGCATGTGCCGCTCAATGTCCGCGATGGCGGAATCCTCGCGCTCCATCACGTCATGCCCGGCGCCGCCGTGAATGTGAATGTCAATGAACCCAGGGGCCAATACCATGCCGGGAAAATCAAGTTGCCGCGCTCCGCTGGGTACGGAACTGGCCGAGCGCGGGGCCGCGGAGACGATGCGCTCGTCTTCAATGACGACCAACGGCGAGTCGATAGCTTGCGTTGGCGTGTAGAGACGGGCGGCTGTGATGACAGTCTTCATTCGATTGCGTTCCAAAAGTATAAAACCACGTGAGGCGCGTCAAAAGATTTCGTAGGTCGCCTCACCTTCTATCCTCTGTCTTTTGCGAAACTGCCCGCATCTGTGATCTTGCCGGAGCGCCAGGAAGAAGCTGGTCGAACACAAAATCTCCGGCGCGGAGTGGAGAGATCCCGAGCGAGCAGCCGCTGCCATGCTGATTCAAGGAATTCTCACGAGACTTGCGCCTCCGCTCTCGAGGTTCAATGAGTGCTCTCTACTGTCAATCCATCGCTAACGCAAAGCCGCTGAGGGACAGACCGAGGGAAGAACTCCCCGAGGCAGCATGGTGATGTGCGCTCCCTCGGGATTTCTCGGCTACGCGCTCAAGATTTCAAAACGGGGAAAAGTTTTCCCGGCGCTCCGCTCGAAATGACAATTTTTGACTGCCCAAGTGATGAGAAAACATCCCTCGAACCGCTTTTTCCTTAAAGGTTTCAGCACCGTCCCGAAATGGGAATAAATTTTACTAACCTTTAATAAAATCTATTGAATCGTTTTTTAAAAGGCAATACACTGCGTTCCCGAAAATCGCGGCGTGCAACAGCTAGCGCGGCGGGACGCGGTGGCGCCGCGGAACCGTTAACTTGAAGCCTCAGCGAACGACTGCTCGGCTCGACTTGTCAACTGCTGCTCCAAAGGCTTTCGGAGCGGACCAGTGAGGAGGTCTCTTCATGAAGCAACGGGTTCCGTTCATCCTGGCTGTACTCTGCATTCTGATTTCCGGAATGTCATTTACGGCTTCTGCTCAAACGCAAGCTTGTGCTCCGCCGTGGCAGGTGGGCATACCGATCACCGTAGGCGAAGTTCTTTCGTTCAACGGACACAACTGGAAGGCGATTCAAGGCGGATACACCACCATCGATGGCTGGCAACCGCCGAACACGCCGGCGCTATGGACGGACTTAGGGCCGTGCGGCGGTAGCCCAACACCCACCCCAACCCCCACTCCAACTCCCAGGCCGACACCAACTCCCACTCCGACACCCGTTCCTACGCCGACACCGACACCCACGCCAGGAGGCGGCGGCACGTGCGCGGCGGCGTGGAATCCGAACCTGGCCTACTGCAACACGGCCACCACCAGTTGCAACGGCGGGAATATGGCCAGCAAGAACGGTTTGAACTTCAAAGCCCAGTTCTGGAACATGAACCAGGATCCCACCGTGGCGGGGAACGCTGGCCCGGCCGGATCCGGCGATCCGTGGTTCACCGGCGTTTCATGCACCGGCGGCGGCCCAGGACCAACACCAACTCCGACGCCCACCCCGAACCCCACCCCAACGCCTTCGCCAACGCCGACGCCTTCGCCGACGCCAACACCTCCTCCGGCGGGCGCTTTCATGTTCGCCACGTATAAAGATGTAACCATCAATGCCGACTTCAATACCGGCTTGCAGCGGTCAGCGGTAACAGGCACGGTCCAGCCGGTCACCAGCGCCATGCCCAACTCGACGCTGATCTGGGCCTTCGCCACAGGCACCTGCGGTTCAGAAAGCTGGGCCGGCATCACGCCTGCGATGGAAGCCACCAACGTTCAGGCCTTCGTTAACGCCGGCAAGAGATACATCATCAGCACCGGCGGAGCCAACGGAGTCTTCGACTGCCCGACCGGACAAGGGATGATTAACTTCATCAACACTTACAACTCGCCCAACCTGGTGGGCATTGACTTCGATATCGAAGGCGGCCAAACCCAACAGGTGATCGACAACCTGATTAACGGGACCATTGCGGCGCAAAAGCAATTCCCCAACCTGATATTCAGTTTCACCATCCAGTCTCTCGGCTCTCTATCCGCCAACCCGATTACCGGCGGAAGTATCGGTGGAACCGTGGTGAACGAGATCAAGCGATTGGGCCTGTCAGGGAATTACGTCGTCAACCTGATGGCGATGGATTACGGTTCGACTAACGTCAACAACTGCACGGTCGTGAACAACCTCTGCGACATGGGGCAATCTGCCGTGAACGCTGCGCAAGCGCTCAACCAGCAATCC
>DATFQZ010000209.1:0-18747 GCA_035263765.1 Candidatus Angelobacter sp. | reverse complement strand
CATTATGATTCCTCCGGTCGCGCGACCATGGTGGACGTTTCGGCCAAAACGGCCACCCGCCGGGAAGCTGAGGCCTCCGCCTTTGTTGCCATGAAGCCGGAAGTCCTGCGCGCCCTGCCGCGCAATCCTAAGGGAAACCCCTTGGAAGTAGCCAGAATCGCGGGGATCAGCGCCGGCAAGCGAACTTCAGAGCTGATACCGATGTGCCATCCGCTGCCTTTGTCGTTCATTGATGTGACCACCCGGGTGTGCGAGAATGGCGTGCAGGTCCGATCGCAGGCCGCGACAACCGCCCAGACGGGAGTGGAAATGGAAGCGCTGGTGGCCGCCAGCGTGGCTGCGCTCACCATCTACGACATGTGCAAGGCCCTGGACAAAGGGATTGCCATTCGCGAGATCGTGCTGGAGCGAAAGTCAGGCGGCAAGAGCGGCGAGTATAGGCGGCAAACTTCCCCCAGCCGCGCCCGGAAGACGAACGCAAGGAAATAAGTACGCATCATGCCAAGCAACATCAAAGTCCTGCTGGTTGACGACAATCCCATGGTATTGGAGTTGTTGCGGCAGGCGTTGGCACACTTTTCTTCCGTGCAAACCCTCCACGACGGGGCCGACGCGCTGCTCAAGGCCATTGACGAACAGCCGGACCTGATCATCGCCGATTACGCTATGCCAGGCATGGACGGGCGCCAGCTTCTGGAAAAGATCAAGGCCCGCCGCACCACAGCCACCATTCCCGTGATCCTGATGGCGGGCAAAACCGATATCAACGAAAAGCTCCGCTCCTTGCATGACACCGTGGAAGACTTCGTGGAGAAGCCCTTTTTCGTGAGAGAAGCCGCGGCGCGCATCAAAAAAGTGGTGGACAAGATCTCGCTCGAGAAAATGGCCCGCGACACACACGGCGGCTCGGTGGTCCGCGGCAACCTGACGCAGATGAACGTGCTCGATCTGCTGCAGTCGTTGGACATGGGCCGCAAGACTTGTTCGCTCACCCTGGCTAACGAAGGCGACAAATGCAAGATGTTCTTCACCGACGGGCAGATCAATCACGCCGAGTACGGCAAGACGAAAGGCGATGAGGCGGTTTACAAAGTCCTCTCCTGGAACGCCGGAAGTTTTGAGATCGACTTTAAAGGCTCCAGCCCGGAACAGACAGTGACTCAGTCCACGCAGGGCTTGCTGCTCGAAGGCCTACGTCTGCTCGATGAGTCCAGCCGCGACAAAGAAGACGTCCTCGAAGCGTGAACCTCGTGAAAACCGCAGCCGTCCTCACCATCAGTGATTCGTCGTTCCAGCGCAAGCGCGAGGACCTTTCCGGCCCCGCTGTGGTGCGCCAGCTCGAAACCGCCGGTTTCAAAGTGATTCACGCTTCCGTGGTGCCCGATGAGAAAGACCTGATCGCGGCGCGGATGATCGAGTGCAGCGAAGTCGCGCGGCTGGTGGTCACCGTCGGCGGGACAGGAATTGCGCCACGCGACGTGACTCCGGAAGCGACACGCGCCGTGGCGGAACGGCTGATCGAGGGCATACCTGAGAAGATGCGGCGCGAGGGCGCCGGCAAAACGCCCTTGGCGGCATTAAGCCGCGGCATCTGCGGCGTTCGCGGGCAAACTCTTCTGCTAAACCTTCCGGGAAGCCCGACGGCCGCCGTGGAATCGCTCGGATCCGTGCTTGAGATTCTGCCACACGCTCTGGAGTTACTCAGCGGCAACACCGAACACGCAAGCAACAGAAGGTGAGAGGGAGTGGCTGTCAGATAACGCGGGAAATCAGCTTTAGAAACACCGCCAGCAGCAGTAGGCAGAAACCACCCATGAACAGACGCAGCATCCAGACCCTGCCTTCCGCCTTGGCCAGCAAGGAAATCACGAACGCTGCAAACCACATCAAGAGCGCGATCTTCAGGATCATGGCTGCGGATTATATATTGAATTAGACAAAGCCTTGCCCCTTTGACACCCTGATCCTTTGCGAAGTTCACCGATGTCTGTCATCCCGACCGGAGCGCCGCGCGGACCTTGCTCCCACAAAAACTTCTAGCGCGGAGTGGAGGGACCCCGAGGGAGCATCCCTGACCACGCCGCCATAGGGAGTTCTTCCCGGGCCCTGTCCCGGTCATGTTTGTTGTTCTGCGGCGATTTTGGGAGTGCAACAAGCAAAGCTCATGCTTCGCGGCCTCGATGAAATTCTCTTACTCGCCGGATGTTACGAGTGGCAGCTTGGGGAGAACTCCCTGCAGCAGCATAGTGAAAGACGCACCCTCGGGATCCCTCCACTCCGCGCTAAAGAACTATTTGAAACGACAAAATATTGCGGCGCTCCGGTCGGGATGACAGACGCAAGCGGCGCTGTGAGAGATGAGACGGCGTCGCTCTGCTCACGCGTAACTAAAGGCATCGGGCGAAGCCGCGACCTTGCAACAAAATTCTTTGGGATGGGCTTATTCGTCGATCTTCCAGGTCTTGCCGCCGTCCTGGCTGGACCAGCTTTGGCCGGATGAACTTTTCACCTGCACCACGGCTCCGCGGGCTTCTATGTGAATGATCGTGCCGATGGCGGACGCGCCCAGAGTGACCCGTTCACAAGTGACACCGCCGTCGCTCGAGTGAATGAGCGCGGCATTTGCGCCTCCGGCCCAGAGGTCCTTGCCGTGCGCGCTGGAAGTGGCGAACTGGACGGCTTCGAAATTAGGACAAGCTTCGATCCAGGTGCCGGCGGTCTCGCCGGGCCTGACCAGCCTGCCGCCGGAAACTCGCCACAGACTCAGGGCGCTCTCCGGCAACATCTCCGCTTTCATGTTGACGCTGCCGGCGTCAGAAAGAGCGCGGCGCCGGAACGCGCCCGACTGCTCAAGCGCACTCACTCCGCCGTCGAGGGCCGGAGCGGCTGCGGCGGCTTCTGAGACATTAGGATTCAGTTGTCCGGCCCCGCCCATCGCGAACGACGTCGCACCCGGCGGAATCGCAGGCACGCTGTGTCTCAGCACGCTTTTAGCTTTCGTCCCTAAAGCGGGCAAGTAGGCCAAGCCTAAACGGCTGCTCCGCGAAGGCGGTGCAAGGATTCGCACGGCTTGCGTGCCCGTGTTCTGGGTAGGCATATCCGCAAAACCCATGATGTTGGCGACGCTTATGGTAGGTGACGGAAACTGATTGGACGTGCGCGGAGGAGGTGCCGAAGGCAACTCGGCGCCATCCGTCGAGACGAACAGCGCGCCGCTGACTGCGTCGGCCGGAGCATTGTTGGCGAAGAATCCCTGGTTCACATAATCGTTGCGCGAAAACCCCGAAACTCCCCCCGCCATTACGGGCCTACCGGAAAGGGAACTAACCGCGGAGTCTCTGTCTATCGCAGCGGGCGGCGCGGCTTTGTTGTCGACATGCGAGGAGGCCGCGCGGGCGTTGCCGATTGCGACTGACCTGTTGGCCTCAACCTCGGAGCGCCCTCGGGCGGCTCCCGGAGTAATGCTGTCTTGCAGGCCGGCTCTGGTGTTCGCTGAAGGTGGCGGGACCGGAGCTTCAAACGCCGTCTCAGGCTTGGCCGCGGCTCTGGTGTCTTTCTCCGCGCTGCCGCCACTGGGAGCTGTGAAGCTGTCGGTTTTGGCTTGCTCCTGCGGCTTCGGCCGTACTTCCAACAATATCGTTGCAACAACGGCAACGGTAGCGAGCGAGGCGGCAATCCGGAACCGCGGGCTCCACAAGAAGCCCCAGCGGCGCGCTGCCGGAGCCGCTACGGCCGGAGCCCCCTGACTGGCGACGGGTTCTGGCAGGGCCAGAGCAGCGACTTCGCGGCAGTGGCTGCAGGCCGCTAGGTGCTCGAGCACCTGGTTGCGCTCAGCCGCCGGCAAGAGCTGTTCCATATAGGCCGTCAGGGTATCGGCGTCAGGATGCGATTCCGGGCGCACCCGTGCATGGGACCCGCTGGCGAGTCTCTGGCGCAACAGCTTGGAAAGCTCAGTCACTTCTAATCCGATCCCTTATCCTCTTGGAACGCTGCCGGACGGTTTTCTTGCAGCTTTCTTCCTACATCCACTTGCAAATAACGGACATCGGCTTCCAGGGCCTCTTCCGCCTGCCCGCGGTTCATGCCCCGGGCTACCAGGCCTGCCAGGACCTGTTTCCTAAGGCCCTTGAGGAGCTTTTCCAGCCTGCGACTGATGGTGGATTCATGTACACCTACCAGCCGGCCAATCTCCGTCAGGGTACGGTCGTCCAGGTAATAAGCCGCCAGGATCAGGCGGTCATCCGCAGCCAACTGCTCCAGAGCAGCATCCACGGCCACTCCCAGGCGGCGGTCGACCGGTCCTGAGGAATCCGGCACTGCCGCAGAGAACTGTACCCCGTCTTCGGTCTGTTCTTCAAGACTTACGAGACGTTTCTGTTTTCGATAACGATTGACGAATTCCTGGGCCAGCACAGTACGCAGCCAGCCTTCGAGGGACCCACGCCCCATGTAGAAACTCAAGCGGGAAACTCGGCGGCCGTCTTTTTCCGCGGTACCATAGAGATCTCCGTAGATGGAATCGGCCAGGTCACGGGCCCGCGAGTCTTCTTTCGTGATTCCCCGCGCGATGTCGTAAAGCTTCTCCCGATAGCGGGTTAGAAACACCTGCCAGGCGAGCTCGTGGCCAGCAGCACAGGCTCGCGCCAAGGCCAGCTCTTCGAGTTTCAATTCGCGCCAGAATCGCTGCCGCTGCTCGGCTTGAGCTCCGGGCAGATACTTGGCAGCCACTTGCTCCAGAATGCAATGGAATTCAGCTTCGGTCAGGCCGTAACGGTCCCCGCCACTCTTCACAAACAGTTCGCGCACCGCGAGAGATGCGAGGTCAACCGGTCTGGATCCTGAACTCATGCAGGCACTCTAATTTTACGCGCAAGAAGGCGCCTTTTCCGCATTCTTAATTTGACACCGGGGTACGCGTTGGAGGGAGTGTCTTTGCTATGAAACAGCTTGTTTTGGGGGCCCTACTGTTGGCGCTGCCGGTGGCCTGGATGATGGCTCCGGCGGAAGCCGGCACGCCTGGCGAGCCGGCGCCCGTCGCCAGCGACTACAAACTTCTTGATCCTATTACCCACGGCGACCTCACGGTTTTTCCGGTGGTTTCCGCCAAAACCCACGACACGAACGAATTCATAACTCTCGATGAAGGCATCCGTTCGGGTGACGTGGTGGTTACGGAAACCGGCAATTTGCACGGCGTCATGCGGCGCCGTCCACTACCCCAGAATTATGGATCCGCGCAGGTGAATCAGCTGGTGCTGGTCAACAACTCTACCCGGCCGCTCATCCTGTTGGCGGGGGAGATCGTCACCGGCGGCAAACAAGACCGTGTTGTCGCCAAAGACCGTATCGTTCCAGCGGAGAGCGATCCGGTGGACTTGGGCGTGTTCTGTGTTGAGCCCCATCGCTGGGTGGAACGTTCAACCAAGTTCGATACCCATGCATCTGTGATGGCACAGCCCAGCGTACGTAAGAAGGCCATGGTTGAAAAGGACCAGCAGCAGGTGTGGAACGAAGTCAACGCCGCAAAAACTACGATTGCGGACAATCTTCGCGCTGCAGCCCCGCCGGCCTCCGGCGGCAATGTTGGTTCCGGATCAGGCGGCGGCGTTGGTGGTGGAGCGAGAGCCCCGAGCAGTGGAGTGATCGGTTACAGCTCGCTTCAGGTAAATGGGGCCGCTGCGGAGGTGGACAGCACCAGTTCCTACGCGGTCGCGCGCGAGAACAAGGTCGTGCAAAAGCAAATGGAATCCATCACCGAACCCATGCAGAAGTCGTATGAAAGCATCATCAAGCAGCTGCGGAACCAGAACGCGGTGGGAGTCGTAGTAGCTGTCAAGGGACGCATTGTCTGGGCCGACTTGTTTGCCAGCCATTCGTTGCTGAACAAATACTGGCCCAAACTACTGCAATCCTACGCGGCCGAGGCGCTGACCACGCCGGGCGATCACCGCGAGGTCAGCATTAAGGAAGCTCAGCAGTTTCTTGATAACTGGCAGGCGCGGCACGAGACCGTGGACAGCGAACCCGGGCTGTATCGCCAGCGTGAGTTAGTGGGCGACCGGTTTCGCGCTTTTGAGCTGACGTCATTGTTGCCCAAGGCGAATTTTGACGTGCATCTCAGCAAGATGGCGGACTAGGAGGTGACAATTAAGTTCTGTGTCCGTCAGATAAGTTTTGTTGTGCGGAGAAACTTGCCAACGAGGATGCGGGTTTGAGTTGGCAGAGCAAGACAGAGGCAATGAGATGCGAATTACCTTGGTCGCGTTACCTCTGTACTCTGCTTTTAATTTTTCCTGCAACGTTGACGCTCAAATATGTGTCTAATGGTGCAGGCAAGGTATAAGGTCGGAGGTGAACAATGGGAGATAAATTCTCAGTAGCTGAGGTGACAGCGCTTCGGAATGAACTCCTGCAAGGAGGTTTGGATTCATTCCAGACAGCCGAACTTCTCAAAATGTTTCTGGCCGGACGCGGATACGGCGTTTCTCCGGAATCAGCTTTGGACGCCGCCGGCCGCATTGAAGGCGCGGGCTGCAATGTTGAAGCCCTGCGTCAGGAATTGGAGAGTCTGGCCTTGGTGATGTAACCGCATCACATCAATCCAAGCGAAAAAGCCGGGTGAAACTGCCCGGCTTTTTCATTGCTTGTGCACATAATGCTTTCCTTGGGCTCAGCCGGGCCTATTCGCCAGTCAATCGGCCAATCGCCCTGATCGGACGGAAGAACGCCCTGTACCGATTTGGTAAACGCCTGCGGATCCCGAAAAGCGTAGAGGCAGTTCGTGAAGAGCAAGATCGGTGCGCGCTGTTCTCGCAGTCGAACGAGCGCGCTATCGCTGCGCGGGCAAGAGAATCAATAACCAGAAGTCTCTAATCTCACATCAGCATAATCCCTCAGATTTCCCTGCATGACAAAAGGTCATGTCCGTTCCCTTTAACAATTTTTTACAAATTACCTTTCAAAAGTGGTGTGGAAATCATCTACAAACATGAGAGCAGAGTCTTGAACCAGCCTGTTCGCTGGCACACATGTTGGGTATGGATGTGCAAGTGATCGCCTCATTACCACCGGAAGTGCAAATCCAGGACGTTGAAGAGAAGCCGATCCCACATCAGGGAAGCGAAGACACACGTGTGCCCGAGAATCGTCCTCCTTTCTTGGAGTGGATGCGCCGAGCGCAAACCGAACTGGTTGTAATTCTGCTGGCGAGCCTGGTGTTTGTGGGATGCATGATCTCGCCGCCCTCGCTTATGGATGACGTTGACGCGGCGCATGGTCAGCTGGCGCGCAATATGATCCAGTCAGGCGACTGGATCATTCCTCATCTCAACGGCGTAGCTTACGTTGAGAAGCCGCCGCTGCCGTATTGGATGATCGCCGTTTCCTATCGCATCTTCGGCGTGCACGATTGGGCGGCGCGTGTGCCCTTCGCTCTGGCAGCGATGCTGCTGTGCCTGATCGCTTCTCTGTACGCACGGTGGGCGTTCAATCGCCAAGCCGGCATGGTTGCCGGCATGGTCTTGGCAACTTGCACAGGTCTGTTCCTGTTCACTCGGGTCCTTATCCCCGATGTGATAGTGACGCTGTGCGTCTGCGTGTCTTTTTGGTCTTTCCAGAGAGCCCTCAATGAAGACGCTGACGAGCCTCATCCGCGGCGCTGGGCTGCATTGCTGGCTGTGGCTTTGGGCGTGGGCGTCATGCTGAAGGGTCTCATCGCACTGATTTTCCCGGCAGGCGGAGCGCTGGTTTACTTAGCAGTGACCCGGCAGCTCTTTCGCCTTGTGACTTGGCGGCGTTTGCATGTGATGAGCGGCGCCCTCATCTTTCTCCTCATCGCCGCACCTTGGCACGTGGCAGCCATGCTCCGGATGCCTCCGTATTTCGACTTCACACTGCACAGCACGCCCGGGCAGTATCATGGCTTCTTCTGGTTCTATTTCATGAACGAGCACGTGCTGCGTTTCCTGGGCATGCGTTACCCCCACGACTACAACACCGTGCCCCGGCTCGCCTTCTGGCTGCTTAATCTTTTGTGGTTGTTCCCCTGGAGCTTGTATCTCCCGGCAATCTTGAAGCTGGGATATAAGCCTGTGGACCGTGCCAGCCGTACACGCCTGCTGGCTCTGTGCTGGATCGGTTTCCTCATGTTGTTCTTCACTTTCTCGACGACCCAGGAGTATTACTCGATGCCGATCTACCCGGCCCTCGCGCTCTTGCTGAGTGGTCCTATGGCGGCAGTCGACGCAGAACACAGCGGATGGATCAAGTCTGGGACTAAAATCGTGGGGGCGGTCGCAGTGGTTGCTGTGCTTGTCATCAGTATCATTTTTTACGATGTGCGCGGGATTGCAGCGTCAGGAGACATTTCTCGGGCCCTGCTGCAGCATCCTGATGCTTACACGCTCTCGCTCGGCCACATCGGAGACCTCACCCTCCAGGCTTTTGCCTATTTGCGCGCCCCTTTAGTCGTGGCGGGAGTGGCTTTTGCGGTGGGCGCAGCGGGGGCCTTTCTCTTGCCTGGCCGGCGCGCCTTCTTGGCCCTGGCCGCCATGATGATCTTGTTCTTTCATGCCAGCCGGATGGCTCTGGTTGTCTTTGACCCTTATCTTGCCTCCCGTCCCCTTGCCGAGGCGCTGCGGCGACAACCTGAGGGCCGGCTCATTATTGACGGCGCCTACTACCCTTTTTCTTCAGTCCTGTACTACGCCGACCGTAGCGCACTGCTCCTGAACGGCCGGACTACCAATCTGGAATACGGGTCCTATGCTCCAGGTGCGCCTTCAGTGTTCATTGACGAAAAAGAATTTGCGCAACTTTGGTCGAGCCCCAACTGTTACTACTTGGTAGCCGACAGCTCGCGGACTGAAACACTTCAGCGGCTGGCGGGTCCGGACAATCTTCATCCGGTCGTAGAGAGTGGGGGAAAAGCCCTTTTCATGAACCACCTGCCGGAGATATCGGGCGGATGCCAGGCTCCGCAACGTCTTTCCAATTCCGGAAAGGAGAGCCAGCCAGCGTTATGATGATGTTCACCACCGGCATTTTGGCTGTTCTACTTGCTGGTTCGCTCATCTATTGCGTCTTGGTCATGGTGGCCACATCGCGGTACCTTGCCGCCAAACTCCCTGTAGCCGGCGCTGCACCCTCAATCAGCGTGCTCAAACCCCTATACGGGTGCCAAGAGGGCTTGGAAGAAAACCTCCGCAGTTTCTTCGCCCAGGACTACGCTGACTTTGAAGTGCTTCTAGCGGTTCACCGCGAGAGCGACCCCGCTGTTGCGGTGGCGAAGAAAGTGATGGAAGAATTTTCAGGCAAGCGCAGCGGGCGCTTGATCGTGACCGGTGATTCGCCCATCCCCAACGCGAAATCGTACAGCTTGGGCCGCCTGGTGCGGGAGGCCAAGCACGAACTGCTGGTCATGGGCGATAGCGACGTCCGCGCCCGGCCCGATCTCCTGGCAGATCTGGCGCGAGAGATGGCCAATCCGCGCGTAGGCTTGATCACCTGTCCTTACCGGGCGGTCAGCGGACGCAGCCTGTGGTCGCGTCTGGAAGCCATCGGCATGAATACCGAATTGCTGGGCGGGGTCTTGGTGGCCCGCATGCTCGAGGGCATGAAGTTTGCCTTGGGTTGTACCGTAGCCGTACGCCGGAGCGTGCTCGAAGAGATGGGCGGCTTTGCCTACCTTCAGGAATTTCTAGCCGAAGATTTTGTCATCGGCCATCGGGCCGCAGAGCTCGGTCACGAAGTATTGCTTTCGTCTAACGTCATCGAGCATCACATCGGCAGCCAGTCCATGTGGCACAACCTGAGCCACCGTTTGCGCTGGGCCCGCAGCACGCGGCGTTCGCGGCCCGTAGGATACTGGGGACAGGCGTTCACGTATCCGCTTCCTCTAGCGCTGCTCCTTTGGGCGACGCTGGGTGCTGTTTGGCCACTCGTCCTGCTCACTGTGGTGGTGCGTTACGGGGCCGCGCTAGCCACCTCAGAGTTTGTCCTTCGCGATCGTCTTCTGCGGCGGCAGTGGTGGCTGCTGCCGGTGCAGGACGTGCTGGGATTTCTAGTCTGGATTGGCGGCTTTCTTGGCGACAGTGTAGTTTGGGGCGGACGCAAATGTATCGTTCTGCGCGACGGGCGCCTGCAAGCAGACTCCTAAGGAACGGCCGAGCAGCGGATCAAGGAAGGCAAGCGGCTCCCGCGAAGAAAATGCAGCGCGCGGGATCGACGGTTGGTGCTTGGTATATCCTGAACTTTGCTGGAGAACCCAAAACGGAAATCCCAGTTGAAGTATGATTGTCCTATCATGAGCGGCCATGACTTGCTGGCCAAGCGACTCTGCCAGGTCTCACCATACGCCGGCCGCATCGAGCCGATCATCAAGCTGATCCCGGAGATCATGGAGCGGAACGACCAACTCCGCCCCTTATGGACGGCGTGGCGACAAAACGCGACGCCCGATCTGACGCCGCGGCAATATTTCGCGCGGTGCGAAATTAAGGTGCTTTGCGATTTTGTGGAGTACCTGTATTTCGCGAGCGATGCCTTTGCGCGCTCGGCCCGAGTAGGCCGGTGGTGACGCTTCGCGCGAAGTTCTGCGTGATTGGTACCGGCGCCGGCGGGGGAATCCTCGCCTATCGTCTGGCGAAGGCGGGCGCCGATGTACTGGTCATCAACTCAGGCGGTATTCCAGCGCAATCCGAATTTCAAAACGAGCTGAGCCCTGAACAAAAAGGCCATTTTGAAATAGGCCCTCATACCACTTTCCCGGTCAGGCCGGAAATGTTTATCGTTCATCCGCTCCTCGCGGACGCCGGTAGCCGGAGCTCCGTAGAATGTCCACGGGAAGGCGGATTCCATCACTACCAAATTCACCACGTCAACGGCCTGCAGAACCTCTGGAATGCAAACTGCCTGAGGTATTCAGAGGACGATTTTGCCAACCGGAATCCCTATAGTGAGGACTGCCGTTGGCCGATTTCTCTGGGCGATCTTGCCGATCACTATTCTGAGGTCGAGCGGCTCGCATGCGTGGTGGGTGAGCGCACGGGTTTGCGTCAGTTTCCGGACGGATCCTTTCTCGCGCCCCGCAGCGCCAGACAAATTGACCGCATTTTCATCGACAGCAACGCTGGCTCGCTAGGCCCGGATCTTTTCTTTTTGCAGCAGAGAAAAGCCGTCGACTTGCGGCCCGATTCCGCGCAAAAATGCGTGGCCTGCGGTAATTGCGGGCGCGGGTGCCGTTCCGGCAGCATCTATAAATTCTCTACGCATCTCCTGCCGGAGATACGAGCGCTGCGAAACTTTCGGCTGCTCGAACACACCAGAGCCATCAAACTCACCGCCGACGGCCGTGACAATGCGGAGGGGTTCTCGATCTCCCATGTCGTGGCGATCGACGAACGCGCCGCGCGGATCGTCGAGATTGAAGCGGATGTGGTTATCGTCTGTGCAGGCACAATCGAATCGCCGCGGCTGCTGCTGAACTCGTTCGCCGACGACCGGAGCAAAGCCGAGCAGGTCGGCGAGTTTTTGCAGGATAGCCCGGTTACAGTCGTTGGCAGCAGTCTCTTTCGATTGTGGTTCAGGCCGGCGAACGAAGACCGCGGTTATGGCGATCAGATATTGCTGGGCGGTCAGATCAAGGATTCCCAAGGGAAACGCTTTCCATTCGCGGGCCACTTCTGGTCGGATTTCATGAAGGTTCCCTATTATCTGGCCGAAATGCCCCGGTTGCCCCGATTCTTGATGGAAACCATTTCGCGGCAAGTCTTTAAGAGCGCGGCGACGTTGGTGTTGTTCAGCCCAGCCGTTCCGCAGCGAAAGAACAAGGTCGTTTTGGCCGATCACGTAGATCATTTCGGACAACGTCAGGTGCGTATTGATTACGAAACGTCAGAGATCGAGGCCGACCACGGCCGGCAGCTCGCCGCGCTGGGCCGACGAATGCTAAGGAAGGCCAGCGGTTACATTGCAGATGACGTCGCGTCTCCTCCGGGGTCAGGCATTCATTACGTAGGCACCTGCCGAATGGCCGCTGACCCGAGAGGCGGCGTGGTCGATAAGGATCTGAAATATTTCAAGAGTAAGAACCTTTATGTCTGTGACGGCAGCGTGATACCGGTTCTCAGTGAGAAGTACCCCACGCTTACGATCATGGCGCTGGCCCATCGGTTGGCGGAACGCTTGATCAAGACCTACATTTAAAGCAGCGACATGAAATCCGAAATGTCAAGAATAGTTCTCGGTACCGATTGGATGATTGCCGTGCCGAATCTTGCATCATGGAATATCGCTCCGACAAAGCGCGCGGAGGCCATCCTGAACGGCGCCGTTGAGATGGGCATCAACTCGTTCGATACCGCCAGGATGTACTGGAGCGAAGGGGTTGTCGGACGCTTCGTGAGGAAACATCCGTTGGGTCGCGGCGCTTTCCGGATCATCTCGAAGGGCGGACACCCGAGCCTTTTCTGGCCGCTGACGCGGAAAAAGCTATTGCGCCAACTGGACGATTCGTTACGAGCCCTTGGCACCGATTACATCGACGTGTATCTATTGCACTATGATCATCCGAAAGTTCCTGCGTCGGCGATTGCCGAATGGAGCGTTGAACTCTTGAGATCCGGGAAGGTCCAGAATGTCGGATATTCCAACGTCTCTCTTGCGAGGCTCAAGGAGTTTCGAGCCTACTTGCGGGAGGCAAACGTCGTGCCGTGGGTAAGCAATGAATTTAACGCTCTCCCGGCCAAAGATGGGGAGCGGTGGAAGGGTGCGCAGAACATTTCCCGCGACGGGACATATGTGGACTATCTTCGCGGAAACGGTCTTCCTTTCCTTGCCTACTCACCGCTGGGGCGCGGCGACTTAAAGGGATGTATGGACCGCCGACTGGCTGAACGCAAACCGGAGGATGAGCGAAGGGTAAGTCGGCTCATATCTCTCAGCCAGAAGTATAGCGCTCCGCTGTCGGTTATCGCGCTCAATTACATATTGCAAACCGCGCCGAATTTTCACGCGGTCGTGGGAACGTCAAAACTCGATCACCTGAGTGAAGATATGCGCGCCTTGACATTCCAAATGAGCGAGGGCGACCGGGACAGCTTGGCTTTCCCTACACACTCTTGCTGAAGCGTCGAGGAACCGCCAACCCGTAATGTTCAACCAATTGCTCACTCATAGTGCAGCGCTTCCACTGGATCCAGTTGGGCAGCACGCGTTGCGGGAAGAGTGCCGAAAGCAATCCCGACGAGCGACGCCACGGAAATCGCGATGATGGCCGACAAGCCCGAAATGGGAATGCGGTATTCGGTGAGGAAGCGAACCGAAAACGGAACGGCCAGGCCCAGGATGGTCCCGATCACGCCGCCGGCCAGCGAAATGAGCATGGCTTCCGTGAGGAATTGGAGCCCGATTTCGCGTTTGGTAGCGCCGATCGCTTTGCGAATCCCGATCTCGCGAATGCGGGTGCGCACGTTGGCCAGCATGATGTTCATGATGCCTACGCCGCTGACGATCAGGGTGATCAGAGACACGCCTAGCAGCACCAGCGTCAGCGCGTTAGCGATCTTGTCGGCCACTTGCAGCAGTTGCGTCAGGTTGTCCACGTGGTAAACAGATTCTGGCCGGTGCCGCGATTGAATCACCTGGCGGATCATCTCCGTCACCCGGGGCACCTCGCCGGCATCAGAAGCTGAGAAAAAGATCTGCTTGACCTGGTCGTTGCCGGTGAAATAGCGCGCCACGCTGTAGGGAATCAGAATCGTGTCGTCGCCGATCTCCGACTGTCCGAACGTTTCCACGCGCTCGCGAAAGGTGCCGATGATCGTGAAGGACAGCCCATTGATTTTGATCTCGCGGTCCTTGGCCGCATCTTGGCCGCCAAACACCTTCTGCGCGAACTTCTGGGTGACTACCGCGACCTTCCATCGCGCCATGGAGTCTTCATCGTCAAAAAACCGGCCGGCGAGGATTTCCAGGTTGCGTACCGTGGCGTATTGCGGCGAGACGCCCAAAATGAGGATGTCGCGCTCCTTGCCGCCGCCGACGGAAATCCGATCATGCAATTCGACCATGGGCGAGGCGGCCTTGATCCCCGGAACGCGTTCTTCGGCCGCCTTCATGTCATCTACAGTCAGATCGTCTCTGGCGCCGCTGTAGACAGATGAATTGGCGCCACCTTCCCACCAGGCCACAACCATGTTGGCCCCGATGGCCTGGATCTGGTGGAGGGCGTACTGCTTGCCGGTGAGCCCAATGGTAACCACCATGATGAGCGAAGCCGTGCCGATCACCATGCCCAACGTGGTCAGGGCGAACCGTACCTTGCTGGCGCGAAAAGAGTCCACGGCAATGCCCACGATCTCCCTGAACAACATCGTGCGGCGCGCTGTGTCCGCTAATGGGTTGGGGGTCATGGTTCTATTGTACGAGTTGCGTGCAAACCCGGCAGCGCTGCTTTCGGTTGCATCACCTTGAAGCGAGCATCAAGAAGAGACTCACTACCAGGACGTTGACAGCCAGGAAACATATGCGAAAGCGCCTCAGCCAGGCGCGACAATTGTCCGAATTAGCTGCCCAGGAAGGAGTCGTGAACAGCCAGACAAAAACCAAACGGCTCCTTGCCCAAATGCTCGGGAACAATGAGCATTCCGGTACTCTCCAGAAAAAACCGAACGGCCTGCCATCCGCCTCCCATGCCATTCGATCCATCTCATACTCGGCTCTCACGATGCGGTCGAACGTGTGAAAGCTGTAGAGGAGCAAAGGCAATCCGACACCGAAAAGCAGTCCGATTCGCATGCTCTTGATTCTTACTTCCGTATTTTCTTTTTCTTCTTGTGCAGGTTCTCGAGCCAATACTTCAGTGACGCGCACTCTTGAATCACGGCTTCCAGTTTGGGGATGGTGATAGAGAGTTCGCGGGTCTCCACCACGCCGTCGGCTAGCGTGTTGGCAATGCTCTCCAGCGCTTCGCCCACGTCCTTGATCAAGGCCGAGATGGCCCTGAATTCTTCTTCCGAAGTCTGTTTGGGGTCAGGAATTTTGAAAGCCACCCTTCCTGCCTGGCTCTCCAGCAGGTCCAGGGCTTCGTAATTCCCCAGCAGGGTGCACAGGCGCGGCAGCAGGTACGCCGGCAGCAACCGGTCGCCGCGAAGCCAGTACATTAGCGAGCGGTAATTGGTCCCAAGTTGCTGGGCCAGGAGCCGAACATCGTATTCGGCCTTGGTCTCCACAACCCGGCTGAGCACGGCGGAGAGCGTTTTGGCAGACATGACTTTTAACCCCAACGTAAGGTTTTGTCAGTTCAAATACTGCGTCATTTTGAACGGTGAAAATGCACATTGTATCTGAATTGATCCCCGCTTCTGGCCGGCTTCTAATGGAGTTGTTTATGGGCCACCACAGGGTATTCGCTGAGGGTAATCTTTGATTACCTTCTTATAATCATTGATCGGGTTTGAGGAGAGTACCGCTGGATTTGACAAAAAAGGTGAACGGAATTACTTTTCAAGGCCAGACCAGCACATAAGTTTTTCTCCCGACGAGCGATGTTTTTGCGAAGCCTGCATGCGCCAGCGGCGATGGACCGCTCAGGTGGAGGTGGTATGACTAAAAAGTGGTACAACTACTTCGTCTCGGTGGACGATCCGAACGCTCCCGTCGTCCCGGCTGGCGCACAAGCGGCGGCAGCCACCAGCCCTGCGCAAAGAGTGGCGGATATCGCCTCCGAAATCGCCGTTGAGCCCAAGTTCTCGAGCCCTGTCTCTGACCCCACTTCATTTGACGAGATTTACAAGGCTGCTGAAATTCCACCCGCGCCGCAGGGATACTCGATCCTGAAAGTTGCGGAGATGCTGCAAAGCGAACACATTCGCGCCATGCCGGCCGACGTCCGCCGGTCTTCTGTCCTGGTGGCGCTGGACGCCGCAGGCGTGGACATTAAGGACGTGATTCAGGACGCCGTGCGCCGCGACCGCGCGCTCGACACTTACGAGCGCGTCCAGGAACGGGCCGTCAACCAGATGGAAGCGCAGAAGACGCAGGAGAACGCCCAGATCCAGGCCGAGCTCGACAAGTACGTTGCCGAGCAACGGGCCAAGATCCAGGCTAACAATGATGCCGTCACCAAAGAAAAGGAACGCTTCTTCGGCTGGCGGCTCAAGAAACAGCAGGAAGAAAAGAAGATCTCTGACGCGGTTGCGCCGTTTGTGACGGAAAATCCGATCACCACCGGCAGCAGCACCGCTTCGCCTCCGGCAAAAGCCGGGGGGAAGGCATGAGGTAAAGGAGTCATTATGTGGGAGCGTTTAAAAAGACTTGTCCGGTCCTTCGTGGGCTTTTTCATCTCCGTGGCGGAAGATCCGGAGCTGATCCTGCAGCAGAACATCCGCGACATGAATGACCAGGTGCCGCGCATGAATGAGAGCATCGCCATGGTCAAGGCCAACGTTACCTTGCTGGAGCGGGAACAGGCCAAGTACCAGGACGATATCGCCAGCCTTACCGCCAAGGTCAAGGCTGCCATCCAGGCCAACCGCGACGACATCGCCGGCAGCTTTGCCGCGCAGTTGGAGCAGACCAAGAGTGCTCTGGCGCGCAACCAGGGACAGCTCACTACGGCGCGGGCGGCGTTTGAGAAGGCCATGACCGTGAAGCAAGCCTTCATGCGGGAAAAAGACCGCAAGACGCAGGAGGCGCTCAATGCCATCGCCGACCATCGCCGGGCGGAGTGGCAGAAGAAGGTTGCCGACGTCATGGAACAGTTTGACGTCGCCGGGATCAGCCAGACCCACGACGAGATGGTGCGCAAGATTCAGGAAGAGACCGCAGTGAATGAAGCCCGCATGGATATGGCCTTGAGCAACGTCGATCAACAGAAGATCAAGATCGAAGATGAAGCCGAGAAGCTCCAGGCCAGCGAACTGGTCAAGCAATTCAAGATCGAAATGGGGGTGGCTTCGCCCGCGGCCAGCGGCGCCAGTGCATCCGCGGAAAAGACTATCGGCGGCAAAGAGCAGCAAAAGACGAGCTAGGCGTGGAAGAGGCTCCTGAGGGCCGTCTGGGTCGAAGAGCGGCCTTAAGAGGCCGCGACAAGGGTTCTGAACGAGACGGGGTTTAGCCCCTGCGTCCACAATCGACGCACATTTTGGAGGAATACCATGGCCGTGAAAATTGAAAAAGGTGGATGGGTTTTTATCTTCATTATTGGCCTTGCCCTGGTGGGCTTCGGCCTTCACCGCTACGGCTACCTCGACTGGGACAAGCTGACCGGAGGCAAAGGCTCTTCCGGCAGCAGCGCCAAAGTGGATACCACCAAGCCGCTGGAGCTTCCCGTTTCCGCCAGCAGCAGCGACGACAATCCCGAAGTCCGGGTGCGCGTGAACGTGTGGGTGGGGTGTGTGGGCGGCCTGGTGGCCAATGGCGGGCTGGAAACAGCGCCGGATTCCATTTTTGCGCAAAAAGGCCTCAAGGTTTCTTTCAAGATCATTGACGACTGGACGGAAGGCGCTTCCGCGCTTGCCACCAACAACGTTGACGTCATGCTGACAACACTCGACGTCTACGCCAAGGATTACGGCCAGTTCCAGGAAAAGGGTTTTGGCTCGCACGCCTTCCTGATGGTGGACTGGTCGCGCGGCGCTGACGGCGTGATCGGCAAACAAGGCGTCAACAGCATTGAGGACCTTGCCGGCAAGACGATAGCTTTCGCTCCTTACACGCCTTCGCATTTCCTGTTGTGGAACGGTCTGCAAGCTTCCGGCTTGAGCACCGAACAACGCAATGAAATCTTCAAGAATGCGGTCCATACCAAGGACGGCATCGAGCCGGCCGTGTTGTTCGCCCAAAACAAAGTGGATGCCGCTGTGGCATGGGATCCGGACATGAGCGACGCTGTGGATAAGCGCGCCGGCTCCAAGAAGATCTACGACACGCGCGTCGCCAATCGACTGATCGCCGACATCCTGGTCGTCAGCGACCGCTTTGCCGCGAAGCATCCCCAGACTGTGATTAAGTTCGCGCAGGGGTGGCTGGAAGGCGTGGAATTCATCAAGAACCATCCCGAGCGCGCCTACAACGTTATTGGCAGCGTGAAGGACTTCAACATCCCGGCTGACCTTGCCAAGACCATGCTGGGCGGCGTCAAGCTGGCCGACTATGCCGACAATGCTTCTTTTCTGGGCAGCGGCGCGAACTCCGACTATGCCAACATCTTCGGCATGGCGCAGGACATGTATCGCGAACTGCGCATGATCAAACACACCAGCAATCCCGAAGAGAGCTTGGATCGCCGTTACATTCAGCAATTGCGCAGCGCGGGGTTCTCCACCGCGTCGAGTGAAGCCCCGATCGAATATAAGGCGCCGGCCAAGGGCGCCGTGCCGCTGGCAACGCAGCATCGCTCCATCTACTTCGAGCCGAATTCGGCGCACATGAGCCTGGATTCGCGTGCTGTCGTGGATGAAATCGGAGGGCAAATGCGCGCCTACGAAAACACCGTGGTGGATATTGAAGGCAACACCGATTCCACCGGCCAGCGCACTTACAATATGCAGCTCTCTCGCCAGCGGGCTGACGCCGTGCGCGATTACCTGATGGAGAAATACGGCTTCCCCGGTAGCCGCTTGCGCACCGTCGGCAATGGACCGGACAAGCCCCTCGATAATAACGCTACAGCGGAAGGCCGCGAGAAAAACCGGCGAACTGACATCAAGCTTTACGCCAACCCAAGCTAATAACGGGGAGCCATGG
>DATFQZ010000208.1:0-2373 GCA_035263765.1 Candidatus Angelobacter sp. | reverse complement strand
TGCATGGATTCAGTCCACCGTCCGGCGGACTCATCGTGTCCGTATCACGCGCCACTCGTACGAAGCTCGGATGAGGGTGATACGGGACCGAAATCCTTTGGGTGTGGCTACTTTGGAACGACGATCCGGCGGTGGGCGCGTAGCCGGTTCTGTTCCTGCTGGATGTGAAATAGCCAATAGCGGTCGAAGTCGCTGCTGAGGTAAATGGCGCGAAGTTTGACGACGGCTTCAGCCATAGCCTCGGTCCAGCGCATTCCAGAACGTTCCATTCGATCTTTGATCAGGTTCTTGCAGGCGCCCTCGACAGCGCCGCTGGCGATGGGCCAGCCATTGGCCAGGTATTCGTCATATCGCATGCGATGCCGATTGCGGTAAAGGTACGAGGCCACGCCGAGCAGACAGGTCCGTTTGGCGCCGGATAACTGGCGTTTGGTGACGCTCTGTCGAATTCCCTTGACCACCTGACTTACCTCGCCGGAAAGGATGCTCAGGGTCCGCTCCAGCACCCAAAGTTCGGCTTCCAGGCTGCCCTCACGGTGGAATACGAAGGCAGCTTTCCAGAGCTTTTCCAGCACGTGCATGAGATCGAGAATCAAAGTGACGCCGAGCTTTTGATCGACCAGATTCTGCAAGGCCCGTTCCCCGTCGGTCAGGGCGAGACGCGTCTTGGTGGCAGCAGGATCGCGTTTTTGCATTTCTGCGATCACTTCGTCGATCACGGCGGTCTTGCCTTTAGTGAGGCTGGCCCACACGCGTTTGTTCTCCGAGCGCGGTGGAGTGGGGAGCAAGGCCGACTCTTCCTTGCTGCGGCTGCGGAAGAGGCTCTCAATTACCTGTTGAGGGGTGCGAATCCAGGGCTGTCGTGTGAAGACCGCCGCTACCGTCGCCATGCGTTTACGGTTCGCCTTCTGGCCCTTGGTGAGACGTGGAGCAGCTGGCGCATTGCTTTCCGGCTTGACCATTGGAATTCCTTTGCAATCGATGGCGGCCACCAGGATGGGGCCGGAGTCGGGCGCAGGCAGACGCTGCTGATAGAAGTCATCGAAATCCCGGGCAGCATCGCGAACGATTTCTTCGAGGCTGCGCTTGGGAACGGCGACGCCGGTGAGTTCGGCAATGGTGGTCACCGACTCCTGGAAGGGATTGAGGACGGCCGCCTTCACCAAGCGCCTCTGCAACTCGTAGGAGAACGAGCGAGCGGGTAGGGCCAGGGCTGGATCGAGCGGATAGATGCTGGGCGCGCCAGGCCGGGAGTAGCCAAGGCGCTCGATCTGCACCGGCCCAAAGATGGTGGTGATCGTGCGCGAACTGAGGCGGCGATGGGTGTAACACTGTGGGAGGCCATCGGGGCCGACGACCGACAGTGCGGGACCGACATCGCCGTGGCCGCGTTGCTGGAGGTGGGCTTGCAGCAACAAGCGTTGCACTTCGCGGCCGCGTGCATGTTGTTCGGACTCGACAGCATGTAAGGGTAGTTGGGCGGCGGGTGCGGAGGCGAGCCAAGATTCCAGCAAGCTGAACTCCGCGAGAGCAGGAGAGGCGAGAACAGTGGAGTGGGTTGCGCTGCACATATTTCCTACAGTAGTATTGCTGTAGGAATAAAAATCGCACCATTCATCTGATCCATATGCCTGGAAAACTATCCCCATCCACCGCGGCGCTGGAGCGTCACCGGCTGCGCTTTGAGGAACTCAAAGGTGAACTCCAGCAGTTGGAATTCTTCTGCAAAGGAACCGTGCTGCAGCGTATGATGCGGTGCGGCAAGTCTCAGTGTGCTTGCCAGAAGGACCCGGCCAAGCGCCACGGCCCCTACTTCCAAAGGACCTACAACGCCAACGGTAAGACGGTCACCATCAACCTCACTCCGGAAACCGCCCCACTCTATCAAGCCGCTGCCCGACAATACCGCAAGCTCAAGGCTGCTCTACGTCGCCTGGAGCGGCTCTCAGTAACCGCCCTCCGTCACCAGGAAAAGCTCGCCCAACCGCCCCGCCGACACACCTAAAGTCCGGGATATCTTCATAACCCTGCATTTTGCCAGCCCCTCAGGACCCCGCTCGTCACTCAACTAGCTGATTCTGAGCCCTTTGTGCGTCGTTCCAAAGTAGCCACACCCTTTTATATTTATCGCAAGTGAATGGGAAGCCTGGTACCCGGAATTAACCGACTGCAATCTTGTGTCTTTTGGCACACAAGAGTAGTCTGGAATCACGGTTACTTGGAGCCCGGGTTCCATTCTACCTTCCAGGTCCCGGGCCATCTTTCCAGGATGACGGCTCCTCAGGGCCGGAGCGCGGCGAGCAGATCGCCGGTCTCGTGCGCCAGTTTGAAACGGGCTTTTTCCAGCGTGTATTCGGCGTCGTAGAAGGCCAT